>CADDYT010000183.1 GCA_902810755.1 Chloroflexota bacterium
AACGGTGAAGATAGGGTAGAATTTCCGGGAGACAGATAGAGCTTGCTGTCCTCAGCAAGCTCTATCTGTCTTACATTGCCTTCGCTGCTTCAACAAACAGGTGAGATTACCTGCTCGGAGAGCAGATCTTCGGGGGCGCTGGACACCAGTCGGCCAGTTGCACATGACCGGTATGGACACCGCTCGTGTGCGGCAAAGCCGCAGCGTTGATGTGAGTGAGGCCGGTAATCAGGCCAACCATCATCGTCAGCGCCATAAAGGCTGTCAGCAGACTTTTGCGCACGGTGCGCGCTGTTGTTGCTACCATTGAATGTCCTTCTCCTCTCTTTTCTTGCCCGATCTCTTGCAGGCGATACGTCTTCGGTCGGGATAGCCTTCATCCGTTCCATTATTTATGTGATACTGAGGGGAGAAATTATTGCAATTTCTATCGGATATTTTTCGGTTATATCATCTAATGATAGCGATCTTATAAATTGATCAAGATAGATATATATAATTATTTATAAGCAATAAAGTATATCGTTATGATTATGGGGGAAGCAGAAAGTCATCTTTGCTTGCGTGGGATAAGGGGACATGGTAGACTATTCGGTGCAGGCGATGATACGAGGGGGATGGAAGAGGCATTTTTCAACGCATTGAGAGAGAGGAGCAGGGTTGGTGAGGATAATCAGCTATATCCCCGCAACCCCGCAAGTATGTGTTGAGAGTTTAGTGGTAATATGGTACATTTGGAAGAGGAGTCGTATTTTGAATGAAGAACCTGAAATGAGTAACGGGAGCAGCACTTTGCCAGCAAATCAACGCTTTGGAGATTCTTTTGCCGGGCGGCGTGTCGTGACTATTGGCGGCGGGTCGGGTACCTTCTCTTTTCTTTCCCACCTCAAGAAATATCCGGTTAATATCAGCGCCATCGTCACCATGTCAGATAGTGGGGGCAGTTCGCGTCGCCTGATGGATGAGTTTCGCCGCCAGTTGCCGTTGGGCGACCTGCGTATGTCGCTGGTGGCTCTGGCCCGCAACGGCGCGTTGTGGCGCGAAGTCTTCATGCACCGCTTTCAGAACAGCGAGGAAGCCCCGGACGGACGCCGGCAGGAAGTGAGCGGGGGTGTGAGCGGCCACAGCCTGGGCAATCTCATCCTGAAGGGCTTGCAGGATATCAACAATGGTGACCTCTTGCTCGCCATTGAGGATGCACAGGAACTGCTCAACACGGCAGGGCGTGTCATCCCCGTCACGCTGGAACAGACGACGATCTGCGCCGACCTGGAAGATGGCACGACCATCTGCGGCGAGACCGATATTGACACCAGGGGCAAAAAGGAACTGGGGCCGCTGTCGCCCATCAAAGAGCTACATCTGATACCCGCGAACGCTCCAGCCTGCTCGCTGGCCATCCGTGCCGTGCGCCGCGCCGATACCATCATCATCGGCCCTGGCGACCTCTACACCAGCCTGATCCCCAATCTGCTGGTCAAAGACCTGGCCCGCGCCGTGCGCGAATCTGATGCCGAGAAGATTTATATTTGCAATCTGATGACCAAGCACGGCGAGACAGACAACTATCGCGCCTCCGATTTCGTCGCCGAGATTCACCGGTACCTGGGCGGTCGCGTTGACCGTGTACTGGTCAATGATGGCTCTTTTCCACAAAACGTGCTGAGCGAGTATGCCAAGCAAATCAGCCAGCCGGTAGCGGTTGACCGCGCCCGCCTCTCGCGCCTCGTGCCAAACGTGACCATCGAGCGGCTGAACCTGGAAGACGACTCGCTGGCGCGCCACGATCCCGAACGCCTCGTGCGCGCCATCTTCTCCAGTAGAGATATGTGAGTTTCACGGCATATCGCGCGCCAGGTTCTCGAACTCTTCGCGGGGGAAGGCGCGCATGGTTTGCGTGCGCACCGTCCCCTTCGCGATCGTGCCAAGAATCAGGCGCGCCGCCGTCTGATCGTCGGGAGCCTCGGTAATCACGATATAGTCATACTGGCCCAGGACGAGGTAAAACCCCACCAGCTTTCCTCCCACCTCACGTGCGGCTTCGTCAAACTCGCGTAATCGTTCTGCGGCATTTTTGATGTCACGGACTCCCTGCTCCGTGAGATTCACCAGACTAATGTAGGTCTGCATGGTCTCATCCTCCTGACGCGCTGGCAACTATCTACCCTTCGAGCAAAAAGAGGTCTTCTCCTTCCATTGTACACATATCTCATAGCTTCTACAAGCCAGCACCTGCAATGCTGTGATTAGCGGCGTCCGGGACGAAAGAGCCAGCCTTCGGCCAGTCCGGCGAGGCCGGCCAGCAGGGAGAAGAGCGCCGCGTGCTGGCTGGCACTGCCGTTGAGGGCCAGCAGGCCGCTATTGAGCAGCAGATAGGCCAGCATAGCCAGCAGAGCGCCGATAAAGGGGCGCGTAAACCAGGTAATCAGGACAAAAGGTGGCGGCGCTGCCAGCCCGCGCCTGCCCAGCGAGATGATGCTGCTCACACAGCCGCCGAGCAAGCCATAGACCAGAATAAACCAGGGAATGCCGAGGGGAGTAAAGCTGGCGGTGAAAACGGCGTCGGCGAGGCCCATCCCCTGCAAGACCGCCAGCGCCAGCACGAGCAGCAAGAGCGTCGCCAGGTAGACAGCAAACGCCATCATACCGCCATGCGGTTGGCCTGCTACCATATCCGTTTCTGTTTCTGCGGGAGCTTTGTCTCTGTCAGCCAGCACCTGCAGCGGCTCTGTATCCTGCTCCTGTCCGGGGGCGGGAGCTACAGGTTTTTCAGACGTAGTTGCCTGCGCTGGAGCCGCAGGCGGCTCCCCTGCCAGCTTTTCCGCCTGCGAACAAAGTCTCTGTACATACTCGTCTGGCAAAGCGCGCTGGCGAGCAATTTCCAGCAAACGCTGCGCAAAGGCCGTGTCGATATGCTCTCCCTGGCGGCGGTGAAACTGCTCCAGGGCGGCAGGGGTCGCCATATACGTCGTGCAGGCAACTGCCCGCCCGCGATACGATTCATGTACTACGACCGTTCTGCTGGAGAACAACGGCGCTGGCGGTGCGGCAAAGTGAACGGCATCCAGCTGCGAAACTCCTCCCTCTCCACGCTTCGTCAGCCGCGTCGGCACGCGGTAGAGAACGCCCCAGACGGTTGCGTCGCGCCCACCATCAGGCAGCAGCGTTGGCAATGGCTTGCCCTCTGCTGTCTCAATGGCATCCAGCGCGACGCGATAGCCCTTCAGCACAGCCGGGCCGTAGTAAAGCGCGGCACCATCCAACTTCTCCGGAGCGTTCAACACGGCGCTATCCATCTCCAGCCCGTATTCAAAGAGCCACATAAACTCAGGCGCGCCCTCATCGAAACCCTGCCCTTGCAGCGGCAGAGGCGTGGCCTCCACCATGGTGATGGCCTGCCCCTCATCCTCTTCACATTCCTCCGGCAGCGGTGGGGCCGTCGGCGCCTTCGTCGGGAAGGCCGCGCCCCCGTTCCCCTGTCCATCCTCAAGCCGGTAAAAGTCTTCCTCTTGCTCCATCCATTTCCCTCCCAACCACAACATTCCACAGCGGCCATACAACCCTTCAGTGCCGCTACTATATAGCATACTGAAAGACGGCTCTCTTACCAAATCAATAGGACTGCCAGCCTATAAGGCAGAGCTAGCAGACTGGCTTCAGCGCCGACGCAATCTGCTCTATCTGCTGCCTGTCCAGGATGCCGCGCTCCGTAATCACTCCTGTCACCAGTTGCGGGGGTGTGTAATCGAAGTAGAAATTGCGGGCGCTGACCCCCGCGAGAGGCTGTTCCAGCACCTCTTCAGCCTCTTTCTCCTCCAGCTTCGAGAGGTCGCCCGTCCAGTGCTGCGGAGAAATCTTGAGCGTCTCGCAGAGGACGTAGAAAGGGACATTGTGGCCGCGCGCAGCCCACGCCAGCAGGGCCGTACCTGCCTTGTTGAGTACCCCTCCATCCGCCAGCACGCTGTCCGCGCCGACGACAACGGCCTGAGAGAACGGCAGGAAAATATCGGCCTGCGCGTCGGTAATCAATGTCACCGCTATCCCGCGCTTCGCCAGTTCAGCCGCCGTCTCGCGTCCCTCGTAGCGCGGGCGGCTTTCCAGCACGATGACCCGCTCGATGGTTGCGGCACAGGCGCGCAAGACATCCAGCACGGTGCCGGAAATGCTCAACGTCATCAGCGTCCCCTGCAAGAGCGGACAGGCAAAGCCAGCAATACGCTCCGGCGCAGCATCATAGACTACCAGCAACTCGTCGGCCTCCTGCGCCATACCGGACAATCCGCCGGGGGCGTTGAGAATGCGCGCCACCGCTCCGCCGATAGCGGCCATCGCCGGGCGCGCCTGTGCCAGCTCCACGCCAGCGCGCTGAAGCTCTCGCAACCGCCCATCCGGCGTCATTGACTCATCCAGCGCGATATCTCTCAGTATCGAGATCGTCTCGCGCACCAGCCAGCGCGACCCATGTTCCCGATCATTGCGCACCTGCTCTATGCGCTGTTCTATCTCCATTGCTTTTCGCCTCCCTCAGCATGACATGGGCGAAAGAATATCTTTCTACTATTGTAGCAAATTGAATTGGCCTGGTTGTTTCCCTGCCAATTGGCGCTTGCAAAAGGCTTTTCGTGTGTTTTACACTACATTGGTATGAACCAATCGAGAACGGAGTGCTATCATGAGACAGCAGACAAATGCATCATTGCCCCTGTTTACCGCTCCCATCAGTTCATTGATACAACTGGAACGGGAGAACGGCGTACCCCTGTACCAGCAAATCTGTCAGAAGCTGCGCGAGGCTATTCTTTCGGGCGAACTGGCCGAAGGCGTGCGCCTGCCAACCGAGCGCGCGCTGGCCCGCGAGCTGGGGGTCAACCGCACAACGGTTATGAACGCCTACAACCAGCTTGCCAGCGAAGGACTCATCGAGGGACACGTGGGGCGTGGCACGCTGGTCAGACGCAATAGCTACAACCAGCGCGAGCGCGAGGAGAGCTTCGAGGATGATGTGCCTTCCTGGCTCTTTGGTCTGCCCGCCAGCGAACTTGACCTGCTCGGCCCGGATGCGCGCATACTCAACGAACTGGCTTCGGCAGGTGAGCAAAAAGAGGTCATCTCACTGGCAGCGGGAACGCCGGCGCAAAACCTGCTGCCCGTCGAATTGCTGCGCTCCATCCTCGATGACGGTCTGAATGCCTCGCGGCAGAGCGCGTTGAGCTACAGCCCGGTCGAAGGGCTGCACAGCCTGCGCCGCGCCATCGCCGCCCGGATGCGCAAGCGCGGCGTCATTATCGATACCTCCCAGATACTCATTCTCTCTGGCTCAACACAGGGCATCGGCCTGCTCGGACGCCTGCTACTGAGGCCGGGTGACGAGGTGGTGGTTGAAGTACCTACCTATCTGGGGGCCATCCAGACCTTCCGCGCGCTGGGCGCGCGCGTCCTCGGCGTGCCGACCGACAGCGACGGTATGCGCGTCGACCTGCTCGAATCGGTGCTGGCGCGGCATCATCCTCGCCTCATCTACACGCAGCCCACCTTTCACAACCCGACCGGCGTGGTAATGTCGCCCGATCGCCGTCGCCGCCTGCTCCTGCTCGCCCGCCGCTATCAGACGCCCATTCTGGAAGACGACCCCTATGGCGAAATGTATTTCGAGGGCAAGCCGCCGCAGCCGCTCAAGGCGCTTGATAGCAACGGCCAGGTTCTCTACCTGAGTACCTATTCCAAGCTGCTCGCTCCCGGCCTGCGCGTGGCCTGGCTGGCCGCGCCGGAACCGTTGATCGAGCGACTCACCCTGCACAAGCAAATCTTCGACCTCAACACCAACACGCTCGGCCAGTGGCTCGTCTCGGAGATTCTCCAGCGCAACCTGCTCGACGACCATCTCATACACGTCCGGCGGCGCTATCAGGAGAAACGCGACCTGATGCTAGAGGCTATCGGCAAGCACTGGCCTACCAGCGTGCGCGTCAATCGCCCACAGGGCGGCTTTCATCTCTGGTGCCGCCTGCCCAGCGACATGCGCGCCCGCAGCCTGCTGCGCGAGTGCGCCCGCGACCACGTCGCCTTCGTCATCGGCGAGCCGTTCCACGTCGATGGCGGTGGCAAGCAGCATTTCCGCCTCTGCTTCGCCTCCTCCGAAGAGACATACATTGAGGAAGGCATCAAACGCATTGGCGCAGCCATTTCCCGCCTCACCGCCGGGCGCATACCGCCCGAAGAGCGCGAACGCCAGCTTCATATCGAACATCTGCCAATGGTCTAGCCCCACAGGCGTTCACATAAGCCCGCGCCCGACCCACAGGCCACCGGCAAGAGGTGGCCCTACTCTAGACGACCCACTCCACAGGCCACCTCTTGCCGGTGGCCTGCCGGCGTTCATAGTCAGCACATCCACGCCTGTCTGATAGCTCAATATAGTAGGGCCACCTCTTGCCGGTGGCCTGCGGGGACGGGTACAAGAGGTACCCGTCCCCTCTCCTCATTTCTCCTGCTCCTTGAGCAATCGCTTCAGCTTGCGGCGCGCGGGCGAGAACGAGGACTGAAGCAAGTGCCGTTCGTACTCGTCTTCCGACCAGCCTTCCCCGTCCATCTCTCGCTCCCTGAGCGTCTCCCTCATAGCGGGAACATCCCTGGCGCAATCCTGCATCGCACAGGTCGCGGCAAGTTTCTGACGCGGGTGCAATTTATGGATCCCGTCAATCAAAGCATTCACACGCTCGCGCAGAGCCTCCTTCTCGATGTACACCTCTTCTGGATTCTTGAATGCTTCGCCGGGCGCCACCATGACATCGCCCTGCCTGACCTCACCCTCCTCATCCCTTACCAGGTAGTGATATGGCCTGTACCTGCGCGCCATCCCTACCTTCTCGTTATGGACAGCACGCCGGATATAGGCCACCGGCGACTCAATGGCGTGATCCAGCAAGACCCGCCACAGCTTGATCAACACATCCTGAGCCAGATCGTCGCTATCAGCGTAACCGAACAGACCGGGAATTTCGCCACGCGCTAAGGCAAGAATATACGGAAGGTAGCACTCCAGAAAGCTGTTGATCTCGTCGCCACCAGGGTCATCATCGTAGGCGGATGGGCCTGGCCAGTTGGATGTCGCCATTGTTGCCTCCAATGCGCTCACGCTGTCGCAGCAGGTCTACAGGTAGCCACCCCCAATCATTACTACGTAATATATTTATACGTCATTATTCGTAATAATTCAAGATATTACCATAAGTATTTTTCATTTTTGAAAAAATTTTGTGCAATTTTACCATAGAACAATTTTTTCTTCCCTGCTTTTGTTCTTTCCAGAAGTTTGTGTGAAAAATTTTTATCCTGGAACGTACATTTATTATAACGAACAATAGTATCATCCATCAAAAAGTCTGTACGGTAAACCTCAGACGGGAATGAGTGAAAAAGTGACCATGTCGGCGGCAAAAAGACTTGACAATATGCACAAACGCGGCATATGCTAAATGTAGCAGGCGTAATCGTAAAAAAGTCTCTCTGTTTCTGCTGAAAAAGAGGTAATTATTGTGATTGAGACGGACCTGCGGCCCTGGGAACCGAGGCCGGAGCCACTTCCTGAAACATGGATGGCGCTGGCGGCCCGTCTGGCCGAGCAGATGAAAGGCTCGCTGCGCGCCTATGTGCTGGGGGTCAAATATAATGCTTCCGACGTGGGCAACCGCCTGCGTTCGTGGGGGCTGCCCTGGGAAGTGGTGATGGCCGGTCACCTCTGGGAATATGAAGAGGGCAAGCAGCAGATCCGGCAGGCCAACCTGCCCGGCGCGCAGCGTATTCTCAATCATATGGACGCGGCAGACCTCTATGCCCGCTATATCGAGCAGGACACCCTGCCTCCCCTGCTCACGCCCCCCTACCGCGATCTCGGCGCCTTGCTGGTGGCCGTCGCGATCTACTACGAGGCCATGCGCGCCCTGGCGCAACAAAGCGCCGGGCAGCCATACAGAGGCAAGAAGCTCCTTATCATTGAAGGGGTGGGACATACTCTGCTCAATATCACCAAACGCCTGGGCATGTGGCTGGTGAAGCGGGAAATCGAAGACCTGATTGAGCAACTCCACAACCCGGTTGGTTTTGCGGAAGACCGCCAGGAACATCAACACATTCTGGAACAGAGCGCGGCACAACTAGAGCAGGTACGGCACTTGCTTAAGACCTGCTACCGGCGCAACACCGGGCAGCCAATCGAAGTCATCTACACACCCTGCGGCGTAGCCGGGCTGAAACGGCGCGTGCAGGATGCGCATAGCACCATCACCTCAGAGAAAACGCAGTTGACGGGCTTCGACCTTGTCACCTTCGATGTCCTCGTTCCCACCGTCGCGGATTGCTACCAGGCATTTGGCATCCTCGGCCAGCTCGGCCACATCCAGGATCGCGTGAGTGATCTGGTTGCCAATCCCAAACCAAATGGTTGCAGCCATATCGCTCTGGGACTGGTGCTTAATGCTCGCAAGCTGCGCGCGCAGAGCTTTCAACCGGTTGAAAGCCCTCCCTCGCCTGTCTGTCAGTTGCAGATCGCTACTCCCATCATGCAGGCTATCACCAACTATGGCTGCCTCTATCCCCCCTGCTACCAGCTTTACACGTTGGATATGCCTTCACTCCGGCAGGAGTACCCACAGGACTTGTGGAATAGCACGGAAGGACGGGCCTTTCAAACCATCTTAGAGAGTTTTGAAAGCGAGCAGGAGCTATCCGATATACCTGCACCTATCACCGTCTATAGCAAAGACCGCACTCCTATCAGCCTGCCAAAGGGGGCAACCGCCCTCGATTTCGCCTTCGCCCTCGACCCGGCCACCGGCGCACACGCAGTCGAAGCGTTTATCAACAACCGCAAAGCTCAGCTTTACCGCATACTGAACGCTGGCGATATTGTAGAAATTCTCACCTCGAAAGACATTCAGGTTCAGGAATACTGGCTGGACCAGAGCTATGCAATCACACCAAACGCGCATAGAAATATACGAGACGCACTCAGCAGACGCATTCTTGATCGCAGCGGCTATGAACTGCTGAGCCAGGTACTGGAACAACAGGACTACTTTCTCCCACCAGAAGAACTGAGGCAGGAATTATCCTTCCTGGTCAAACGGCATAAGCTGGGAACTGTGCAGGAGTATCTGGAAGGGCTGGGCGAAAGGAAAGAGCCTCATTATGCCCCGAAATGGGCCGCGCAACACATCATTCAACAGATTGAAAAGCATAAGGAAATGCAGCGGGCAGGTACAGGCATAACTACAGGGAGGGGAAGCTGGATAGCGGTGGTGGATGAGCCACTGGTTACAAAGAGAAGAGTCTACTATCGCCAGCACTTCTGCAATTCCTGCAACCCGACGTACCCGCGAGACACCAGAATCATGGGCCTGCTCAAGCCCAATGGCGAACTGGTCGTCCATAAACAGACGTGTCCTTTCCTGCTTGCGCGTACAAACGGGCATCACTCGGAATTGCTCTCAATGGCCTGGCAATTGCAACCACCCGCATTTACGGTGGCTTTTTATATACTTGCCCAGGATCGTAGCGGCCTGATCTATGACCTGACCAGAGAACTGCGCCGACACCAATGCGCGCTGCTCTCCCTTAGTGCTGAAGCCATCCTCAAATTTAAGGAGGCGCATATCCATTTCACTATAGAAGCCTATAGTGACGAAGATGTGCTGGATATACGCAAGCAATTACGGAAGATTGAGAGCGTGCTACAGGTCGAAATCAACGCTTCCGATACTTCCAGAGCGGTCTACGAGCGATTGCAGAAGCAGTGGCATCAGCACCATACCACGTCCAGAACAGTCACAGTCGTAAGAAGGGGCTGGGAAGAGGCGATCGCGACGTTGCAGCCACGTACCTTTGTGTTACGCAACCCCTATGATATCTCTCGTCCGGCAACGGCCAAAATGTTTTTCGGTCGGTCGCATGAAAACCAGTTCTTGCAGCGCGAATTATGCGAAAGCGAACGTGGCAAAGCGATTATTCTCTACGCGCCGCGCCGCTCAGGCAAATCATCAATCTGTAAAAACTTTATCGACCGCTACGTTTTTCCACCCTTCTGGGGCGTTCTCTTCTCTCTGCAAAATGCCACTCAGCTTTCGGAAGAGGCGATTTTGCAGCAACTGGCCGATAGAATAGGTTGGGAGTTTCAGAATCAATTACAACGATCTGCGCCCGCGTGGAATGCCTACCGGGATAGCGACCCCCAGGTTCGTTTCAGGCGCTTCTTACAGGATTGCACCGGGCAGGTTCCCGATAGTCGATTGATCCTGGCTCTGGATGAATTCGGCGGCGCGCTAGAATCTTACGATTATGGCACGCTCAAACGCGGCTTCTTTACCTTCTGGAAAGATTTAATGGTCGATATCGCGCAACTGAGCCTGATCTTCGCGCTCCCTACCAGCTCGCACCAGACGCTCGCCTCAAAAGATATCGCCAACACATTTAGCTTCACAACGCCGCTGCCTGTGGGCTTTCTCGATGAGGAGAGCGCGGAACACTTGCTGGTTGATCCCCTGCGAGAACAACAAATTATTATCCACCCTAACACCGTTGCGCGGACCATTGCCCTCACCGGTGGCAATCCCTACTTCATGACGCTGATCGGCCAGCAGCTTGTCCACTATCTCAATGGTGACACGTATAAGCAGAAAGTCACAGATGAAGACCTTGATGTGATCGTGAATGCCCTGATCGCAGAAAGCGGCTTTCGCCAGAACTTTGATTATCTTACAAGAGAACTGCAAAACAGGGAAGAACTGCGTATACTGGAAAGCATCATTGCCTTAACCGACGATACAAATCAACCCGTCCAGCTGAAGAAAATCGCTTCGCACGCCCACTTATCGATGCCTGTTGCCAGGGGCCATCTCGAACGGCTGCGTAGCGGCATGATTCTGCAACAGAGCGGGCCGCCGACAAACCCGTATTATGCATTCACTATCAGCCTCATCTGTCGCTGGCTTCGCTCTAACCACTGGTTTTTTTCACAGGCATAGACAAAAAAATAGTAGGAGCAGAAAATGTCTACAGCACGTACATGGCTCACTTTGCCAGATCCTTTTTCGAGTATGACAGAAACGTCAGAGGTCATCA
>CADDYT010000184.1 GCA_902810755.1 Chloroflexota bacterium
GCAGGCCACCCGCCAGGGGTGGCCCTACTATACACGGGATGTTTCGTGCAGTCCGGGGTGGGGTCGTCTATAGTAGGGCCACCCCTGGCGGGTGGCCTGGGGCGGCCTGGGGTGGCCTGGTAGGCGGCCTGGGGTGGCCTGGTAGGCGGCTGGCCTGTAGGGCGACCTCTTACTGCGCAGTGGGTAGCAGTTTGCCCTGCTGGACTTCGCTCAAGGCGCGGGCGAGGGCGGCGGTGTGTTCGGGCAGGCCGACGGTGACACGCAGGAAATCGCGCAGGTAGGGGTGGTTGAAGTAGCGTAAGAGGATGCCGTGAGCCTCAACGGTGGCGCGCACCTGCTCCATCTTCACCTCTTCCTCACAGACATGGGCCATAATGAAGTTGCCCTGCGACGGCAATGGCTCCAGGTAGGACTGGCCGGCGAGTACCGCGAAAAGCTGCTCGCGCTCCTCGATAATGCGGCGCACCCGTTCCTCTGTATATGCGCGCTGCTTGAGCGTCTCGATGGCGGCGATGTGGCCGGCAACGTTGACCTCGAAGGGGCATTGCGCCCGCCGCAGATAATCGACGATCCATTGCGGGAAAAGACCGTAGCCGATGCGCAGGCCCGCCAGCCCTGCCCATTTGCTGAACGTGCGCAGCACCACCAGGTTGCGATACTGCGGCACCAGGTGGGCGAAGCCGCGAGGCCGCTGCGAAAACTCAACATAGGCTTCATCCACCACCACAATACGCCCCGTTTCCAGCAGCGCCAGCATATCCTCTTCGCTCACCGGATTGCCGGTCGGGTTATTGGGCGAGCAGAGGACGATCAGTTTGCTCTCCGGTGTCAACGCGGCCAGAATAGCGTTGGCATCGATCTCATAGTCGGGCGTGCGCGGCACCTCCACGACATAGGCGCCGCACAGGGTGGTGACGAAGGTATAGAGCGAGAAGGTGGGCGGACAGCAGATGATGGTATCACCCGGCGAGAGAAAGATATGCCAGAGCAGGTTGATGAGTTCGTTACTGCCGTGACTGAGGACGATGTAGCGGCTGTCGAGGCCGGTGTATTCGGCAAGGGCGGCGCGTAGAGCGGTGGCATTGGTATCGGGGTAGATATTGTAGTTGCGATGGTCGCCCAGAGCTTGCAACACCGATGGGGCCGGGCCATAGGGGCTCTCATTGCTATTGAGCTTGATCAGCTTCTCAACGGGAATGCCTGTGCGGGCGCTGAAGGCTTCCAGCGACTCGCCCGGAATATACTCTGCCATGCGATCCAGTTCCGGGCGCACATGTACCAGCCTGGGGAATTCTCTATCCATGCCTTCCACTCTATTCGTTCTATGCTCTTCTATCGTTATTTTTGCGTATCTGCGTCAACAAAGATTTGCGCTGGGCGGCGAATCAACGGGCCGCGCAGGCCATTGCCGGTGCCGCCTGTCGCACCGTGAGCGTTTCCGAAGCCGCGCAGCGGCCCGCTCGACCGGTTGAACGAGCTGGTTGGCTGAGCGGCGAGATCGGCGGGTGAAGCCTCCCCCTGCTCTACCTGCCGCTGCATCATTTCCAGGCCGCGCCGCAGCGTCATCATATCGCGCAGGAAGCAGGCAACAGCCGAGGCGGCGGAGCCTTTCTCCTTCGAGTGGTCAAAGCGCCGCGACATCGCATCGCCCGCGTCCTGGGCCGCCTGCGCCATCGGGTCTGAAGTCCTGGCGGCATAGGCATCCGCAAAGATATCATCCCAGCTACCCCAGCGCCCGCGCAGCGGCTTCCAGCCCAGCTGGCTATCGCTGACCGTGCGCCACTTTTCCTCGGTGAATTGCATCCAGTCTTCCATCAGGCGCATATAGGCGGCAAGCTGCTGGCGCAGCCGCTCCTCCTCTGCCGATGGGCGCTGGGGGAAGGCGGTGGGGAAGTTGTCAGTGTTGGGCGGGCCGCCAAAATTGCTGCCCATCTGGGATGTCGCCCCGGCATACATGCCAGAGGCTCCGGCCATACCCGGCGCGGGCAGGACACCGGTATTGCCAAGAATGCCCGAACTGGCCAGGGCAGAGAGATCGGGCACCATTGTGCCGTCCGGCATGCCCAGCATCGGCACCTCGGTACCGGCAGGCAGTTCGCCGATTACATGGATACCGCTGGCTCCCAGCACCGGACTCATAATCGTTGTGCCGTCGGGCAGCACAACCCCCTCTCCAATCGTCGGCAGACCGCCAATCACGATCTCCTCATGCCCGACAGCATCGAGGATACGCCACGCCAGGCGGGGGTGCCGGATGGCCCACCAGAGACGGCGCGAGATAAAGGTGAAAGCAAAGGTGAAATTGACGACGAGCCAGACGATCCCGCGCACCGCCAGCCAGTTGACAAGGCCAAAGACGATGACCCAGTACCAGGCATCGTGCTGGCCTGCCTCTTCGATAAAGGTGAGTACGACTGCTACCATCAGGCTTGGATCGCGCAATGGATTGATGAAATCCAGGATGCGCATAAACCAGCGCCGATCTATCTTCGTTTTCACTCTCAACTCCTCTCGCCCCCATCGCCGGTTCGACAGGGCGGGTGCGACTGTACGCTACGCTCTATTACAGGTTCTCGAAGGAAGATTCTAGCACGGCCCCTGAAATAAGCACAAGTTTCTGTTATTTTCCGGTAATAATGGGCCATACGATCATACAGCCATGCAAGCAGACAACTGGCAGGTGTCTGGCCGCTTTCTTAACCAAACGAATGGTACGCGTCAGAATGGGATGAGCGGTACAAAAGTACCGTCTCTCAGTTCCCCCGCTTGCTCGCCGCAGATGCTTCGCTCTCGCGGCACTCAGGGCTAACGGCTCATTGCCGCTCAGCATGACACGTCCGGGGACGCTTCTCATAGCATTGAGAGAACTCTTTCGGATTTATATGTACTGTTGCTGGATTTCGAGCAGTTGCGTGATGCCCTGCTCGGCGAGGCCGACAAGCCTGTCCAGCGTGGCATGGTCGAAGACGCCGCCTTCGCCCGTTCCCTGCACTTCGACAAACTGGTGCTGCGCCGTCATCACCACATTGAAATCCACGTCGGCATGTGAGTCTTCGGCGTAGTTCAGATCGAGCAGCATGGTGCCATCCACGATGCCCACGCTGACCGCCGCGACCGCCGTCCTGACCGGGTTGACCGGCAGCAGCCCGCGCCTCACCATCAGCGAACAGGCGCGGTGCAATGCAATATAGGCGCCGGTAATCGAGGCAGTGCGCGTGCCGCCGTCGGCCTGCAAGACATCGCAGTCCAGGATGATGCTGCGCGGCCCCAGCGCGTGTAGATCAACGGCGGCACGCAGCGAGCGGCCAATTAATCGTTGAATTTCCTGCGTGCGTCCGCTGATCCGCCCTTCACGCTCGCGCGGGGTGCGGGTCAGCGTGGCGCGAGGCAGCATACTATATTCCGCCGTCACCCAGCCGCCCCCGCTGCCCTCCAGAAAGGGCGGCACTCGCTCCTCCACCGTCGCCGCACACAGCACCCGCGTCTGGCCCGCCGCGATCAAGACCGCCCCTTCCGCGTAATCCAGAAAATCTACGCTGACGCGCACCGGGCGCAACTGGGTCGCGCTCCGCCCATCTATGCGTACCATAATACTCTTCGTCCTTTCTCCCTCTGGTTCGTCTTCCGGCCTCCGCGTAACTATCCCATCGATATTCTACTACGCTGCATCCCCTCCGTTCGTATACTTCTATGGTATCATAGTAATGATACAAGGAAGCAGACAGTTACCGGTGGCGAATGTCCACAAAAAGCGTTCTCAAACGTGTCAATGAGTGGGTGCGAATGCTTAAGGTTTGTTAGCAAGGAGAACAGCAGTTAGCGACAGCCAGTGCAGGCAAATTTTTGGCCGGGAACGGAGAACGGCAAGTGCTTCTACAGTAGAGTACAGGGAAAGGATGGATAAACCCATGCCTAGTACGCAAATGATGATAGATCGAATGCAAACGCACCCGCAGCAGATCAACGCCGAACGCCTGATTATTGCTTCCAATCGTGGCCCTGTTGAATTTTATCTAAAGCAGGAAAACCAGCTAAAGTACAGGCGCGGCGCCGGAGGGATGGTGACGGCGCTGATTGACGCGGGAAACCGTATGGACGTCACCTGGGTAGCGATGGCCATGACCGAGGGAGACCGTTTTGCCCTGAAAGAAGCCGGGGATGGCCTGATTCAGTCTCCCCTACGCGGTCAGAAGATGCAGTTGCGCTACGTAGCCATTCCGAAAATGGCCTATCGCAAGCATTATGATCGGGTCAGCAACCAGGTCCTCTGGTTCTTGCAGCACTATCTCTACAACCCGAACGACCCCCCTCTCTCAGATCTGCGGCTGCAGGATGCCTGGGCAAACGGCTATAGCGTTGCCAACCAGGCCATTGCCGATGCGGTGTGCGCGGAGATCGGGCGTGAAGATTCGACCCCGGTCGTCATGCTGCACGATTATCACCTGTATCTGGCCCCGGCCATTATCCGTCAGTGCCATCCAGAGGTGGTGATGCAGCAATTTATTCATATTCCCTGGCCCGATGCTCGCGTCTGGTACTTCCTGCCCGGCAATATCTCACAGGCGATTTACCAGGGACTGCTGGGCAATGATATCATCGGCCTGCAGACGCAACGCGACGCCCGTAACTTTCTTGAAGGGGCGCGCAGCATTCTCGAAGGGGCCGAGGTTCGTTTTGAGACGGGAGAAATTTGCTGGCGCGGTCGCTGCACGCGGGTGCGCGCCTACCCCATCTCTATCTCGGTGGCCGAGGAGAGGCGGATCATCCAGAGTGCAGCAGGCAGGCGTGCCGCCGCGAAGATCGAGCCGCATCTGGGCGTCAGTCGCACAATCATGCGCGTTGATCGCGTTGATCCTACAAAAAATATTGTGCGCGGCTTCCAGGCGTATGCGCAGGTGCTGGATGAACACCCGGAATTGATCGGCAAGGTCAAGTTCCTGGCTTTCCTCGTCCCGTCCCGCCAGACGCTACCCGTCTACCAGCGTTACACCGCCGAGGTGCATAAAACCATCGAGGAGATCAATCAACGCTACGGCACAGACGACTGGCAGCCCATCGAAGCGTTTTTTGAGAACGACCGCACGCGCGCGCTGGCGGCCATGCGCTACTACGATGTGCTGCTCGTCAACCCCATTATTGACGGTATGAACCTGGTCAGCAAAGAGGGGCCGGTCGTCAATGAGCGTGATGGGGTGCTGGTTCTTTCGCGCACGGCAGGCTCGTTTGAGCAACTGGGCAAGGCCGCGCTGCCGACCTCACCCATCGATGTCGGCGAGACGGCGCGGGCGCTCTACACAGCCCTGACCCTGCCAGCTTCAGAACGGCGAAGGCGAGCCAGAAAGGGCCGCCAGCAGGTCGAGCAAAACGATCTCAACGGCTGGCTCACCAGGCAAATTCAAGACATCAACGCGGTACTTGCCGACCGAGCCGCCTCCGCTGTTGAGGAACCGGCAGAAGAGGCGATGGATCTGCAAGAGGTGGGTGTAGGATAAAAACCGGGTGCAGGCCAGTCACCGCATCCACAGGCCACGCCGGTGTGCAGGCCACCCGTGTAGGCCAGCGGCGGCGGGCCTACACGGTGGGCCTACGCGATGGGTTTACACGGTGGGCTGTGGATGCGGTGCTGGCCTGCGGCGGTCCGCGGACTTTATCACAGTTCCTCGACAATTTGCTCCAGCAGCGCCGCCATGCCCTCGACGCCCGGTACGAGCAGATCGGCGTGAGCGAGCAGGGCGGGCGGCGTATCGGCATGCTGGACAACAATGCTCAGTGCATCGACACCTGTGTCACGCAGGCGTGGTATCTCGATGACGGCATCCAGATCGGTCAGATCGTCGCCGGCGAAGATGACACCTTGCAGGCCAAAACGTTGCACGAAGCGGCGCAGCGCCATACCCTTGCCCTGATCTATCTCCAGCGGCACACGTATCTCCAGCGCCAGCTTCCCCTCGGTCAGCCGGATGTTGTGCCGCCGTGCCGGTTCTTGCAGCAACGCGAGCAGCCGCGCCCGCACTTTTTCAGGATCGGAAGCGAGCCGGTAATGGACGGTGCCGCCAACCCGCTTGCGCTGGATGTAGATGCCGGGTAATTCATCCCTGTGCCGCTCAACAAGGTCGAGCAGGGCCGCGCCTGCTTCCCGGTAAGCCAGCGCCTCCGGCACTACCTGCACCTCGTGCGTATCTGGCAGGCCATCGCTCCATTCCAGGCCATGAATGCCGATATAGGTCAGCCCCTCGACGTTGACAATGGCCGCGCCATTTTCCAGGCCGCGCCCGGTAATAATGCCCACGCGGACGCCCTCGTGCTGCTGCGCCCGCGCCAGCAGATCCGCTACGCCCGGATAGAGCCGCGCCTCGTCGGAGATACGCGCTATCGGGCTGATCGTGCCATCGATATCAAACACCAGTCCCAGCGGCCTGCGCGCCAGCACTCGTTTCAACTTTGTCAATACTATTACTGCCTTTCTATTACCTGCAACATCCTCTTTCCTATTGTAACACTTCCCTTGCTCTTTGCTCCCGACAGGCATAGAAATCCATCGAGTAATAGAACAGTTAGATGAAACGCCAGGGACATTGGCCTGAACATCCAGAAATTCGAGCAAGACCTGGCAAATCACACCTTCCTGCCGCGTATATGAAGAAGATATCGAAAGCGGGGAGCGCAGCGGCGTTGAGGGAACGCCCACCTTCTTTATCAATGGCGTCAAGTACAACGGCTCTTTTGAGCTGCCCTACCTGCTGGCCGCCATCGAGGCCCGCGCCGAAGTACAACGAGAGCGAGGCCAGACGGCGAACAGGCCAGTTTTTGCCTGCTCGTCGTCTGGCTTGACTCTTGCCCCCTGGCGCGTCTTCTGGCTTCCCTAGCGTCGCGTACTTTGTATTTCGATGCGGCGCAGGACGAGGTAGGAGACGGCGGCGAAGATGACGCCCAGCTCGAAGCCGATGTCCATACCGTACTGGGCGTTGAACAGCCTGGCGACAGGGCCGATATAGTAGACCTGGGCCGCGCCCAGCAACACGCCTCCCAGACCGATGAGGAAGGAGACGACGGCAGCCCAGCCGATGGGCAGCCTTTCGGGTGTATTCCAGTCTTCCACGTTATAGTGTCCGCGACGGAAAACGACGTGTTCCAGAATGAGGATGATCGACCAGGGACCCAGCCAGTAGGCAATGATGAGCAGGAAGTTGGAGAGTGTCGTATCAAAGTTGCCAGACGCAGGCACGGCCACCAGCACATAGATCACCGCTCCGGTCAGCGCCCACACGGCCCGGTTGATGCGCTGAAAGGGCCTGCCCAACACCTGCACGGAGAGGCCCAGGCTATAGTCGTTCGGGATGTTGTTGGCCACCACGCTTAGCGCAAGGATCAGGAGCAAGAAGGTACCCAGGCCCCCAAGCGGCTGCGCGGCAGAGGCCAGCACGTTGCCATCCAGCGGATTTTTAAAGGCGGTGGTCAGAGCCATGCCGAAGATCTCCAATAGAGAGCAGGAGAGGGCAATGCCCAGGAACGTGTACCAGAACACGCGCTTGCCCGGCGTGTTCTCTGGTTGATTGACGTTATAATCGGCAGCGTAAGAGGCCCAGCCGGTGGCAAAACCATAGACCGCGCCGCCGAAAGAGATGAAGGCTGCTATCTCTGCCAGACCAAAGACAGGGGTCGGAATGATCGATATTTTTGGCCCGGAAACAAGCAGCAGGATAAAGAAAACAATGGCCATCGGTATCCAGGCGTAGCGTTCGTACAGGTGGATATAGCGATAGCCGTAGATGCTAACGAGCGTGGTCAGCATGGCGATAATCAGAATACCAACCTGCTGGGGGATGGCGCCGCCGCTCAGTGCTTCCACCAGCTGGCCGCCCACGATCACGTTCACCGTAGACCAGCCAACGTCTGCCGCGGCGCTGATGATAGACATCAGGGCCGCGCCCCACCAGCCAAAGGAGAAGCGTGAAATCGTCATCTGACGCAGGCCGAGTCTGGGGCCGAGCGTCGAGAGAAAGGCAACGGGAAGAGCGCCCAGCACATTAAAAATAAGAATTGCCAGCACGCTATCCCAGAAGCCAAGCCCGAAAACTGGAACGGCGAGCGCCCCCAGCGCCACCGTAGAGATTACCAGGTTGGCCGAGAACCACATGGTAAAATTATTTGCGATGCGAGCATCTGCACGTGCCTCCGCCGGAACACGCTCGATGCCTCGCGCCTCGATGCCGCGATCAAGCTCTGGTGGAGCAGGAGCATTGTCTGGAATGGCTATGCGATTGTCTGGAAAGGTTGAAACCCTGGTTGCCATGACGGAACCCTCCTACATACTGCTACAGGACTGCATTCTCCCAGCCTGTAGAAAACCGGAAACGCATTAACCTCACACATTTGCCACTGAGTATACCTCTTTTTGGGACATCTTTATATGCAGATGGTTTATCTCTAGTACATTATGGCTATTTCGTTGAACCTCGATAAGATTATTTGCTATCTTTAGAGCGTGTTTTGTTGTGGTGTAGTGTACAAGTCCGTCAGGGTAAAGAAGTAGGTCATCAACAAGTACAGGTGTCCTGTCTAGAGAAAACACTGGATACACAGATGGGGAATGCGGTTCGTTCGTCCATCTGTGCATGTGTTAATGAGGTAGAGCGACCTGGTATTTATGCGCTCCGTTCCCATGAGCGCCGTTTTCCAGGAAGGTAAGATTGTATGGAGCGATCAGGTGACACCTTCTCCTCACAGAATACGAGCGGCTATCGGCTGATGATTTTCCGGCAACTGCAACAGGCAGTTGAGTCGATGCATCGTCCTGAGGAGATGTTTCAATGGCTTGCCTCTTTGATTGTGGAGCGTTTTGATGTGGCGATTGTGCAGTTCTGGACATGTGAAGGGCGCATATCCAACCAACCCACCGCTCAGCTCCGCGCCATGGCCAGCCAGGACCCCTCTCAACCGGCATATTTGTTCGGCGACAAAGTAACGATGACCGTTGAGCAGCTCGCGCGCGGCCAGCAGACGATTGGCGCTCTGGCGGTAGACCGCCTTTTTCCTCGTTATCTGGCCATGCTTTTACAACGCTACGGCCTGACTTCCTCTTGCTTCTATGTGGCGGAGAAGAGCGTGCGTTTTCCCCCGTCGGACTATGCGCTCGCGCAAAGGGAGACGGCGCTGTCGCTCATCGCGCTGCTCTTTCTGCGCCGCCCGGCGAACCAGAACCTGATTTCCACCGTTGGCATCATTCTGGAACAGGCCATTGTACTGGCTGAAAATCGCCATCTGCTCTTGCCCGCCGGTTCCGGCCCGCTGGCGACGCCGCAGGAGGCCCTGATCCAGGAAACGCCTGCCCTGCCAGACCTGATTCCCCGGCGCAAACAGGATGCAAACCTTATGCTCTCTAGCAATCCCTTTGCCAGGACCATCTCTATCGCCGATAAACAGGCGCACCGCCTCTATGAAGCGATAGATGGTCATCTGAACTTGAACCAGCTGTGCGGGCGCACCGGTATGTCCTTGCTCGAAGTCCGCAAAGCTCTGAAGGAGCTGGCGCGATTGCAGTGTATCGAAATCTACACACCGGACGGGCAGCCTGTTGATGTCAATACGTTATTCAACTCTCCCCGGTGAGTAGTAAGGAGAAACGACGTTATGGACCCCCGACTTCTACCGAACCTGCTTGATGTCTCATTCTGTCTTGTCGCCCTCTTTATTGCGGTGCGCTCGTTCGACATTTATGCCAGTTTGCGACAATCTCGCCTCTTTATCCTGGGCCTGTCGATGGTGCTGGTCTCGCTCTCCTCTGCCGCCGATTTCACCGCCAGCTATGTCAAGGTCATCCCCTTGCATACCGACTGGTTCCTCTATATCGGCCAGACTGTCGGCTTCCTCTTTATTTTGCTCAGCCTTGCGCGCAGTTCGGAAGGCTACCTGCGCAACCTGATGAACCTGAACATCCTGGCGTTCGTTCTCCTGCTGATTCCGCTGCTGGCCTCTGCGGCCCTGCCAGCCATCGACCCGACGGCGAGAACCCTGCTCGGCACGGCGCGCCTGTTCATCTGCCTGCTCATTCTGGTCTCCTACTTCAACGCCTATACAAGCACGCCGACGCGCTTCAGCCTCTTCATGTGCGCCGCGTTTTTCTTTTTCACCGTTGACTTCCTGATTACGTTCACCCAGTATTATGTGCCGCTCGTCTCGCAATATGTCTTCCGCGATGGCGGCGATATCACCGGCGTCGTCGGCCTCATTGTACTGGTGGCCGCCGTCTCCGTCGACTGAAGGAGAATGCTATGCCGCGCATCGATGAGGTAAACCCGGACGAGGTAGACGACTACACACGGCGGGTGTTTGAGGCGCAGCGCAAAAAGTGGAGCGCGCCCCCAGAAGCGGTAACGGAAGCCCGCCCAGGCCACCGACGCCGCGCCGGGCAGGCCACCCACATCAGGCCACCCGCCAGGGGTGGCCCTACTATACACGGGCGGCTCGTGCCACTTGTGGAACCGTCGTGGAGAGTAGGGCCACCCCCTTAGGCGTTAACTTCAGGCCACCCCTGGCGGGTGGCCTGCGCATTGAACTCACCGAGATCATCGCCTGGGAAAATGCTTCCAGCAAGTTCAATCGCGCCCTGCGCATCCCTTCACAGGGACTCTGGAAACGCAGGATTACTTGAACTCGTGAATAATCACTTCTCCTGAAGTCACTTCCGGCGTCCCCTGCACGTATCGGGCCAGGTTTTGCTGCACCCAGCTCGCGGCTGTGCGCGTCGATTGTTCTGCGCCGCTGCGATCATGGAAGAGGCTGAAGGTGACGACGGTGTTGTTGCCCGCGTTCATCAGGTGGTAGGCCACGAAGCCCGGCGTCTGTTTGATGAGCGGCACGAAGTCCTCTTCGGCAAGGCGCACAATCTCATCCAGATCGCTGATATCCTTGATGCTATAGCGTCGGATTACGGCATACATGGTATTGCTGCTTCCTTTCTGGTCTGCTGTCTTCAAGAAAATACTCACTTCTGGCAATCAGGGCAACCAATTGCGCCCCTACGCTCAATACGAGATTTTGCCCCTGTACGATTACCGTTACACCGACTTTTCCTTTGCCCACACTATTCATCTGCACGAAAAACGGAATCAGG
>CADDYT010000185.1 GCA_902810755.1 Chloroflexota bacterium
GCCGGAGCGGGTGCCGGGGCGGCGGGAGCGGGCGCGCCGTTAGTGCCTGCGCCAGGAAGTTGCTGGATAGTTGTTGGCTGGTCAACCACCGGCTGTGGCATCATCATGGTCGGCTGCGCCGGGATGGAGGCCTGTGCGGAAGGCTGCACGGGTGGTTGTGGCCCCTGTGGCTGCGCGGGCTGGGCAGAAGCCGACGTGGCAGACTTATTCACCACCTGGGTCTTGTCGGCGTCGCTGAGAATGCCGGTTAGCCAGTCTGGCAGGTCGCCAGCCGAGCTATTCGTCGTCGGGGCCATGCTGGTTGAGGGCGGCGGCAACTGTGTGGATGCCGGGGGCGGCACCTGAGCGCCCATGTTGAAGGCCATTGTTGCGGCATCGGGAATGGTCGGCATCGCTGGCTGCTGCGCCTGTTGTGGATACGGTGGCTGCTGTGCAGGCTGCGGCGTCACCGGGCGCGGCGGCAGGGGGGAGTTCTGCATCTGCTGGAGCATGAACTCCACCTGCGCCACTTTATCGCTCCAGCCGCGACTGCGCAGGAAGCCAAGCAAGGCATTGTAGACCGTCAGAGCCTGCTCCTGCTCGCCGAGCATACGATGCGCCTCTGCCGCCTCCTGGCACAACTGCACCAGCTGATCAGACTCCTCAACCGTCAGCGCGTCCAGGTTGACGCGATCGACCGCCTCGTCGAAATGCATGGTCGCCGATTGCAGATCGCCCTTCGCCCGGTAGCATTGACCGAGGGCATAGAAGCAGGAAAGGGCGTAATCGGGGTCATTGAGCAGCATCTGGAACTGCCGGATAGCCTCATCCCACCGCTGCTGCTCCTGATAGAGCCAACCCAGGAAATAGCGGGCGTCCGGTCGGTCAAAGCCGCTGGCCAGAATCTGCTCGCAGAGGTCGATAGCATCATTAAAACGACCCTGGGTCTGAAACGTTTGTGCCTGCCGTAACACGCCAGTGACCTGGCTGGCAGTGATTCGTCCGCGAGGGGACCCCATCCCACTCGCCGCGACAGGAGATGGGCCGTTCATCCCACCGAAATTACCCGCGCTAGCCATATTACCCATGATGCCAGTATTACCTCCGCTTGTGTCACCCATTGTCATCATATCGACTACGGGACTACCTGTACTCATTTCTCTGTCTGCCGGTACGCCGCCGGTATCGGGAACTCTGGATGCTCCCGTATCCGCCGCGAGCGTCCCGGACGGTTTTTTCTCTCCCGCGATCTGGGAGAGGAGTTGTTGTGCTTTTTTATTCTGCGCATCCGCCCGCAATACTTCTTCACATTGCGCCCGCGCCGCCGCCATGTCCTGGCGTAGCAGGTACCCCTGCGCAGCGGCCAGCCGCTCCTGCAACATCATCGCCACGTCTTTTTTGCCGGTATAGTATGCTGCGAGCCGTTCATGCGGCTCCGGCTCGGTCGGGATCAGTTGCGCGGCCTTCTGCCATGCCGCCTCCGCCCGTGTCCCCTGACCCGCCTGCGAATACAGGTCGGCCAGATGCAGATAGGACTTATATGCATCTTCACGCCGGTTGAGTATGCCGTATAGCTCGGCGGTCTTGCTCAACGCAATGACATTACCCGGGTCGCGCTGCAGCGTGTATTCATACTCTTTGAGCGCCTGTTTCCACTGTTGGGTCTGCATGTAGCAAAAGCCCAGGCCGCCGCGCGCCATCGTGTCGTCCGGGAACTCCGCCAGCGCCCGCTGGTACTCTTTCGCCGCCTCTTCCCACTTGCTGTCCCACCGAAGGCGATCAGCCGCGTTCATTGCAGCACTAAAGATCTGTCTGTTCCCAGGCATGAAAGGTTCGCTTTCTTCATGTACATTCGTTTGACGCCATTGAGGCCCATATCTCTGCCTCACTCACTGGAATGACCGATTGCCCTGTACCATCACATCCCGGTCAAGACAAGGTTACTACAAATCCGTGCCATTCATGCCTGAGCCAGCTTTTTCTGGTACTAAAGTACCTTGCCAGGTTAGTCACCCCCGATAGTTAATGAACTGCAAGGCGACCGGGTAGTCCTGTTGCTTGAGCGTGGCGATCACCGATTGTAGCTCGTCGCGGCTCTTCGCCACCACGCGGATGGCATCGCCCTGAATCTGCGGCCTTGCCTTCGGATGCGTCTCGCGGATGAGCTTACTGATCTCCTTCGCCAGTTCCGGTGAGATGCCTTGCTGCAACTGGATGGTCTGGCGCACGCGCCCACCGGCGGCAGGCTCCTCTTTGCCCATTTTAAAAATCTTCAGCGAGAGGCCGCGCCGCACCGCCTTGCTCTCAAGGATGTCGCGCGTACTCTTAAGCGACATCGAGCTGGCGGTGGTGATGGTGATGCTGTCCTTGTTATGGACAATCTCCGTCTTCGTGTCCTTCAAATCGAAGCGCGTCTGCACCTCGCGCCGCGTCTGGTCAAGCGCGTTGACCAGTTCCTGTTCCTCGAACTGCGATACTACATCAAATGAACATTCGTTTGCCATAAGAATCCTCTTTTCTTAGTACCGATTGGCTATACTTCCTTATATTACATACAACATACCGGCATAACAGAAAAGATACACAAGCAAAGCGCGTCTCAGACTTACTCCTGAGTTACCTTTACGCCATTTTAACGTATTTCGCTTCGCTTTGCCAGTTTATCCCCCAAATGGGCTGACAGGTTACTTGCCCCTTCACCCTGCCGCCCCAGGATACCCGCAAAGGGTATCCCCATAAGCGTTAACTTCAGGCCGCCGCAGGCCACCCGCAAGGGATGGCCCTACGAGAGACGAACGTGTCGTAGGGCTTGTGGAGCGGTCGTATATAGTAGGGCCACCCCTTGCGGGTGGCCTGCGGCGCGCTCGCACGGGCTTCAGTTAACGCCTATGAGGGTATCCCTACTATATACGAGTCTGGCTTGCCATGTTCCTCTCGCCTGTGCTATCTTCTCTTCAAGAAGGAGCTACTAACATGGCAGACACTAACCAGAAAGCGTTCTTCGACTATCTGATGGCCGAATACAACCAGCCTTTCAACGGGTGGGACTTTTCCTATCTGGCAGGCAGGAGAACTGACATTCACAGACAAAAGGCCTGGGACTACACCGATGCCGTTGTTGCTGCAATGAAGCAGGCGCACTCCATGCTCGATATGCGTACCGGAGGCGGTGAGCGGCTGGCCCGGTTCCTCGCGCTCCAACCTGTGCCGCAGGTGTATGCTACCGAGGGCTACCCTCCCAATGTGCAGACGGCGCGAGACCGCCTTGAGCCTCTCGGCGTCACCGTCTATGCGGTGCGGGACGAACACCTTCCCTGCGCCGACGAATCGCTTGACCTCATCATCAACAGGCATGGCAGCTATGACCCCGACGAAGTGCGGCGCGTCCTCAAGCCCGGTCATCTTTTCATCACCGAGCAGGTCGGCGACCAGACCAACCTGCGCCTCCATGAACTGCTGGGCCGACGCGGCAAAGAAAAGCTCGTCCATTCCGGGGCGCAGGAGCCGCCCGCCTGGAATCTCGCCTTCGCTACTCAGCAACTGGCACAGTCCGGCTGGCAGATTATCGAGCAGCAGGAAGCATTTCCCATCACGCGCTTTCACGATGTTGGCGCCATTGTCTATTACCTGAAGGCCATTCCCTGGGAAGTCCCCGACTTCTCGGTCGAAAAATACTTTGACAAACTCGTCGAAATCAACCACTTCATCCAGCAGCATGGCTTCGTCGATATTCCTTTCCACTCGTTCTTCATTGTAGCGAGAAAAGTGTAAATGCCATGCCCTTACCGACTGGAGAGGACGATGCTCACGGCATATGATATTATAGAGACGAATTTCGCAGATTGATAATGAGAGAAGAGTAACATGTATCATGCCAGCAACCATATTCAATAGCAAGCCGCTGGTGCAGCGCATGACGGAGGAATTGCGGGCAGAGGCCGGAGAGTTTCGCAGGCAGCACCACCGACCGGCGCGGCTGGCGCAGATCATTGTGGGACATGACGCGGCGGCGGAAGTGTATAGCCGCCAGCTGGTGCGCTCGTGCCGCGAGATCGGGCTGAGCTGCGCCACCCTGGCCTACCCGTTTGAAATTCGGGAGGAAGAGCTGCGGGCGGAGGTGGCCGCACTGAGCGAGGATATCAATACCGATGGCGTCGTGCTGCTCTTGCCACTGCCCTCGCATATCCGGCAGCGCGTCGTCACCGATGTGCTGCGCCCGGAGAAGGACGTGGACGGTCTCGGCTCGCGTAATGCAGGCAACCTGCTGCTCGGCTTCCCCAGCTTCATTCCTTCGACCGCCGATGTCGTGCTGACCGTTCTCAAAGAGGAGGGCATCCCCACAGCTGGTCGCAACGCCGTCGTCGTCGGGCGCAGCAATATCGGCGGCAAGCCCATCGCGCTTGTGCTGATGCGGCTGGACGCCACCGTCACCATCTGCCACTCGCACACGCAGAACCTGGCGGAGATCACGCGCAGCGCCGACATCCTTGTCGTCAGCGCCGGACGCCCCGGCCTGATTACGGCGGAGATGGTCAAGCCCGGCGCGGTCGTCTTCGATGCCGGTATCTCAGAGGTCAACGGCAAGGTGGTGGGCGACGTGGATTTTGAGAGCGTCAAGGAGGTGGCTTCTTTCCTCACGCCCGTTCCCGGCGGCCTCGGCCCGCTCACGCACCTGATGCTCATTCGCCACACACTGGTCGGCCCGCAATAGACAGGATAGAGGAGACCATGAACCGCACCGACCGCTTATTAGCCATTGTGTTGGAATTGCAGGGCAGAGGCTGGCAGCGCGCCGAAGACCTGGCCCGCACCTTCGAGACGAGCAAGCGCACCATCTATCGCGATATTCAGGCGCTGGGCGAGGCCGGTGTCCCGCTGCTCTCCACGCCCGGTCGCGGCTACTCCCTGATGGAAGGCTACTTCCTGCCCCCGCTCAGCTTCACCAGCGACGAGGCCACCATGCTGCTGCTCGGCAGCGACTTCATGGCGCAAAACTTCGACGCGCAGTACCGCGCCGCCGCGCAATCGGCCAGCCGCAAGATCGAGGGCGTGCTGCCGGAGAAACTGCGCGAAGAGGTCAACTACCTGCAAAGCAGCATCCGCTTCATCGCCTCGCAGCAGAAAAACAACCCTGACGAGCCGCACATGCTACAACAACTGCGTCGCGCCATCATCGAACGCGTCACCGTGCGCTTCCGCTACCACGCGCGCCATACACGGGCCGAGAACGACTCCAACGGGCAATACCAGACAGAGGAGGCAGATCAATCTGACCGGTCGAGCCTGCGCGAGGCCGACCCCTATGGCCTTGTCCATTTCAACAGCGGCTGGCTGCTCGTCGCCTACTGCCACCTGCGCCAGGACATGCGTAACTTCCGCCTTGACCGCATGGAACAGCTCGAACTGCTGCCAAAAACCTTCCAGCGCCCCCGCGACTTCAAGATGCAGCGCCCTGCTAACGAACAGCAGGCACGCTCCCTCACCGTGCGCGCATTGTTCGACCCCTCCATCGCGCGCTGGGTGCGCGAAACCCGCTCCTACTACGTCACCCACGAAGAAGAGACGCCCGACGGCCTGCTCCTCACCTTGCAGTTGCGCCAGGAAAGCGAGGTCCTCTCCTGGCTTCTGAGCTGGGGCCGCCACGTACATGTCCTCGAACCTGATTCCCTGCGTCAGCGCATCGTTGAGGAAGCAAAGGGAATGCTGAGGAATCACAGGGATCAGAGCAGCAGCATGGCGTCGCCGAAGCTGAAGAAGCGGTAGCGTTCGCGTATCGCCTCCTGATAGGCTTTTTCGATCAGGGGCTTACCGGCGAAGGCGCTGACGAGCAGCAGCAGGGTGGAACGCGGCAGGTGGAAATTGGTAATCATGGCATCCACCACCTGGAAATGGAAGCCGGGCGTAATGAAAAGCCGCGTATTGCCATGATACGGCTCGAGTTTGCCGCCCGCGCCCACGCCCTGCACAGCCGCCACGCCCTCCAGCGTGCGCACCGAAGTTGTACCGACGGCGATGATGCGACCGCCAGCCCGGCGCGTCTCGTTAATCAGTTCAGCCGTTGGCGCATCCAGATCGATCTCTTCGCTGTGCATCTTATGCTGGCTCACATCCTCTACCTCGACGGGGCGGAAGGTATCCAGCCCCACGTGCAGCGTCACAAAGCCGACGCGCACTCCCTGCTGGCGCAGGGCATCCAGCAACTGCGGCGTAAAGTGCAAACCTGCCGTCGGAGCCGCCGCCGAGCCGCTGATGCGCGCGTAGACCGTCTGGTAGCGTTCCGGGTCGGCCAGCGTCTCGTGAATATAGGGCGGCAGTGGCATGCGCCCGATCTGCTCAATACGCTCGCGCACGCTCACACCGGGCAGGAACGGCGCGCCGGAACCTTCCGGCAATGAGAGCCGCACCACGCGCCCGCCTGCCTCCGTGCGTTGCAAAATCTCGCCTTCCAGCAGCGGGCCGGAGCCGGGGCCGCTCTCCTCGCCAAAGAGCAGCCGCACCCCCTCGCGCAGGCGGCGACCGGGCCGTACCAGCGCCTCCCATGTGTCCGCGCCCAGATCAGGCCGCTCGGAGAGCAGCAGCACCTCAACTGCGCCGCCCGTCTCAGCGCGCCGCCCCAGCAACCGCGCCGGGATCACCCGGCTCTGATTGGCGATCAGCAGATCGCCGGGATGCAAAAACTCGCCAATATCGCGAAAATGCCAGTGCGTCAGCCTTCCCGTCGCCCGCTCCACCACCAGCAGCCGCGAGGAATCGCGCGGCTCAACGGGCGTCTGCGCAATCAACTCCTGCGGCAACTCATAATCAAAATCGCTCATGCGCAAAGATACATGTTCTGACATTGCTCAAAAAATCCTTTAACAAAGCGCCATGCCATAAAAAACCATTCTGGACAGGTCATGCTGAGTGGAGCGAAGCATTTAAGCAAGCCAGGTGACCCATGCAGCATCCAGATGCTTCGCTCCACTCAGCATGACCTGTTTGATCAGCGGCATTGATTATACACCTGCTGGTCTCTTTCTTCCACATCCCCACGCCGCAAAAAGAATGTTTTACAGGGAGGGAGCAGGAAAAAATCGGGGCGGGGATATGCATATTTTACCACCCGCCTTGTTCTCTCTAAGAGAATACGCTATACTAGGCTGGAATTTTGTTACGCTGGTTGTGTCTGGAGGATGAAACCGTGAAGATCACTTGTAAACAGCAGGACTTGAGTCATGGCCTCTCTGTCGTGAGCCATGCCGTCTCAAGCCGCAGCACGCTCCCTATTCTGGCGAATATTTTGTTTGCCACCGATCATGGCCGCCTGCGGCTCTCGGCGACGAACCTGGAAATCGGCATCAATTGCTGGGTGGATGCGCAGATCGAGGAAGAGGGCGCGATTACCATTCCCGCCAAACTGGTCACCGATTATGTCAACAGCCTGCCACCGGGCATGGTGGATGTCACCGTGCCGGAGGAGAGCAATATTGTCAATATTAAGGGTGGGCGCAGCAATACCAATATCAAGGGGATGGACGCCTCGGAATTTCCGCTCATCCCCAGCGCCGAGGGCGGGGAGCCGCCCATCACGCTGGATGCCGCCACGCTCAAAGAGATGATCAACGAGGTGGCCTTTGCCGCCGCCGTTGATGAGTCGCGGCCCGTCTTCACCGGCGTGCTGGTGCAGGTGGGCAATGAGAAGATCACCTTTGCCGCCGCCGACGCCTTCCGCCTGGCCGTGCGCGTCGCGCCCCTGCCCGGCGACATGGAGACACACAGCGATATCCTCATTCCGGCGAAGACGCTGACCGAGCTTGGGCGCATCCTGCCCGCCGAGGGGCCGGTGCAGATGATCGTCACACCCAACCGCGCACAGGTACTCTTCCACACCGAACAGATCGATCTCGTCTCGCGCCTGATCGAAGGCACCTTCCCCAATTTCCGTCAGATCATCCCGAAAGAATACACCACGCGCGCGGTCATCGAGACGAAGGAGTTTGCCGCCGACGTGAAGCGGGCCTCGCTCTTCGCGCGCGATAGCTCCAACATTACCCGTGTCAGGGTCGCGCCCGGCAGCAACGACGGGCTGGAACCCGGCAGCGTGACCATCGAAGCGACGGCAGAAGACCTGGGCGATAACGTCAGCACGCTGCCCGCCGCCGTCGATGGGCCAGAGCAGCAGATTATCTTCAACGTGAAATATCTGGCCGACGTGCTGGCTGTCATCGGCTCGCAGGAGGTGGCGCTGGAAGTCAACGCCGCCACCAAACCCGGCGTCATTCGCCCCGTCGGCTCAACCGACTACACCTACGTCATCATGCCCATGCACACCAACCGATAACCGGGGCGATGGTGGGCGTTATACATGAATGATCGGTACGATGGATACACAAAAATATCATCCATCATCGGGCGGTCATGCTGAGCGCGAGCGAAGCATCTCCGGCAATCTCTGGTCTGTGTGCTTGCCCGGATGCTTCGCTCGCGCTCAGCATGACAAGCCCAATAGATGATTTTCAACGGATTGGAGACATTTTCAGCATGACCATTGTTGTGGAGGAGAGCGCGTTTCGGCTGGCAGGGAAAGTACAGCATTACGCCTGGGGCGGCTATGATTTCATCCCCACGCTGCTTGGTATTAAGCCGGAGACAGGGAGACCATACGCGGAATACTGGATGGGCGCGCACGAGAAGGCCCCGTCTGAAATTATCGACCCTGGCGGGACACGGGCTGCATTGAACGATCTCATCGCGGCGCAGCCTGAAAAGACGCTGGGGGCGACCATCGCCCGGCAATACGGGCGGCTACCGTTCCTGTTTAAGGTGCTGGATGTGCGCGAGATGCTCTCTATCCAGGTTCACCCATCGAAGGCGGAGGCGGAAGAGGGTTTCGCGCGCGAAAACGCTCTCGGCATTCCACTGGACGCGCCCGAACGCAACTATAAAGACGATAACCATAAGCCAGAACTACAGGTCGCGTTGAGCGATTTCTGGCTGCTGCATGGCTTTCGACCGCAGGAGCAGTTGCAGGCCATCCTCGACCAGGTACCCGAATTTGCCTCGCTGCGACCCATTTTCGCCGACGACGGTTATGCTGGCCTGTACAAATACGTGATGACGCTGCCAGCCGAGGCGGTCAATGAGCTGCTGGAGCCGCTGGCAAAGCGTATTGTGCCGCGTTACGAGGTTGGCGCGCTGGACGAATCCTCGCCTGACTACTGGGCGGCAACGGCGATGCGGCAGGAGCAAGCCAGCAACTATGATAGGGGCATCTTTTCCATTTATTTCTTCAATCTGGTACAACTGAGGTCGGGGCAGGCCATTTTTCAGGATGCCGGGGTACCGCACGCCGCGCTGCGCGGCCAGGCGTTAGAGATCATGGCGAATTCGGATAATGTCATACGCGGCGGGCTGACACCCAAACATATAGATGTGCCAGAGCTGCTGAAACGAATTGTCTTTCAGGGTATGACGCCACAGACCATCGAAGGCCGGGCTGGCGTTCAAACGGGCGAGGCATGCTATGACACGCCCGTCGCCGATTTTGCCCTGAGCAGGATCACCCTGAGTCAGGGGCAGCAGTACGCGCAGACAACGCGCTCACTGGAAATCCTGCTGTGCCTGAACGGCGAGGCGCTGCTGCACGCGAACGGCCAGACTATACACATGGGCCGAGGCGAGTGCGCCGTCGTCTTCGCCGACAAGAACTATGACTTACGAGCCATAAGCGCGCAGACGGTCGTGTTCAGAGCGCACATGCCGCGTGCATAAAGGGCGGAAATATGGTACAATAGGCCAGGAAGTTTTCACAGACCCTATGGAAAAAGCTATACATGCATCTTTCTCACCTCATATTACATGATTTTCGCAACTATACGCACCTGGAGCTTCCCCTGCAACCTGGCCTGTACATTTTCTATGGAGAGAATGCGCAGGGGAAGACCAATCTGCTCGAAGCCGCCGCCATGCTGGCGACCGGCGGCTCGTTTCATGCTACCGCCGACCGCGAAGTCGTGAACTGGCACGCCCGCAACCACGTTGCGCGGCTACAGGGCGCGGTGCAACGGCGCGAAGACAACCTGCACATCGAAATCGCGCTGATCGACCCGACGCCGCCCACCTTCAATGACACCCCGACCGCGATCGCCACGCGCACCATTGAACTGCCGAACACGATGCAGCGCAAACGCATCAAGATCAACGGCATTCCGCGCCGCACGATGGAATTGATCGGGCAGATGCGCGTGGTTCTCTTCGCCCCCACCGACCTGCACCTTGTCGATGGCCCGCCGGAAGAGCGGCGGCGTTTCCTCGACCGCGCCCTCTGCCAGGTGCAGCCGCGCTACTGCCAGGCGCTGGTCAAGTATCGCAAGGTCATCACGCAACGCGCCGCCCTGCTCAAACGCATTCGCGAAAACCAGGAAGACCCGCACATGCTTGACTACCTTGACGATCAGCTCACCACGCTGGCCAGCCAGATCATCTTCGAGCGCCGCCGCATGATCGCCGCCCTCAACGAGCAGACCGTGCCGCTGCAAGACAGCCTGAGCGGTGGGCGCGAGCGGTTGCAAATCGTCTACCGCCCCTCGTTTCGCGTCGACCCGGCATGGAATGTGCAGGAGAGCCTGCGCCATTACCGCGAGCAGTTGCAGGAGGCGCGGCGCAAAGAAATTTTGCAAGGGGTTTGCTTGCGCGGCCCGCACCGCGACGACCTGGATTTCCTGGTCAACGGCGTCAACATGCTCACCTATGGCTCGCGCGGCCAGCAGCGAACGACCGCCCTCTCCGCCAAGCTGGCCGAACTGGCCTACATGCGCGCCTGCACCGGCGAAGAACCCGTCCTCCTGCTCGACGACGTCTTCAGCGAGCTGGACACGCAGCGCCGCGAACACCTGCTGCGCCACATCCTCCAGCACGAGCAGGTCCTCCTCACCGCGACCGACCTGAGCAGCTTCCCCCAGGAAGTCCTCAGCCAGGCGAAGCTATATAAAGTGGAACATGGGACGTTAAGCGAGGGATAGGCTTTTTTTCTGCAACAAAAAGTGCCAAGGGGCGGA
>CADDYT010000186.1 GCA_902810755.1 Chloroflexota bacterium
GGCTGGCCTGCGGCGGCGGAGTGGTGGTCTATGGACTCATTCATTTACTGTTACGAAAGACTGTCAGGTGGTGCTTATGGAAGCTGTATTGAGTGTTCTGAAATTCGGGGGAACGTCGGTTGGCAGCGGGGAGCGTATGCGGCGCGTGGCGCATATCGTGGCGCACACGTATAACAGGGCGGAGGAGCCGTTTCCGGTCGTCGTCGTCTCGGCCATGTCGGGCGTAACCGATCAGTTGCTGCGCATTGCGCGTTTCGCCTGCGAAGATGAGCAGGAGGAACTGGCGCGGGAAGTGCTGGCCCTGAAGCAGCGCCATCTGGAGGCGGCGGAGAAGGCGGTCACGCACCGCGAGGCCCGGCATGCCCTGCGCGCCACGTTGCAGGAGGCGTTCTCAAAGCTCGAACAGGACGTGCAGGCGTTGCAGGCTGCCGGACAGCATGGCGAGGATATTGCTCTGCCGACGGCGAGAGTTGCCGCCTGGGGCGAACGTCTCTCGGTGCTGCTGGTGGCGGCTGCCGTGCAGGAATGCGGCGTGCAGGCCGCGCCGGTGCGCGAAGAGGTGATTATCACGGCGCGCCCGCAAGGCGAAGCGCCGCCGGTTGGCACGGTAGTGGGGGCCGATCCCCTGATGGAGGAGACGCGGCAGAACGCGCAGCGATTGATCTTCCCCCTGATCGAGCGGCGTGTCGTGCCGGTGGCGGCGGGCTTTATCGGGCGCACGTTCGACGGACATGTGACGACGCTGGGGCGCAACGGCTCCGACTATTCGGCCTCGGTGATCGGCGCGGCGCTGGATGGCGTCGAGGTCACCATCTATACCGATGTCGATGGCGTGCTGACGGCAGATCCGCGTCTGGTGCCGAATGCGCGTCTGCTGCCCGTCCTCTCCTATGCAGAGGCGGCGCGGCTCTCCTGGTTCGGCGCGAAGGTGTTGCACCCGCGCACGCTCATCCCGGTCGCGCCCCGCAACATCCCCGTGCGCGTGCGCAACACGTTTCGCCCGCACATTCGTGGCACCGTCGTGGGGCCGGAGGACGGAAGCAGCGCGGCAACGGCCATTACCATGCGCCGCCACCTGGCATTGATTACCGTAGAGAGTACCGATTTGTTTGGCGCGCCTGAGAACGCCGGGCAGGTCTTCGCGCTGGCCGCGCGCGCGGGGGCCGCGCCGGTTGCCATCTGCTCCTCGTCGGGTCACCACCTCTCCTTCGTTGTGGAGGAGCGAGCGGCAGAGAGCGTTGTCTCGCTTTTGCAGCACGACATGGGCGCGTGGCGCGTGCGCGCGCGTCCCGATCTGGCCGCCTGCGCCTGCATCGGCTCCGGCTTCACCGTTGACCCGATGAGTCCGGCCCGCGCTATCGCCGCTCTTGCTCGCGAGCGTATCCCCGTCATCACACAGGGCGCGTCCGAACAGAGCATCACCCTGATTATTGCGGATGAGAACGCCGAGCGCGCTCTGCGCAGCCTGCACCGCGACCTCATTGCCCCCGTTATTCCCCTCGTGCGCCATGATGCCCCCACCACTCGCGAGCGGCGGCGCAGCACGGGCGCGTTGTAATGGCCTTGTCAGGATAGGAGGTGCGAAAGATGACAGAGAGACGCGAGCGTATCCCCGTTGCCGTGCTGGGGGCAACGGGCATGGTGGGGCAACGTTTCATAGAGTTGTTACAGGGGCATCCCTGGTTTGAACTGGTGGCGCTGGCAGCTTCAGAGCGACATGTGGGACAGCCCTACGGCGAGGTGGCGCGCTGGCGTTTGCCAGGTAGCGAGATGCCTGCGTCGGCGGCGCATTTGCCCGTACAGCCTTGCAGGCCGGAGGCGTTAGCGGATGTGCGGATCGTCTTTTCGGCGCTGCCGGGCGAAGCGGCTGATCTGGTCGAGGCCGATTTTGCGCGCGCAGGCAAGGCCGTGTTCAGCAATGCGAAAAGCTATCGTATGGCCCCTGACGTGCCGCTAATCGTGCCGGAGGTGAACGCCGATCACGCCGCTGCTATCGTGCAGCAGCGCAGGCAGCGCGGCTGGTCGGGCTGCATCGTCACCAACGCTAACTGCTCCGCTACTCCGCTGGTGATGGCGCTCAAGCCCTTACAGGAGGCATTTGGCGTGCGTAAGGCGCTGGTGACGACCTTGCAGGCTATTTCCGGCGCAGGCTATCCCGGCCTGCCCTCGTATGATATCCTCGATAATGCTATTCCCTATATCGGCGGTGAAGAGGAGAAGGTAGAGAGCGAGACGCGCAAGATGCTCGGCTCCTGGCAGGAAGGAGAGGGCTTTCGCGACGCGCCGCTCGTGGTGAGCGCACACTGCAACCGCGTGGCGACGCGCGAGGGCCACCTGGAATGCGCCAGCGTCGAACTGGGCCGCGACGCGGAACCGGAGGAGATTATCGCCGCCTGGGAAGCGTATCAGGGCGAGCCGCAGCGTCTGGGCCTTCCCACTGCGCCGCCACGCGCCCTGCTCTACCGCTCCGAGCCAGACCGCCCGCAGACGCTGCGCGACCGCGACGCCGGGCAGGGCATGACCGTCACCCTCGGTCGCCTGCGCCGCTGCCCCATCCTGAGCTACAAATTCGTGTTGCTTGGCCACAACACCATTCGCGGCGCGGCGGGAGGCTCCATTCTCAACGCCGAATTGTGCGTGAGCAAGGGACTGATATAACAAACGAGACAAAGGGCATGGTCCGGCGCGCTCATGCCCTTTGCTCCTGTTATGTTGATGATTTCATTGCGCTAATCAAATCCGGCAGCAGCTTGTAGGCGACAGGGGCGCCGAGGCCGGTGATGGGGTCCCAGCCGATGGCGGCGGAATAACCTTGCACGTTGACGCCGTGACTGTGGACGCTGTTGTTGCCGCTGGTGATATCGTAGAAATCCTGATTATACTGGCTCGTGGTCGACAGCCTGTAGAGCGCGGGATTGAGAAAGCCGAGGGGGTGACCGGCCATCTGGTTAGCAATGGCGGTCAGACCGGCCCAGAAGGGCGCGCTGGCGCTGGTGCCACCGGCAAGCCCCCATTGACCCTGGAAGTAGATGGCAAGCCCGGTATCGGGATCGGCGGGCGCGGAGATATCCGGGACGCCGCGCCGGTGATTGAGCAGACTCTGCACGGAGGCGGGCAGAAGTTGCTGGTAGCTCGGCTCTGTATAGAAGGAACTGAAGCCGCCGCCGCTGCCACTCCACGCCGTCTCCTGGTAGGTCTCCCCCACACTATTGACGGTAGTGCCGCCGCAGGCTGTGATCCAGGGATTGTCGGCGGGGAAGCTGGTCGTCGGCGTAGGCGAGAGCTTCGTGGCCTGCAGGTCGGTGTAGTCGGTTGCGCCGTTATCTCCGGAGGAGCCAAAGAAGGTCATGCCCTGCTGGGTGGTCGCCTGCTGGAAAAACGTATTCCATTTCTGCAATTCCTGCTGCCCTGCCGTGTCCTTCAACGTGACTTCAGACGCGCCCCAGCTCTGAGAGACGATGTTGCCGAGGTGGTGCGCGAGAGCGTACTGTTCCAGTTGCAGGAATTCAGGCAGCCCGACCGTTCCCTCGGTCTCCGCTACCGGGCTGGTCATGACGATGATGTTGGCGCCGGGGGCGATGGCGTGGATGATCTGCACATCCAGTTCGGTTTCGCCCGCCCAGCCGTTCATATCGTGGTTGGGATCATAGGTTGGCTCGTTGACCACATTGGAGATGACCTGAATGTTGATCGGCGGCAGGCCAAATTCCTGATCGAACCTGTCCATATCCTGCTGGAGCGTGGGGCTGCCGAAGGAGACAATATCGATGATGGTTTGCCCCTTGCCTGTATAGCCCTGCTCGATCAATGGTTCAATACCGAAGGCGACGCGCATCTGGTGAGGCGTCAGGCAGGTCAGGCCGCCACCGCTGTTATTGAGGCCCTCAATGGGGCAGGTATCGTCCTGGGTTGGTGTCGGGCCGCCGGGAAGCTGAGTATCTGGCGTGACATCGGGGAAAGGCTTTGCCGGTGTGGGCGTCGTGTTCCCACTACCCAGGGGGCCAGGCAGGCTGCACCCCGCCAGCAGCAGGAGCGAGAACAGAAAGATGGGGAGGAACCGCCGAAATGGATATCTGGTCATACGAAAAAGACTCCTGAAGTTATTGCAATGCGGCGATCAGGTCAGGGATGAACTGGCTGGCCTGCGGGCTGCCCAGGCCGGTGACCGCGTCCCAGCCCGGCACGGCCTGAAAGCCCTGCACCTGCACCGTTCCATTGTTGACGTTATTGTTGCCGACAGTAATATCGCGAAAATCTTGCTGCGCACGCGCGGAGGCCGCGAGCTTGTAGAGGCCAGGGTTGATGAAGCCGAGCGGGTGACCCGCCATCTGGTTGGCGATGGCGACGATGGCCGCCCAGAACGGCGTGCTGGCGCTGGTGCCGCCCGTCTGATCCCACTGCCCGTTAAAGTAGAAAGCCAGGCCCGTATCGGGGTTGGCATCGGCGGCGATATCCGGGATGCCGCGCTGGCCCCCCAGCAGCGATTGCACCGAAGAGGGCATGCCGCGCTGGAAATCCGGCTCGCTGAAAAACTTGCTGGTGCCGCCGCCGCTGCCCGACCAGGCAACCTCATTGTAGCTATCGCCTGTGTGCAGCAAGGTCGTGCCGCCGACAGCTGTCACCCAGGGAACATCTGCCGGGAAGTTGACGGTGCGCGTGGGCGATAGCTTCGTCGCGGCGATGTTTGCCCAGTCGGTCGCCCCGTTATCCCCGGAGCCGGAGACAATAGTGAAGCCCTCCTGTGTGGTGATCTGTTTGTAGAAGTCGGTGTAGGTTTTGACAAGCTGCTGCCCTGCGCTATCGGAGAGCGTGACTTCTGAAGCCACATAGCTCTGTGAGAAAATCTGGCCGAGGTGGTGTGAGACGGCGTATTTTTCCAGATCCAGAAATTGCGGCAGGCCAATTGTCCCCTCGGTCTCGTCGACCGGGCTGGTCATCACGACGATATTTGCATCGGGCGCGATGGCATGCATAATCTGCACATCCAGCTCGGTCTCGCCTGCCCAGCCAACCATATCCTGATTATTCGGGTCGAAAGGCACGGTGCCGAGCGGGGCAACGACCTGTATGTTGATAGGCGGGAGGCTGAACTGCCGGTCAAAGACATCCATATCCTGCTGCAACGTGGGGCTGCCATATGAGACGATATCGATAATGGTCTGCCCCTTGCCCGTGTAGCCGCGCTCCGTCAGCGCCTCTACGCCATAGGCCAGGCGCAGGGCGTAAGGAGTATAGCAGTTCTGATTCCTGTTCAACGGTGCGGGACAGGTGAGCTGTGCTGTTGTCGGTGTAGGTGAGGTAGTGGTTTTATGTGTTGGCGTCGCCGCCGGTGTACCGCTGGCATTGCCCCCACTGCTCCCCGGCAAATCGCAGGCCGCGAGCAGGAGAACGAAGATCAGCAGTGGAAACAGGCGTGAGCAGGCCACGCGCAAGGGAGTGGCCCTACTATACGATGGGCGACCGTACGGCCTGTGGAGGAGCCGTGTATAGTAGGGCCACTCCCTTGCGCGTGGCCTGCTCGGACTTACAATAACGTCCATGGGGGTAGACCTGTGCATATTCCTCTTCTTGCTCCTCTAAAAAAAATCGGACGTTCTACAGTATCTTACGATAACCTCTCCTATGATACCCGCAAATTGGCGATCTGAGAAGTGGGAAACGTGAATACGGAATGTGAAAAATTCTCTTGTGCTTTTACCGGAAATGGTGTAAGGTAGCGTGGATGCTTGCCGCCGTGTCATGCTGAGCGGCAGTCAGCCGTTAGCCCTGAGTGCCGCGAAGGGAAGGCATCTGAGGCGGACCATGCCGCCCGGTTGGTCACCAGAGATTCTTCGCTGCGCTCCGCATGACACGTCAGGGCCACGTTTTTACGGCATGGTATGACATGAAAAAGGAAAGGTGGTTGCATGTCAGCAGAGAAGTCACTGGCGCAGTATGATCCTGATGTGAGCGTTTCTGATGGCGCGCTGGCGGAACGCCTGGGTGACGCGGCGCTGGTCGGGGACTGGTTTGTGTTTGTGAAAGCGAGCTGGCTGGTGCGTTCGGGCATGGCGGGCCTGCTGGCGGCTTCTGGCGTTGAGAAGATACCGGTCAAACCGGCCATTTTCTTTCGTGGGGAAGAGATGACGCTGCCGGGGGCGAAGATAGCGGCGAAGAAGCTGCCGCGCCCATCCCTGGTTTCATTGACCAGCGATAAGATGTTGTACCGGGCCAACCGCGACACAGTGCGTTTGCTGCTCGTCGATTTCCAGCGTGCCAGCGCGTCTGTGCGCCTGCGGCTGCGTTTGAGCGGCAATCCCTATGCCGATTATCCGGTGACGCTGGATGAATATGGCCTCTGTCTCTGGTCGATGCAGGGGCTGCCGGAGGGCGAGTACGAGGCGGTGATGGTCGCGGGCGAGAGCGAATCGGCCTCCTGCCGCTTCGAGGTGGCCGAATACCGGCTCGCGCCGCTCAACGCCGAATTGAACGACCAGCAACTCAACGGCGATGTTCTGCGCTATACGCTTTCCGTGACAGCATTCGGCCAGCCATATAGCGGCCCGGTCGAAGTGGAGTTGCAGGAGCGCGGGCAGCGCGTGGGTAAGCGTGAAAAGCTGAATTGCAATCGCGAGGGCATCTGTCGCGGCGCGGTCAAGTTGACGGGGCAGGGGCCATACACGCTGAACCTCTTCGCGGGCGAGCGCACGGCAACGGTGGCCCTGAAAGGCTCAGAGCAGGAACGGCGCGAGACGCTGTCCATCAGCGAACTGGGCGAGCAGCGTCTGTTGAGTTTGCTGCCGCTGCCGCAATCTAATGAGTGCCGGGGCATGTATATCACACGCGGCGGGACCAATACGCAGCCGTTTCTGGTGCGGCGCGTCATTGGCAGCACAGTGGAGATCGCGGCGCGCCAGGATGTGGAGTTGTTGCGCGTCGTGGTGGTCGATCCGGCGCGCGGCACATATGAACAGGCCGTGCGCGAGAATCTGAAGGCCGATAGCAGCGTGCAGGTGCCGATACCCGAACCGTATGGCGTGGTGCTGCTTGGCGCGCTGATCGATGATGCCGCCTGGGAGGGCTGGTGCGCTGTTCTGCGCCCTTCAGACATCCAGTTGCAGTGCGAAGCCCCGGCGGAGGCGAAGCCAGGTAGCCGCGTGACCATCACCCTCAAGACGGGTGTGCCAGATCATGTGGTGCCTGTGCAGGTGATTGTGAAAGACCAGCGCCTGATCTCGCCGAGCGACCCGCAGGTGGAACTGGCGGCGAGCATCAAGAAGAATCTGGCAAACTGGCGGGAGAGTACGTTTACGGGCAAAGTTGAACGCGAACTGCGCCAGCTGGGTAATGCGTGGCCTGCCGGTGGCCGGGGCAGCCCGCGCTTCAGGGCAATGGCATCCTACGGGCAACCGACGGCGTTTGCCGCGATCCCACCACCATCACCTGTTATGTCCGCTCCCCTGCCGCCCACCGCTCCTCCCATGATGGCTGCTGCCTCTATGCCGACAGCACAGGCCATGCGCGTATATGAGAGCGCATCGGTTTCCGCAGCCACTCAACGCGACCAGGCGCAGCAGGTAGCTACTGCCGCACCACCGACGACGCTGGCGAAGATGCGGCTGCAATTTCCAGAGGTCGTCTATAACAACGTTGTGAAGGTGCAGGGCGAGGCGCGCGTCGAGGTGAAGCTGGGCGATAGCATGACCCGCTACACTATCGAAGCTTTCGCGCTTTCCCCGCAGACGATGGACTGGCAGCGTGTGGAGACAACGCTGGAGGCGATGCAGCCGGTCTACGGAGAACTGACCGTTTCGCCCTTTGTCTTCCCCGGCGATCCCGTCATGGGCCGCCTGGACGTAGGAGCGTCATCGGGCAGCGCGCTGGTGGAAGTGCGCCACGATGACGAAGTATTGCCCCTCTTTTTCGCTGATGGCTCGGAGGTGATGCCCGGCCTACCCGTTCCGTCCGGCTCCGCGCTGCGCTTCCCCGTTCGCCCCGGCGCGATCACGGCGACGGTACGCGACGCGCGCAAGGGCGGAGTCGATGTGAGCGAACGCTATGTGACGGAGCCGGGCAAGCTGCGCCACCTCACGCGCCGCCTGCGCCTGCTCACCCCCGGCGACGAGGTGACATTGCAGGAGCAGCGCCTGCTGGAGATCGCGCCGCTCCCCGGACTGGAGCGGCCCTTCCAGTTCTTTGTCGAGGGCGCGGCAAAATACCCCTTTGGCTGAATCCAGCAAACGTCGGCTAAGGTCTTAGCCATGTACACCGGCTACATCACCAATCAGGAGGATGAGGAAGCGGCCCGCGAGTACGAGGCGGCCATCCTCGTCTGGTATAAGCGGCTCAAGAGCATGTACCTGCCGGGCAGCGGCTTCTGCCTCTACCCGCCGGAAGAGGGCGGCGCGCGGAAGCCGGACACCTATTGCGCTCCGCTGGGCGTCAGGCACCTGCTCAACCTGCCCACCGCTCAACGGTCCGGGCTGAAGAACCCGGCCCTGCGCGATCTGCTCGACGACATTCGCGCGATGACGGGCGATGCTGCTGCCTGTTACAAACTCGATTACCCTCCAAAGAAGATCAGCGATTGCCACGCGGCCTACCAGGCGCTCGCAAACGGCTCCTCAGCGCAGGTGAAGAGCGAGGCGCTGGCCTATGTGCGCTCGCGCCTGAAAGAACAGCACGGGCAAACGTATGTCGAGGTGCAAGACAACCAGCCATCGTATCGCCTGTGGGGCATGGCGGTTTCTACGCGGGAGGAAACGGCCTACGCGGCTGCCGCGCTGCTGGCGGGCGGAGAGCCGGGCGATTTGCCGCGCGCCATCGCCGCCACCAACTACCTGACGGGCCAGTTGAACGAAGAAGGGCGGCTCTATAGCACTGTCGATACGGCGGCCTGTCTCGCCCTGATGATCGGCCTGCGCAACGCCGGGGTGGTGACGACGCCGCAGAGCGGGCGCGTCGCCCTCAACGGGCAGGAGATGGCGCTGGCCGAGGCGCTGGCCTACCAGGGCAAGGTGGAGACGCTGCGCGCCGTAGAGGGCGTCGTTTCGGCCCAGCTCACCTCCGAAGTGATTGAGGACTGGAGCGCGTTCAAGAGCAATCTCCCGGTCGAGGTACGGCTGGAACGCAAGGGCCGCGTCCAGAGGCATTTCAAGGTTGGCGACGAACTGGACCTCGTCATCAGCGTGCCGCGCTACGAGCCGGGACTGATTGCCCATGTCTGCCTGCCGGACGCGCTGGCGCGGGTCGTCGGGGGAGGCCAGGTCAAACGCTTCAGCCTGGATTTCACCGAAAAGTCTGTCCTGCGCGTCCCCCTGGCAGCCGTTGGCTCGACCGTGCTGCCGCAGGGCAAAGACGGGGCCGCGCAACATGGCCTGCTCCACTGGCTCGGTATCAAACGCGAGAGCGAACAGTCCGTCCAGCACTGGGCCGTGATCGTGCGCAACATGTTCAAAGAAGAGCAAATCGGCAACCCCGGCCTGCTCGAAGTCTCCGTCGCATAAGCCAACTCAGAAGCCAACTCAGAGATGTCATGCTTCGCTCCCGCTCAGCATGACATCTCTGAGTTGGCTTTCAATAATATGTATGCGTAAGAGGGCGGGTCTTCCTGTTCATTTTTTTGCAGCCATCGTTCTTTACTAAGGATAGGTACCTTAGTCCCAGACAGGCTGACTTTGCTTGACCAATAGCGGTAGAGCAGGTACAGTGTTTGATAACGCAGAGCGCACACCGTGCGCACGCAGGGTATTTTGTAGCGCATATTTTGAAGGATTGGGGAATTACGTATGTCGTCGATGGATGATCGTCAGAATAGTAGTGCCGGTAGGAAAGGGCTGATCTCAGGGACATGGCGATGGCAAGGACAGGTGAACCAGATGTCGCCCGTTGAGCAAATACCCTTCCCGGATACTGTACAGACCTCTCCCGCGCCGGGTAACACACCCATTCCCCCGTTATATCAGAATACTTCCATATCTTCTCCGACCGGGCCTTCGTCATTGCCGCCCATGACCGCTCCTTTGTCGCATGATGCTGCCGTCAGCGTTCCCCCTTCGACGCAGCAACTTGCCGGGATTGCCGTTTCACCGGCGGTAACCCGCCAGCTCAGCGATCTGGCAGAGGCGCAGACTGGCGCGTTGCCGGTCACTTTCAGGACCAGTACCACGACGGCACTGCGTCAGCCGGTGGTGATTCGGGGAACGGGCAAGAAACGTGAGGGAAGTATCCGCCCACCACGCGGTCGGCGCTGGGTTGTTCACCTGGCCGTGACGACTATTCTGGTACTGATCGTCCTGGGCAGTGTAATGTCCGTGCTGCCTACCAGCAACGGTAGTGTAGCTGCCTTTAATCCGTTCCAGCCCATCCTGAACCTTGTCAAGAGCAACGGCAACAATCCCGCGCTCATCGCGGCCCAGGCGGCGACGGCGACGGCAGTCATTACCCATCAGGACGGCTACGATCCCTCGCAATCCACAAGTCTGCCGCCCCCACAGACGGGCAATGGCAGCACGCTGAACCGTTTCGCCTTCGGGCAATGCACCTACTGGGCAAACATGCGCTATCACCAGTTGACCGGTTACTGGGTTCCCTGGCTCGGCAACGCCTATCAGTGGGCCTACGGGGCGCAGGCATCTGGCTGGGTAGTATCCGCTACGCCGAGGGTTCCCTCAATCATCGTTCTGCAACCCTATGTCCAGGGGGCGGGCGGCTATGGCCACGTTGCGGTCGTCGAGCGCATCAACTCCGATGGCAGCGTCTACACCAGCAACTACAACTGGTACGCCAACGGCGGCTGGGACACCCTCTCCTACTGGACCTTCAAACCCGGCCCCGGCGTCAGTTTTGTGTGGCACCCGTAG
>CADDYT010000187.1 GCA_902810755.1 Chloroflexota bacterium
GGCGGCTGGCCTGCCTGGCCTTCGCACGGCCTGAAGTGAACGTCTATGGGGCCATCCCCTTGCCGGTGGCCTGCCCACAGTTCCAGATGGAACGGCTTCAGTGTAGCGTATTCCGGCAAGAAATGCAAGAGGTTGGGAGTTGCTCATGGTTGGAGGAAAAAGGCAGCACTCCTCCTTCGGGACAGGGACACGGGAAACCTGCAAGTACGCCCACCCCGCAAGGAGGGAAACCTGCCAGCACCCCAACGCCTCATCGCTGACCAGGCACACAGATGAGTGCTGATACGCCTGTCGCCAGCACTCATCTTTATGTGTCTTTCCTGGTTGACGTTTACCTGGAGGTGTCCGCTTCAGAGAAGTCCCCCCATAAGCGTTAACTTAAGCCCGTGCGAGCGCGACGCAGGCCAGCCGCAAGGGGTGGCCCTACTCTACGCGGCGGCTCCACAAGCCCTACGACACGTTCGTCTCTCGTAGGGCCACCCCTGGCGGCTGGCCTGGGGCGGCCTGAAGTTGACGCCTAAGAGGAGTCCCCCCTTCTGCAGAAGCGGACCGTGTTGTTGCAATATCTGTAGAGAGAAGGAGAGCTTTGGCAGTGCAGCAGGAACAGGGCGGCGAAAGTCCCCAATCGATCCAACAGATCATTGATGCGCTTGCTACCTACGGCTTGAGAGAATGCACGGAGGAAGCGAATCGGCAGCGGAGAGAAGAAAAACCGGCGTTGCATGCTTTTGAAGGGTCTGGCAACGATGGCGTCTACTACTTTTGCGAGACGATAGAGGATGTTCTGGCTTTGTTTGAACTTGTCCGATCCAGTGGTTCTGCTATGCCTCCGGGTAGAAGAGAGAGAGCAAGGCCAGGAAAATCCTGGTGGTCGGTCATGATCGCGACCAGCGAGACCAGCAGCGCGACTGGCTCAAGGAGGAGAGATATGACGTGGCGCGGGCAGGGAATGGCAAAGAGCCGCTCCACTGCTGATAACGGCGGGGCCAGTAACGCTTGATCCAGCAGCGGAAGAGAAGCGAACAAAGAAAACTCCCGTTGAGGGAGAAGATACTGAAATCGTGTTTGCCTGGCAAGAAAGGAGCCTCGGCCCTGGCCGAGGCTCCCGTAGCGTACTGACAAACTGTGCCTTCAGAAGCCGCCTGTGCCGTCAGGAGTACCGTTGCCGGTAGGGCCATCATAGCCGACTTCCCCGGTGCAGAGGTAGGAGCCACCGCAGCTTCCGTTGCTGCCACTGATGACATCAAAGAGGCTGCTGGTATGGCTGTAGGGGTAGGAGCCATAGGTGACGCTGCTGCTGTTGCCTGCCAGAGCATAGACGCTGGCAATGATGGGCGAGGCGACGCTGGTACCTCCGAAGACCAGCCAGCCGCTCAATCCCTGGTATTTGTAGCTATCATAGACCGAGACGCCTGTATTGGGATCGGCGTCTGCCGCCACATCGCCAACAGTGCGATGGCTGCAGCCGGTATCCGTTTGCCAGCTCGGCTTTGGTTCGTAGGCGCTGCATCCACTTCCTGTCCCACTCCAGACCGTCTCACTCCACCCCCGTGTGTTGCTTGCTTTTGTCAGGGTCGTCCCACCGACAGCTGTCACGTATTGCGAGGCGGCAGGATACTCCACTCCATAGCCGCTATCACCTGCGCTGGCGGTGACAACGATGCCCGGATGCTGATAGTAGGAGGTGTCATAGCTCGTCTCGCTGCTGAATTCGCCCCCACCATAGCTATTGCTAATCGCATTTGCCCCCAGTTTGGCCGCCTCATTGACCGCCGTTCCCAGGTTGGTGAGGCTATTGGTTGTGGCCTCAACCAGAATGATATGGCAGTTGGGGCAGACGGCGCTCACCATATCCAGGTCGAGGGAGATTTCTTGCGCCCAGCCGCCATTGGCTCGCGGGTAGTTCGTGCCGCCATTCTGGTCAACCTTCTTAAAGCAACCGTTGGCGGTCGTACAGGGTGGTAGACCAAATTGTGAGCGATAGACCCCCAGATCAGATTCGGCGTTGGGGTCATCATAGGCATCAACAATTGCTACTGTCTGACCGCTTCCTGCTGTAGACGAAGGAAGCTTGTAGGCGGACTGCAGATCAGCAGGATTGTAGCCGGATGGGCTGCTGGAAGCGAAGCCGGTGACGAGGATCGCATGGCATCGAGCGTAACCAGTTGGCGGGGCAGGACAGACATGAATGAACTGGTGTGTCGACTGCCTCGGAGCGGCGAAGGATGTTGTGGGCGCTCCTAAAACGAAGAAAGCCAACAGCGCAACGAGACCGATAACGCTCAGAAGTTTCTTCACTAACCTCTCCTTTCGTGAGTGGCAAATGGAGACAGAGAAAGTGGAACAACGGATTCCAGACCACGCTGGATGAACGACGAGAAGTATCCCTACAACTATTGCACTACACAGTTCAATACTACGAATAACGCACTACGCATCTCGATGTAGGCAACGCCACTGCCTTCAACAGCGTCATGAACCACTTCGATACTACGAATAACGCACTACGCATCTCGACCCTACGAATGCCCGCTTGAAGAAAAGAGATCGGGTGCAACCGCCCTGTGGAAGAGGCCATCGGGAAGGAGTCCACCTTCAGCATGAAATCTTCCTGATTCTCTCAAAACAGGCCGATTGATTTATATTTTATCAGATTTTATACTTTCAAAGCAAGGTTTGCCCGTTTTCAATTTCGGGCATTTGAAAGGGGCAACGTCTTCTTTATCCTGAAACGTTGCCCCTTGCAAATGCCTTGCTTTTCCTGTCGGCTCAGTAGTTGACAATGGCCGCTTCGGTGTCGGTATTGCCAAAGCTGGTCGCGCAGGCGTTGTCCGGGTTGGGCGCAACCGCCGTTTTGGAGCCGGAGTAGACCGCATTTCGGTAGGTATCAACCGCCTGGCAGGGGGTGGCATTGCGCGCATCCGTCCAGACCAGGTATGCACTGCTCGGTCCGGCGACAATGCCGATGTAATCGCCGAGAAATTGCTCTTGCAGGTTGTTGTAGCTGGAGCCATCGGGGTTGGAGGAAGCCGTACTGACCCGTATCGGCGCGCTGAAGGACTGACTCCCCACCGGCAACTCGGCGAAGTAGTTATCGTAGACCTGCACCCCTGTCTGCCAGGGATTGTTTGCCGGTGGCTGCGTCAGGGCGTCAAAGGTGAGGCTGACCGTGCCGTCAGGGGCAACGCTGGCTTCAGGGAAGAAGGCATTGCGGCCAGAGACGCTGGCAACCGTGCCAAGCTGGACCCAGCTCATGCCATCGTCAGAGTATGCCGCTTTGACCACCCCCTGTCCACCGCTAAAATCGCACCAGACGACGTAGACCCGCGTGCTGGCGGGGTCGGCAGCCGGGTGAGGGTAACAATCTACGCGCGCGCTCATGCCCGGCACGCGATTGTAGAGATCCACCACGTCAAAAGGCGTACCCGTCAGCGGGTAGTCGGTCACCTGGGCAATGGTGATGGGCGCGGTGAAGGTCTGGCCGCCATCGGTGGAGGTGGCAACCACCTGTAAGCTTGGATATCTGGTCGAGTCGGCGTTCTCCGTCCAGAAGGCTTCAACGGTGCCATTGGAAGAGACAGCCATCTGGCCGGTCTCACGGAAGCCCTGGGCGAAATTGTTGTTGGCCGCGCTCACCTGGACAGCCTTTGACCAGGTGCGCCCCTCATCATCGGAGTGAGCAACGTAGAGTTTGACATTGCCGTTGCCAGAGCAGGTGTTGCAGAAATCGGCCCAGTTGACGTAGACACGCCCGAAGTGCGGGCTGTTGGGAAAGTGGTCGACGGCCACCCAGTCGTGATCGTCGAAATCGGATTTATTGTCGGTGGAGGTTGCCTGCACCGGATTGCTCCAGCTCAGGCCATCATCATACGAGCGGGAGACCGTGACCTGCTCGCCGGCGAACTCCGGGTAGGGGTCGGCCAGGCTACCGTAGTAGATCGTCACGCCGCAAGAGAAGCTGAACGTGCCACTGGCACAGAGTCGGGGACCGTAGTCAAGGCTGGGGTCGCCGCCGGAGACTCGCCCAATGGTGTTGAAGCCCGGCAGGAAGCCACCGCTCCACGTCTTGCCGTTGTTTGTCGAGCGGTAATAGGCGGAAATAGGGATATCGGGTCCGAAGGGGCATGGGCTGGCGAGTGGTATAGTGGTGCCGGGACAGAGCGGTTCCTCAAGCTCATCATTCGCTCCGGCAATCAAGACGCCCGTTTGCGGGTCACGGGTAATGGCAGGCTCATTCTGCTTGTTATCGGGAAACGGGAGATTCTTGTCCTGATCGACCAGGAAATTGCCGACCACTGTGGGGGAGGCGATGGTGGACACGCTCTTCTCCGTCTTCTGTCCGGTGACAGCGAAGGTTGTCGGCACAGAGAAGAGCAACAGGCTTACAAGAGCAAATGATACCAGTGCTGCCGACCATACACTACGTCCGGGGATGCGCATAGAAAAGCTCCTTTCTTGTCTGACTCGTAACGCTTGCCTCGAGATACGACATGAGCTGCGGTGAGGACAGTCCAGGATAAACTGCCTTCTTGTCTAGTTTACTTGAAATACACGATGGAAGACAATACCTCCCACAAAATGCGCAACAAGTACCAGCAAGTAGCGAGCCAGGGCAGAAATGTGCCTCCCCATTCCTCTTTCTGGCAATTTTGGGCCTGATTTTCCTCTTCTGGGAAGCCGGGTCTATCGTACTACCGGATATGAGGTGGCTCAGATCCATTGATGGTAATGAATATATAACCCCATAATGAGGGAACTTAACCAGATCATAACTCCATCTCAACAGAAATGCGTATCACCATAGGTTACTATAATATGCGATGAGACACATATTTGTATCGTTCGATACAAAGCAGGCGCGAGGAAAACCTGGCGCCGGTCACATGCATTTATCTTTTTGCTGAACGACGCCCGCCAGCAACTTCATCCTACCTGAAACGGGTACGCATGCCTGTTTCTATACAGGCAGGGGGCGCGGTGTACCTGGATAGTCGGCCTCCCGTGGAGCCGTTAATCCGTCGCAGTGTGGAACACGGGATATGCAGGTTGAATTGAAAGGCAGAGAACGGAATGGCAATGCAAATGATTCAAGATGACGTTTTGCTTACCTTCAAAGAGGCTATGAGCTATCTCAGAGTGAGCCGCTCGACGCTCTACCGGCTGATGTGGTCCGGGCAACTGACAGGCCATAAAGTGGGCAGCACGTGGCGTTTCTATCGCGAAGACCTGCGCGCCTGCGTTGGCCGCGAGGTTCCCATGCCTCACGTCCAGGTGCCGACCAGCGTAGTCATGAATTAGCGGTTACCTTCTTCATCCCTTCCTCCCTTCACATCAGGAGAGGGCTGATCATCTTGAGCAACACCGGCAAGAGCCTGCTATGACCATCGTGTCTGGCAGGCTCTCTGGCTATATGATCGCCATGCCCGCTCGGGATGGAAAAAACAACTATATGCGGTCAAAGTCGATGATGCGCCAGTTATTGCCAGTCTTTTGCAGGGTGAGCAGCACAGTGTAGTGCAGGCGGGGGCGCGTGACGCTGACCGGCAAAGTCATCTGTGAGAGGTCTGGCTGGTTGGACGAGTTGAAGCCGAAAGCGGGCTGGCCAGGGGCATAGGATGTCACCGGTCCGTATTGCAGATCACGCTGCTGCGCCTGCTGGATAAATGCCTCCTGCGTCAGACCACTGATTGATCCCTGCGGCGCAAGTTCGCTATATGCTGCCACATAATTCTTCTGCTCAATGGCGCTGTAGTAATCGTTCACCGTTGTAATGACCCCATTGGTAATCTGGAATGAGCTGGTAAAGATGCTGTAGAAACCCCAGCCGCACAGGCCGCAGCTCAAAAGGGCAATAACGCTAAAGAAGGTGGCAACCACCCATATCCACGTGCGTGATGGCTTCTGCACTGGCTGCGCAGGCGCGGGAGGGGGTAGGGTTTGCGTCCCCGCCTGATATCCGTATGGAGCGGCAGTCGGCGATACGCTTCCACCCGGCACAGGCGGCTGTGACCAGACTGGCGGCAGTGGCACACGCTGCCCTCCCTCTGGCATATTCTGATAATATGCAGGCGGAGGCGGGTAGATTAATCCTCTTCTCACCGCCTCTTCCAGTGGCATGCCCGCTTCCGGCGAGACGGGCTGACTTGCCGGAAGCTGAGCTATCCGGCTCTCCGGCGGAAATTCATAGATCGGCTGTCCTGCCTCAACGACCTCGGCTGGCTCTTCCTGTGCCTGCGCCTCTTCTACCGGCTGCTGGTCGCGCGATTCCGATTCCATAGCGTAAACGCACTCCTTAATTGTAGCATTGTCCTCTTCCTTCGCAGAAAGTATAGCGGTTTATGCGAGAGAACGCAAGCTCAAAGCGCAGGGAGCAAGCATGCTTTTTCTTTCCTTCCATGTTACACAAAATGCCTGATAGAATGTCATTCCATGATTCTCATTTGATATAACAATGTTAGTACAGAAGTAACATATTGTAACACTTACCTTGCACTTTTCCGAATTTGCATGTTATACTTCCTTATCATTCGATAATGTTCCTCTGGCTGAGAATGATAGAACCTTGAGGACGAAGGGAATAATACGTATGTTAGCAAATGAGCTTGTGCATGGAAATGAATGTGGCCTTCCGCTGAACTCGATAGAGTGGCTGGAAACACACCATCGCAGTAAAGCCAGAGAGCGCGAACAGATGATTCGCGACCTGCACTTGAAACGAGGAGGGCTGGTGGTCGATGCCGGTTGCGGACCCGGCCTGTGGATTCCGTTACTGGCCCGCGCCATTGGCAGGCGAGGGCGCATTATCGGCGTAGACCTCTCAACGGAGGCCCTGGTGACGGCTCGGCGACGGCACGCGGGGACAGAGTATCAACGGCAGGTGCAGTATAAGTGCGCAACACTGGAGCAGTTGCCCGTCCCTGAGCAGTCGGTCGATGTTATCTTTAGCGCGAATGTCAGCCAGTACCTGCCTGAGCCGGTCGAGACATTTGCGGCAATGGGGCGTTATCTCGCCCCAGGCGGTCGCTTGATCGTGAAAGACATCGACTTCGGCACCATGCGCTTTTCCAGCATCGATGCAGGATTGCAGGCGCGTGTATTTCAGGCCCGCGAGCAGTGGGAGCGGCAGCGGGTAAATCAGGGATATGCGTTTGAGGATAGCTGGGTCGGCTCTAAGCTCGCCTCATACCTGCGCCAGGCAGGCTACCAGCAGGTGCAGGAGCGCACCTATCGTATTATCCGCCACTATCCCCTTTCACAGGATGTCCGCTACTACCTGCAAGGGATCGCCGAATGGTTCGTCTGTGAGGGCGCTCCCCTGCTGGCGGATGAAGACGTCAGGGCATGGTTACAATGTTTCCTGGACGAACAACACAACGTCCTCGATCAGGAAACGTTTGTCAGTGAGGAGACCGAATACGTCGTCACCGGCATCTGGAATCACGATACCATGACCTCTCTATACACCTTCAACGAGCGGCAGAAAGTCGAAGCTATGACGATCAGCAGGAAATAAGCGAAAAGGGCAGGCAAGCGAAAAAGGGACAGGGCAACAACGCTTTGTCCCTTTATTCGTTATCCAGCGCCTCTCACCGGCACAAAAAAACGGTCTGTGCAGACCGTTTTTTCCTGTCCACCCTCTGTACCTGTCATCTACCATACCGGCACGTTGTACTGGCACTGGCGGGAGAAGCTTATTGCGAGTTCTTCAGTTCCTCGGCAATCATCGCGATAGCAATGTCACCGACGAGTGATTGGAGCTGACCGTGAAGCTGACCCATATTTTCCATACGCGCGGTGATAAACTCGTGTTGCGATGTCCCGAAGGCCAGACCGGTTAAGCCGCGTTGCGCCGCTTCATACTCCTCGGCAATCTGCTTGAGTAACCGGGCCACCTCGCTGCGCTGCTCATTAGCGCCAAGCATGTCTCCCTCTCTTCCCGCTGTTGCACTCAACAGCCTGAAATATTGATATTCCTCTGATTCCATTCCAACAAAAGATGCCGTGCGTATTCACATGTTCGTACATTGTTAATAACGCACGAACACGTACACATAGATAAGTATGCACGAAAATCATCTTCTTGTCCAGTGTTTCTCTACCTTTTTCCCCCTATCTGACAATTTTCACGTGAAATTTCTCTCTTTTCCTCAAAGCCAAACTATTCCACTTGCCTGCTTGAGCAGCCATAGAAACCCTGAGGGAATTGCAATGAATAGATTCACCTGTTGAAAAAGTTAGCGGAACACAGGGGTACTTTTGTTCCAAACTCAGGTATACGGCCATTGTATTATGCGGGAGAAAACCACCCTGCTCTGTAAGCGGAGAACGTTCCATCTCTGCTGTGTTTGCAACCACTATATTCGACATAACATGCCAGTTGGGATACATTCTTAGCCGAAAGCGTAGTATAATAGGGGCGGATAACGCACCGGTGCCATACGAGAATCGGTCAAAGGAGAACTGTTATGGACTCTGCTGAAATATTAGAGCAGGTGAAGGCGGGCAAGGAAGCTCCCTACGGCTGGGTCGTGTTGCCGCTGTTGCGCGGCAAGGTGATCTGGGGAATTCTGGGCTGGATTTTCGGCATTATCATGGGGCTTGGCCTGTTCGCCGCCGTCGCCTCTACGGTCATTCCGTATAATTATGAACATGGCATTTTAGCGGCTGTCCTGAGTACCTTTTTCTTAGGGGTCCTGCTTTTCATCGGCCTGGGCAGCGCGTGGTCGCTGTTCGTTGATGTGCGGCGGCTGATGCACAGCGATCAGCATGTGATTGTGATTACGCCGGAGGATTTTGTCAAGCAGGAGGGGGACAAGATTGTCCACGTGCCGCTGGCATATGTGCGCTATGTGACGGCTCGCGGCAAGCGGCCACCTGACCGGACGCCGAAGCGAGAGCAAATTCCCTCCGCGAAAGAACACACGCTCGGCTTTCTCTTCGGGCGAGGGCTTATGCCTTCCGGGGAGGGATGGCGGCGCGGGCGCATGCGCACACCCACATCGCTGGCGTTCCTCGACACACGCACCGATACCGAGGTGATCGTGACCAACGACACCGCGTTCGGCGACCCCTTTATGATCGCGGCTTTGCTCAAGGAATATGCCGGGAAAGTACAGAATCTGGTCTGAAACGGGCCGACTGCGCCTGAAAGGGATGGGAGCCAGCGTATGTTGCTTGCCATAGATGTTAGCAATACCAATATTAAGTTTGGTCTGTATCAAAACGGGGAGATGCGCCATCACTGGGTGGTTTCGACGGCGCGCCAGCGCACCAGCGATGAATATGCGATGGTGCTGAGCGAACTGGCGCGCCATGCTGGTTACCGGCTATCGGATATCGATGACATTATTCTTTCCAGTGTTGTGCCGCCGCTCACGCCGGTTTTCCAGGAACTGGCCCTGCGTTACTGCGGCAAAGAGGCGCTACTGATCGATCATACGCTTGATCTGGGCATCAGGCTGCTGATCGATAACCCCTGGGAGCTTGGTTCAGACCGCATTGTCACTGCGCTGGCCGCGCACCATCTCTATGGTGGCCCGGCCATTATTATCGCCTTCAGCACGGCCACCACTTTTGATGTAATCTCGCCACAGGGGGATTTTCTGGGCGGCGCGATTGCCCCCGGCCTCGTCATTTCCGCCGAGGCATTGAGCAGCGCGGCCTCGCGCCTCTTCCGCATCGATCTCAACCCGCCGCGTAGCGCGCTGGGCAAGAATACCGTCGAGAATATGCAATCAGGCATTATCTACGGGCATGTCGGGCTGGTGCAGGGCTTAATCAATCGCCTGCGCCAGGAGATACCAGGCGTCAATGACGAACGTGAGGTAAAAGTTATTGCACACGGCGGTCTTGCACAGTTGATGGCTCCCCTCATCCCCGAAATCCAGCATATTAACCAGTATCTGCCACTGGAAGGTCTGCGCCTGGCCTATGAAAAGATACGAGGGTAAGGGAGGGAATCGGACAGAAAAAAACCGCCCGTGCAGGCGGGTGGAGTGGCAGCGTCCTGCTTTCCCACGGGGCTGCCCCCGCAGTATCATCGGAGCTGGAAGGCTTAACTGCCGTGTTCGGGATGGGAACGGGTGTTTCCCTTCCGCTATAGCCACCACCCCACCCGCATGTACAGGCGGATGGTTTTTTCCCTGGGTGGAGATGAGGGGATTCGAACCCCTGACCTCTGCCGTGCAAAGGCAGCGCTCTTCCAACTAAGCTACATCCCCGTGCCATCGGGGTGGGCCTTCCTGGACTCGAACCAGGGACCTCAGTCTTATCAGGACTGCGCTCTAACCACCTGAGCTAAAAGCCCGCGAGCGAATGCGCCGGGAGACCCGGACAACTCAAGAGTGGTAAGGTACCCGCCAGTAACGGTGACCCGATCAGTGTCAGACTCGTTAACATCTTGCTTTCTCACTCCCTCCCTGTGCAGGCAGGAGAGCAAGACAGGGCAAGAATCGACCTGGGAGTGGATGCCTCTATGCTACATCCACAGGATGTAAGGGCATCAACCTCTCCCTAGAAAGGAGGTGATCCAGCCGCACCTTCCGGTACGGCTACCTTGTTACGACTTCACCCCAATCACCAGCCCCACCCTCGACCTCTGCCTCCCACCGGGGGTTAGCCCGAGGGCTTCAGGTG
>CADDYT010000188.1 GCA_902810755.1 Chloroflexota bacterium
GGGGCCGTCGTCCGCATCCTGAAGCGAATACGTTTGGAGCCAGTAAAGAGACGGGTGTGGATCGAAACCATCCACTTATCCAGATGCACAGGTTGCGGCAGCGTTCCCCAGTTGCTGCCTTGCCTTGAGATCATGCAGAGGAACACGATGTCAGATACACAGCGGCTGACCCCAGCAAAACGCAAGCGCTTGCTCAAAACCTTCGGCCCGTGCCCGGCAGGTTACACCAACGAGGACCTCGAACGCTTTCTCGATTTGCTCTACGGCATGTACAGCCACATCTCTACCATGACCGAACTGCGTCACATTGTCGTCAGCGATCCCTTTGATCGCTCACAGATACCTCGACAGCTCAAACTTACCGAGCTTGCTGAATGGCTTGAGGCGCTTATCGCTTAGGGGAAAGTCTTTCTCGTTTCTCATCTACAGACAATCGAATGAGGGGCATCAACATGACAGATGCTGTCTGCCTGTGCTATACTTACAAGGACAAAGGAGGTACAAGAGAGCGAAGATGGCAGAGCAGATCGAACAAGCAGCACCATTAAGCAGTGATTTCGCCCAGCCTTTGATCGGCATTCCCTTTGCGGAAAACGGCCATGAGATCATCCGCTACTTTAGCGACGAAGCAGCGGCAGACGCGGCAGTTCGTGAGCAGGCAATTCAACAGGCGGTGAATCTGGCTGGCAGTTGGGGGGATCTGGATTGGGACGAGATGGAAGCCGCCCTTGAGCGTATTCGCCACGAAAGCCCGCTGACCCCACCTATTACGCTATGAGACGCTACCTGCTCGATACAGGCCCTCTTGGAGCTTACCTGCACGGTCGGCAGCCTGCCGTCGACCTGATTGTTCCCTGGATCAGGCGCGGGGAAGCGGCAACCAGTATCCTGGTCTATGGTGAGATCATCGAATCCATCAAGAGCCTGCGCGACTATCCCGCCAAGTATCTGGGGCTGAGAGCCCTGCTTGGCGCAATGTATCCCTATTTTCTCACCTACGCCATCATGGAACGCTACGCTGACATCCGCCGGGCTCTCCGTCCTCCTCATGGCCCTGGTCTGATTGGTGATATCGATACGCTGATTGCGCCGCCACCGCTCTAGAACGCAATTTGACCGTCGTGACCACCGATAGCGATTATGAGCGCGTGCCGGGCCTCAAGGTCCGACGCATCTCGCTCAAACGGGTGCAGGGAGAGTGGAGTACACAATCCCCGTTGTTTCAAGAAACCGTTCTTTCATGAGCCAGCCCCTCCGTTCCCGTCAGCCTCTGAGAGTATCCCTGAGAGGAACGGACTGCAATCTGCCTGCTCCAGTATTCGCAGCCCGTTCCCTACAGCTAGGCTTTCAGTTCGCGTTTAATCGCCCGACTTCCTCCCTCGCTCCCTGGCCTGAAAGCCTCGTCGCCGCTTCTCTTTAGGCCCTGGCATGCGCGAGGGCAGGTGATCGCCCGGGCTGTACTTGCGTTTCTGGGATTGGATGGTCTCATCGTTCATGTGCATGTAGTTCTTCACGGTGGTCATATCCTCATGCCCCAGCAGTTCCTGCAAGCTGAAGGGGTCGTTGCCCAGCACCAGGTAGCGAATGGCGAAGGAATGGCGGAAGATGTGTGGGCTGATGCGCTTGTCGGTGATGCCCGCTCGCTGCTTGATGCGCCTGAAGAGTAGTGTGACCCCATTCCTGGTCAGCGGCAGGCGCGTCTCGGAGAGAAAGAGGTGGTCCTCGCCAGCGCTTCCCCACTCAGCCAGTTCCTCCTCGTCGGGCCGGTAGCGATCCAGGTAGTAGAGCAGGTTGCGCAGGCAGTTGCTGCCCAGGGCGATACGCCGCTCCTTGGATCCCTTGCCGGTCACGGTCAGCACGCCGTGTTTGCGGTCAAAGTCTCCCAGTCGCAGCCCACACAGTTCCGAGACGCGGATGCCTGTGTCATAGAGCACCCACAGGATGGCCCGGTTGCGCACGGCAGCCCGTTCGGCGAAGGGGCCCGATTCATGGGGAGGCGTGCAGGCCAGCAGCAGCCGCTCGAACTCGTCGGCGTCGATGGTCTGGATCAGTGGTTTGCCGACCTTGGGGAAGGTCACACGGTCAAAGGGATTGCCCGTGATGAGTTCGCGTCGTACTAGCCAGTGGAAGAAGGCGCGGGCCGAACGGGCGTAGGTCTGGATCGAGCGCTCCGAGCGGGGTTTGCCTCGGCTGCCGGGCGTGGTGCGCATGTGGGCGAGCCAGCCGTTGAGGTCGGGAGCATCGATGTCCTCGATCAGGCTGATCTTGCGCTCCTTCTCCAAGTAGGCTCGCAGGAGCCCGAGTGCTATGCGGTGCCATTCGATCGTTTTGGGGCTATGGTTGCCACCAGCGTGATCGAGCAGGTAGTCGGCGATGGCCTGCTCAATCGTCGTTCCCCGGCGGCTGCCAGGCCGTTCTCTCCCTCGCTTGCCCGTTGCAGGCGACGGTTTGGTTTTCGCCGTCTGCTCTGCACTGTGTCGGCGCTCCTCAGCCTGGGCGTCCAGTTTGGCGCGCTGGGCGCTGGCGCGCGCCTCGGTCACCTTGCGCGAGCCGCTGGAGCGCCCTTTGGTCGATTTCGCTGTCGACTGGAGCAGCATGTCTGCTGCATTCTGCGCGTTTTTTTGGTTCTGTGGGTCTTTTGTAAACATGGTGTTACGCCTCCTTTGGGGCTTCTGATGCTTCGGGAGGCAAGCAGGAGATGAGAGGGGACGAGGCAGGGTGTCGCGAAGTTGCGAAGGCAGGATGTCGCGTTCTCGCCAAGGCAGGATGTCGCGACGGGCGAGACAGGATGTCACCCCAAATTGAGGCAGGATGTCGCTGGACACCTTTTGACACAACATAAAACCGCCTGCTTGCTGACTCTCTCGCCGCTCGCTTGCCACGAAGCGGCTTCTGGTGAGCCAGTAAAGAGACGGTCCATTGTTGAGAGCGGGAGACGGGACTCGAACCCGCGACAGCCTGCTTGGGAAGCAGGAACTCTACCACTGAGCTACTCCCGCTTGCGATGTTTCAGCTTTCTGTGATGCTGACAGGAGTGATTATAGCCGACGAAGAGACAAAAGTCAAGTGTTTTGTGCTATGATGGCTACGAATTCGTGCTGGCTGAATCTGCCACAACTTCGCTGGAACCTGAACGTACATGTGGTAGAGATAGAAAGCAAGAAAGACAGGAGCAAGCAGAGACGTACCTGGCTTCGTCTGGGAACAGGAGGGAGAGATCATGGGTCTTTTCTCACGTATCGCACAGTTTTTGCGCATTCGCACCAGCGCCGCCCTTGATAGAGCCGAGAAGCCCGGTGAGGTACTGGATTACGCATATCAGCAGCAACTTGAACAGTTGCCGAAGATTCGCCAGTCAATTGTTGAGGTGAAGACAAACGAGAAATTGCTGGAAGCGCAGATGGAAGAGATGGTGCGGAAAATCAACAGGCTCGACCAGCAGGCACTGCAGGCGCTGCAAATGGGGCGCGAGGATCTGGCGCGGTTGGCCCTGCAAAAGAAAGAGGCGCTCCTGCCCCAGATTGCCCTGTATGAACGGCAGATTGCGCAATTGCGAGCGCAGGCAGAAAAGCTGATTGCGACAGAGCGAGCGCTGGCGGCACGCATCGAGACGTTCCGCACGCAAAAGGAGATGGTGAAGGCGCAATATAAGGCGGCACAGGCGCAGGTGCAGGTCAACGAGATGATTACGGGCATTTCTGAGGAGATGGGCGAGATGAACCTGGCGATGCAGCGGGCGCAGGAGAAAATCTTGACCATGCAGGCCCGCGCTGATGCCCTCAATGCGCTGATCGAAGAGGGAACGCTCAGCGATCAGGCTTTGCTGCCCGGCGAAGATACGCTGGATCGCGAGTTGCGCAAGCTTTCCACGCAGCATAACGTCGAAGCCCAATTGCAGGCAATGAAACAACAATTGCAACTCGGCGGCCCCGATGCAAGGCAGAGGCAAATCGAAGGGCCTGACACCCCATAAAGGAAATACGGGGGCGAGCAGGCTATCCGGCAAGGGAATGACCTGCTCGCCCCCAGGGTTTCCTGTACTGCGCTACGCCTTCTTTTTGTTGGCTCGCTCCTTCTGCGCTTTGTAGTACGATTTTGGCTTCGGGCGGCGCTCCGTCTCCTCATAGGCTGCCGGGGCGGCGTCTTCGCGCGCGGCCACCTCTGTCTCGTCGCGCTCGCTCAACAACTCTTGCAGGTCATTGTAAATATTATAGTTGTCGATGACTTCGCGCATGTGCAGCATCCGATGCAAGACTTGAGAACGACTGATGTTTGATTTCTCGTGTTGCATTGGCTCCGTCTTGCGCAAAAGCATATCCACGAGATCCATGCTATCATCATGAGCGCCGATATTTTCAAGTTGTTCACGCACCGCCTGTAATTGCTGGTATAAGTTCATAGAAACACTCCCTCCGGTTGCTGAATGACCTGTTCTCCCATCTACGCCCCTAATGGTAACATAGCCTGATTACGCCGTCAAATATCTATGACCGCTCTCTGAGAGAGCGAGCGATGCGGCGCGGCGGGTCGACGAACCAGCTCCAGGCGCATTGAGCGACATAGACGGGGACGGGCAGGCGGGTCGGGGGAGCCTCCTGGCCGCCGGGGCGTGTGGTGCGCTCAAGGATGGCGCGACGCAGGTCATCGGGCGTTGTGCCGGGAAAGAGGGTGTAGGCGGAGCCGATATGCTGCCAGAAATGGGCATCGCTGCCGCCGGTCTCGGCAAACTGCCACCGGTGATTGCAGGCGCGCACAACAGAGCGCATCGAGGCATTGGCAGGCGAGGGATTGTAGAGTTCGATGCCGTCGATGGGGTAGTCTTTGTCCAGCAGTTCGTCGATCTTTGCGCGGCTCAGGCTGGGAACCAGCCGCCCCAGTGGGTGGGGAACAATGACAAGGCCTCCTTGCTCTTTGATGGCCTCGATACTCTCTTCCACCGGGCGCATCGCTCTGGGCGCTTTCTTGATAAACAGGCCCAGCAGATGGCCCTGGCGCGTACTGACCTCCACGCCGGTAATCATCTGCAAGGGAGTATCCTGTCGCGCCAGCAGTTCGGCAACGCGCTGCGCTCCCTCCGTATGGTCGTGGTCGGTCACGGCGATCAGGCGCAGGCCCTGGCGCGTTGCCTCTTCAATCACGCGAGCCGGGCTGGCCCAGCCATCGCCCAGGTTGGTATGCATATGAATATCGGCGCGACTATAGCCTGCCGGGGTGGTCAACGATGAAAAGGGATGATCTGTAGCCTGTACGCTGTTCTGCATGATTATACTTCTTCCAGAAATGTTCCTTCGTGTTGCGGAATGGCAATAAAGAAGGTAGAACCCTCACCGGGGATACCTGCGCTCTCCACCCAGATAACGCCGCCCATCGCTTCAATCAACTGGCGACAGAGATAGAGGCCCAGTCCAGCCCCGCGCTGCGTGCTGTTAATGGCACTTTCCAGGCGCATAAACCTGGTGAACAGCCGACGTTGATCTTCCTGCGAGATACCTGGCCCCCGATCACGCACGGCGAGAATGACATAGCTGCCGGAGAGCGCGGGAATGGCCTGCTGCGCAAGCGACAGCCGTTCGCACAGCCTCTGCGCGCTCACACATTCCGCGCTGATCGTCAGCGGAGAGGGTGGCGGGCTATACTTCACAGCATTGCCAACGATGTTGAGCAGCACCTGGCGCAGGCGCAGGTCGTCGGCCCAGACGGAGAGCCGCTCATCGATCTGGACATCTACCTGCCGTCGCTCGCGCGCCAGCGTCGGCTCCATAATTTCCAGGATCACCTGCACCGCCTGAATGACCCTTACAGCGCCAGGGGTGAGCGCGACTTTGTCCTGATCGATACGACTGGTATCCATGACATTACTGAGCAGTAGAACCAGTTCATCGCAGGCACGACGGGCGTTGACAATAAAGCGCATGCGCGCCTCATCATCCAGAGAGGGATAGAAACTGTCTAGCAGTTCGAGGTAACCCTGGATGGCGGTCAGCGGCGTGCGCAGTTCGTGCGAGGCCGTCATGAGAAAGTGATTTTTCACCCGCTCAGACTCCTGCGCCTGCTTGAGCGCCTCACGCAACTCGGCATTCAGACGCGCATTGGTGATGGCGATGCCGGCCTGGACGCCAATTTCACGCAAGAGTTCCAGATGTCGCCGCGTGTATGCATGAGCAGCATAACTTTGCACAGAAAGCAACCCGATTGGCTCTGCTCCGTAACGAATAGGCACGAAGAGCAGCGATTGAGACGGTCGACCGCTGCCGAAGAGATCATCTTCACTGCTGATAAATGCATCTTCGCCATCAGCATAAAATGCATACTCCTCGGCGGTAGAGAAAATGAGGCCAACATTGTTGTCATAGAGAAACTCGCGGGTCTGCGGAAGACATTTTGCATATGCTGGCGGAGAATAGACAATGCCCTCATCGACGAGGTAGTCCATCACCAGTTCTTCCGGTTCGTTGTGGTAGCGGCTGACAAAGAAAGCATCGGCAGGCATGATACGTCTGACCTGCTCGTAGATGGTCTGGTAGACACTTTGCAGGTCACGCAGCGCCTCAGGGCTGGATAGCGCGCGTCCGATTTCAATGAGTACGGCCCGTTCTTCACTGATCCGGCGCGTCTCTTCGTAGAGATGGGCGCCCTCAATGACCACCGCCGCCTGGTTGACGAACAGCTCAAGAAAGGCAAGCGTCCGGGCAGTCGGGCGCAGGTTATCTTCTGGCGCATCGGGCGTCAGGAAGCCGAGCAGGGTGCCGTCCCCATCCCGCAGCGGCACCACCAGCAAATCTTCGGTTCGCCAGATATGCGGAGAAACACCGGGAGATAGGTCCGGTACCTCTGTAGCCGGACTGCCACTGCCATCCTCTTCCACGATGACAAAATAGCTGGCAACCAGTTCATCCAGCCACAACTCCGCTTCGGCTGGAATGAAGTAGGAATTGCTCATGCGATACCTTGCATCCAGCAAACGTTCGACAACGGCATCTGGCAGTGGATGCTCGTTCAGGTATGCTTCTAATTCCGCGTTCACCCCGAAAACGGCGCGCACGCGAAAATAGCCGGTACCATCGGAGAGGTAAAGCGCGGAGTGGCGAAAATGTAATGCACGACATATTGCCTCCGATACTCTTTTCAGCAAAGTATCGGTATCCATCTGCAGGCGTAGAGAAGCGCCAATCTCGGTAATATAGGTAAGGATCTCGCGCTGGTATTCCAGACTCGTCACCTGCTGTCGATTCAACGCAAGTATATCACTCCCACTGTTTTTTTCTGAAAAACCATCCACTACCTTCACCTTCAGTCTCATCTCCTCACTGGCTTCTCTCGCAATTATAACATAGAAAGGAATAAAAGTGAGCTATTTTATCGCCCCCTGGTACCAGAGCGTGCTTGACATAGCTGGCGTATCACTACTATACTCACGTCACCAATGCATGTGACATACTATGAGAGAACCGATAATGATTATTACCAGTCAGAGCAATGCGCGCATCAAGGAGATTCGGGGCCTGCGCAACCGACATGAGCGCGAGCGAACAGGGCTGTTTTTCATCGAGGGCATCCGCATTGTGGTGGAAGCGGTGCAGTCGGGGGCGCAGATCGAGACGCTGGTGGTGGCGCCTGACCTGCTCAAGAGCCAGCTTGGGCAGGAGACGGTGCGGCAGGAGCGAGAGCGAGGGATTCCCGTGCTGGAAGTCTCGGCCCCGGTGTTCAAAAGCCTTTCCGTGAAAGAGGGGCCGCAGGGGATCGGCGCGGTGGTGCGCCAACACTGGGAGCCGCTGGATAATGTGCGCCTGACGAACGATCTCTGCTGGGTCGCCCTCGACGCCGCGCAAGACCCCGGCAATATCGGTACGATTCTGCGCACCGACGACGCAGTGGGCGGCACAGGCATCATGCTGCTCGACAACTGCGCCGATCCGTATGATCCAACCGCGCTACGCGCCAGCATGGGTGCCATCTTCTCGCAGCAGTTGGTCAAAGCCAGCTTCGCCGACTTCGCCCGCTGGAAAGAACGCCACCACTATACCGTCGTTGGCACCTCCGATTCCGCGAAACGTGATTACCGCGAGGCACGCTACCATACCCCGCTTGTGCTGTTGATGGGCAGCGAGCGAGAGGGACTTTCAGCCGAACAGCAGGCCGTCTGCGACCTGATGGTCTGTATCCCGATGGTTGGGCGCAGCGATTCGCTCAACCTCTCGGTCGCAACCGGCATCGTCCTCTATGAAATTTTCTATCAGTCTCGTCAGCACTGACCTCTCTGGCATGCCATGTCTTCCACCGGCTCGACCGAGACGAGGTTCGTATAAAAAGTGCTACCGCCATTAAAATCGGCGAGGCGATCAGAAGTCGTCCAGTTGACGTTGCGACCGCCGGGGCTGTGGCGCGGCCACCAGACGGTAGTGGTGGCCAGCACGCCAGGGCGAATATCTTCCGTTACCTCGGCCAGCAGGTGGCACCAGCCACGCTCGTTGCTCACGCGCACCATCTGCCCGTCACGAATGTCGCGCTGTGCCGCGTCGGCGGGATGAATGCGCAGCGTTGGCCCACCCTCCTTCGCGCGCATCAATGGCTGGTTGCCAAAGGTGGAACTGATGAAGTGGTGCGCCGCCGGGCAGAGCAAGGGCAGGCGTCCATCTCGCGGCGTGGCAGCAGGGGCAGTCACGCACGATTCGACTTCCGGCTCCCAGCCCGGCACCGGGTCGTATCCTTTTGCCAGCGCCTGCGCGGAGTAAAACTCTACCTTGCCCGAAGGGGTGCGAAACGTGCCGTCGGCAAAGGGAGTGCGCTCCTCTTCTGGAATGGGGATGGGGAGAGAACCTTGCGCCTGCAAGCGTTCCAGCGTCACATCTTGCAGCAAGGGATTGCGGCGCGCCGTCGCTTCCAGAATACCGCGAATGACCGCGTTTGCATCCTCGTGCAGCCAGGGTTCATCAAAGCCGAGGGCAGCAGCCAGCGAGCGCATGACATCCCAGTTGCTGCGCGCCTCGCCCCGCGGCTCGATGGCAGGCATATTGTACTGTAACGAGAGATGGCCGTAGGGCTTGTGCAGGTCGACATGCTCAAGCTGGCTGGTCGCCGGTAAGAGAATATCGGCGTAGCGTGCGGTATCAGTCTCGAAAAGGTCATGCACCACCGTAAACAGGTCTTCACGCAGCAGACCTTCGGCAATCTTTCCAGCATTAGGCGCGGAAGCTGCCGGGTTGGCGTTGTAAACATAGAGCGAGCGGACGGGGGGGTCGGCCTCGCCGGTCAGAATGGCCCCCAGCCGGTTCATGTTCAGCCAGCGCGGGGCGGGCGGGCAGGACGGATCATGCACATGGCTGATGGCTTCTTTATCCCAGGAGAGCCAGTCGCTGGTACTGTACATCAACCCGCCGCCGGGCAGGCCATACTGGCCGGTCAGGGCGGGCAGGCAAGCCAGAGTACGCACCGTCTGGCCGCCGTTGGTGTGGCGATTAATGCCATCGGTGACGCGCAACATGGCAGGCGTCTGAGCGGCATAGCTGCGCGCCAGTTCGACGATGATATCGGCCTCGACGCCGGTAACCTGCGCGGCTCGTTCCGGCGGAAATTGCAGGATGCGTTCGAGCAGGGCAGGCCAACCCAGCGTGTGTTCGGCAATCCATTGCTCGTTGTGCAAACCCTCCGTCACCAGAACGTGCATCATGGCCAGGGCCAGCGCGGCATCCGTGCCGGGAAGCGGCGCGATATGCTGATCGGCGGAGCGGGCGGTCAGCGTGCGGATGGGGTCAATGACAATCACGCGAGCGCCACCGCGCCGGGCCTGGCGCAGGAAAGGCATGATATGCGGCGCCGTACTGGCAGGATTGCTGCCCCAGATCAGAATCAGTTTGCTCTGAAGCAGCATCTCCGGCGCAGGCGCGAGCCGGGCGCCAACCGTCAGCAGAACGGCTTCTTCCGCCGCGTAGCCGCAGATGGCGCGCACAAGCCGCGACGCCCCCAGGCGGTTCCAGAATCGCGAATCGCAAACGGCCCCGTTCACCAGCCCCAGCGTGCCTGCATAGCTGTAAGGCAGGATGCTTTGCGCTCCATATTGCGCGATGATATCGCGCCAGCGACCCGTGATCTCCGCAATCGCCTCGTCCCAGCTTATGCGCTCGAATGCGCCACTCCCTTTCGGGCCGACACGCCGCATGGGATAGAGCAGGCGGTCGGGATGGTAAACACGATCAAGGTAGCGATTGACTTTGGCGCACAGCCAGCCGCGTGTCACTGTATGGTCAGCGCGACCACGCACGCTGACGGCCCTCCCCTGCTCATCCACCCGCGTCTCCAGAGCGCAGCAATCGGGACAATCATGCGGGCAAGAGCCATAGACAACGCGCAGGTTGCGCTGTTCTTCCATCAACGTTTGTGCGGCAAGCCGCGGCAGCATAGTAAATCCTTTCCTATCAATCCAGGTGACAATCTGTTCCATCCCGCCAGCTTTCCAGAGTGCGCGGAACAAAGCGGGTGAGGATACGCTTTGTATTCACTGTGCAACAAACTGGCCCACACGTCAAGAGCCAATGTGCCGGAATAGCGCGGTATGGAAGCAGGCCACCTGCAGTCCGCAAACCACGCGCCAGCAGGCCACCCACCATCAAGCAGGCCACCC
>CADDYT010000189.1 GCA_902810755.1 Chloroflexota bacterium
AACCCGTCACAGGCATGAACGCCCGTCGCAGGCATACATGCGCATCGCAGGCATATACGTCCATGACAGGTATACATGCGCATCAGGCATACATGCGCATCGCAGGCCACCCGCAAGGGGTGGCCCTACTATATACGATGGCTTCCCAGGCCCCGGCGGTCGTGGAGAGTAGGGCCAGCCCTTGCCGCTTGCCTGCGATATGCATGTATGCCTGCGACGGGCGAGTGTACGCTTTCATGCCTGTGATGGTGAGCTACCGGTCGAAGACGTACCCTCATCGAGCTTCACTTTCTGGCCGATCTTGCGCTCCTTGCCGGTCAGCAGACGGACAATATTATCGTAGTGGAAAATGATGACAAGGGCCGGGCCAACGATCAGATAGACCAGCTGCGGCAGGTGAACGAAGGCGATCTGGCCGACGAAGAAAAAGATGAAGCCGCAGATAATCGAGGTCAGACCGCCAACGATGGAGCCAAGGGAGACGTAGCGCGAGATGGCAATGGTGCTGAGCGTGGTAATCGCGCAGATCAGGAAGACGAGCGGGGAGATCACCAGGATCGCGCCCGCGCCGGTGGCGACGCCGCGCCCGCCCTTAAAGCCAATAAATACCGGGTAACAGTGTCCGATGAGGGCGGCAAGGGCGGCGATGGTCAGGCCCCAGCCAGAGAGATAGAAAACCGGCAGCTTCGCCAGCAGGGTCGGCCCGATACCTTTTGAGATATCAAATAAGAAGACAATGATCGCGGGAAACCGGCCAAGCGTGCGTAAGACGTTGGTCGCCCCTATCTTATGGCTACCATAGTCGCGGATATCGAAATCTTTCCCACGTAGCAGCTTCCCCATCCAGTAGCCGGCGGGAACCGACCCCCAGAGATAGCCAATCAGGGCAATGATGATGCCACCAGCGATGCCAGGCATAGCAGCCTCCTTCAGAGAAATTTGGACTCTGCTCTTTTGACCTAATTATAGTGACATTCCAGGCAAAAATCTAGCATATCGCGGAAAATCTCTGGTTTATACATATCAAGACCCACGTAGCCGCAGGCCACCGACGAGGGATGGCCTGCGGCGAACTCAGCACGACACACCTGTGAAGGTTTGTCAGAGCATGATATACTTATACGGATGAGGAGGTACGTATGAAAAAATTCGGGAATCGTCTCCTGAGAAGCCTCGGCTTGCTCATTCTTAGCGCAATGGGCATGCTGCTGCTGGCGCTGGTGGTCGCTTTCCGTCACATCATGGAAACGCCACAGCCGCTTGAAAGTTTGCTGCCCGGTGAGGCCCGCATCTATCGCTGGCGGCACGGACACGTCTTCTATAAAGTATCTGGCCCGGAAGCGGCCCCGACGCTGGTACTGCTGCACGCGCCCGGCGTTGGCGCATCCTCCTACGAGATGCGCAAAATCATGGGGCCGCTGGCGACCACTTTTCGCGTCTACGCGCCCGACCTGCCCGGCTTCGGCCTTTCCGACCGGCTGCATATAGATTACTCCGCCGCCCTGTATACGCTGCTGGTAGAGGATTTTCTGCGCGAGGTGGTGCAGCGGCCAGCGACCCTCGTTGCCAGCGGCCCGAGCTGTAATTACGCGGTGACGGTCGCGCGTCGCTCGCCCGAACTCTGCGAGCGGCTCGTGTTGCTCTCTCCGACCTCACTCTTCGGCAGCCATCAGAGCCAGTTGTTGCCGCCGACATTCGCGCAGGCACCGGCACTCGCAAGACTGCTCTACCCGCTTGTCAGCACGCGGCCCGCGCTGCGCTACGCGGTGAGGCGCCGACACGCGGCAGAAAATAGCGCGGTCACGCGGGAAGAGATCGACTACCTGTACGCCGCCAGCCACCAGTTCGGCGCGGAACGCGCCCCACTGGCGCTGCTGGCCGGGAAACTGGACGTGGATGTCTCAGAGGAGTTCGCAAACTTGCAGCAGCCCACGCTCCTGCTCTGGGGAACAGAAGCCCTGAACAACCTGCAAGCCATCAGCGGGCCGCACGAACTGGTAACGCCAGCACAGACACGCATGGAGCTTATCAAAGACGCGGGCGCCGCCGTTCACGAAGAGCATCCTGAAATCGTGATTACCACCATCCTCCAGTGGCAGGAGGAGCAGGCGCCTGCCGTCACGCAGGCAGAGGGAGAGAGAGCCGCCCCGGCCACGACGCAGGAGATAGCGGCGGCAGAGGCAGCGCAGCCAGAGACGCAACAGGAAACGGAGAGAGCGCAGGCCCGGGAACCGGCACAGCAGAAACAGGAGGAGGCACAACCCACGATTGTGGCCGAGGCCTACTGTGTCAGATGCAAAAAGAAAACGCCGATGAAAGATATCGAGGAGGTGACAACAAAGAACGGCGCGCCAGCCATACGCGGCAAATGCTCGGTGTGCGGTGCGGGCCAGTATCGCATGGGCAAGCTGGCATAACGCTTTCGAGCAAACAGGCAGGGGGAGAAATCGGGACGAAAATCCCTTGACGAGAGGCAGGCAAGGCCGTATAATCACCTTCGTGTGTTGTGAAGGTGTGCCGCTTATCATCCCGGAAAGCCACCGTACTGCTCGCACCTCTTGCAGAGCAGGTAGGCGTTTTCACCGCAGAAGAGAGCGCACAGCATGGTATTGCTTGAAGCAGGCAAAAAAGAATTGGTATTGGGTAGAGGGATGGGAAGGGATGAAAAATGGGAATAAAGACGGTGGGGCAAGGGTTATTACCGAAAAGAATGCACCACCGACAGAGAAAATACCTCAAAACCAGGGAGGAGTTGAAAACATGAGTATTGGTGGACAGAGTGACGCAAAACCCGAACGCCGCATCTATCGCCTGACACCTGAAGGCTTCGCGAAAATGCAGCAGCGCCTGGAGTACCTGCGCAATGTGAGACGGAAGGAAGTTGCCGACTACATCCACGAGGCAAAGGAAGCCGGTGATATCAGCGAAAGCAGCGCCTACGAAGATGCAAAAAACGAGCAGGCAAAGGTCGAGGGGGAGATTCTTGAACTGGAACAACTGCTCTCCGCCGCTGAGATCATGACCCCGGATATGCACGGGAACGAAGAAGGCCCGCGCGTTGTGCGCATCGGTATGCAGGTAAAAGTTGAGACCGAAAGCGGCGCGGAACGTACCTTCAAAATCGTCGAGACCTTCGAGGCCAATCCGAAAGAGGGCCTCATCTCCGATCAATCACCGGTGGGCAAGGCGTTGATGGGCCACAAAGAGGGCGAAGAAGTGACCGTTTCTACCCCCGGCGGCGTCACCACCTACTTTATCCTTGAGATTAGCCCTATGCTCTAAGCAATGACATCACAGAGAACAGGCACAGGAGCTGCGATATCCGCTCGTGGCCTGTTCTCTTTTTCTGCTCTTCAAAACCCATCCCAACCATGGCTTTGCCACGAACAGGTGGGGGAGTTTTCAGCGGCAGTGGGCATCCTTCTGTCAAGATGGTAGAATATGAACACAGGGACATTCTTTAAATCGCTTAGCAATGGAAATAGCAGGGTTGATTTATGACAGAAGTAGCAGCAACGAAGCAGATGCCTGCACAGAAACCGGCAATCGACGTTGATATCTATGATGGCTCGGCCACGCCTATCCTGGCACAGGCGGTGGTGGAAATTCTGGGTCTCTCGCTGGGACATCGCGACATTCACCACTTTGAAGACGGCGAGACGCATGTGAAGATACTGGACAACGCACGTGAACGCGATATCTATATCATCCAGTCTACCTGCTGGCCCGTCAATGAAAACCTGATGGAACTGCTGATTATGATTGATGCCTTCCGCCGCGCCTCCGCCCGTCGCATCACCGCCATCATCCCTTACTATGGTTACGCGCGACAGGAGAAGAAATCGACGGGGCGCGAGCCAATCACCGCCAAACTGGTGGCAAACCTGCTGACGACCGCAGGCGCGGACCGCGTGGTCGCCATCGACCTGCACGCCCCGGCTATCCAGGGCTTCTTCGATATCGGCATGATCTCCCTGACAGCCATTCCCCTGCTGGCCGATCATGTACGCAAATATGTCCCGAACCTGCAAGACGCGGTGGTTGTCTCCCCCGACACGGGCCGTCTCAAAGTGGCGGATATGTACGCGAACCTGCTCAACCTGCCGCTGGTGGTGATCTATAAGCGGCGCGGCGGCGAACACGGGGAAGAGGTCAAAGCCCGCGCCATCATCGGCGAGGTGAGGGGGAAACGCCCCATCATTGTCGATGATATCGTCTCTACCGGCAGCACCATCGTTGCCAGCGCCGAGGCCCTGCTGGAAGCCGGGGCAAAGCCGGATATGACGGTCGTAGCGACGCACGGCGTTCTCACCCCTGCCGCCGAGGAACGGCTGGGCAGGCCGGAGATCTCGCGCATCGTCATCACCGACACCATCCCCTTCCACAGCGCCGGTCTGCTCAACAAAACCTCCGTCATCTCCGTCGCCGGTCTGCTGGCCGAGACGATCTCGCGCCTGCACCAGGGCCAGTCCATCAGCGCCCTCTTCCGGCGCGGCCACGAAACCTATCCCGTGTGATCGCTTAACCCACCTGATGGTTTTGTAATCCTTCGAGCAGAAAGTTCAGCGATTTTTCGCTCGCGTTCTCCCATTGCACAGCCTGCGGGTCAACCATCCAGAGCAGGACCAAACCTTCGTAAAGGGATGCAATGGTAATAGCAACGGACTGCGCATCTACAGGCCGGAACTCATCGCGCTCAACGCCACGCTGAATGAGCGCGGCCAGCAGGTCGCGATAATCAACCGGATAAACCTGGTAATTGCCCGCAAAGGCATGCCATGATTTGATACCGTCGTATTGACACTCTCCGGCATAGTGATATGATATGGGCAACGCCGCAAGAGACGGAAGTTGCCATCGACATCGAGAGACGCCTGGATTTGACGCGGTGAGATGAGACTGGCGGCGCGGCGAGGAGCAACACTGCAATGATCACATTTGAAGACGTAACGGAGTTTTTTCTCAAGGCGGCAGCGCGCGTTGGTCTGACCACACACCCCGAATACTGGACAAATAGCCGCACACTGGAGCGAGAGTTTGCCTGCACCTGCCATATCGGAAGCTGTGAAGAGGCTGATAACCGCAGCACCTGCACCATCTCTTTCACCTGGAGTACGCTGGACACTGCCCTCTCGCTGGAAGGCCCAACCGGCATCTGCGAATTCTTCCATGAGCCGGGCGAGGCCTGCCCGCATCTGCATACCCGCGACATTCCCCCCCTGCTTTTTGATCTCTCCTATAACCTGGTACTGAGCGGGCCGGCGATCTCAGAGGCTGGCCTGTTCTCCCTCATACAGATGCTCAAATTGCGCGCCAGCGAGCAGAGCAGGCGCGCAACGGAGACGCGACCGGGCATCAGTATGGCTCTGCAAGATAATCGCTTACAGCCGGAGGCGCTGACGCTGCAACAGCGCGTGGAAATCCCGATCTGGCATCCAGAGGGCATGCACGGCCTGCATGAACTCCACGAATACGAAATAGACAGCGCCAGCCGACGTTCCGCGCGTTTCCTCCTGCGCCAGCGCGAAATCGACGAAGATGAGAACGAGGACGAAGACGAGGATATAGAACCGGTAGAGGTAGTGGCCGACAACCCGCGCCCGGAAGAGTGGGTGCCGCAGGTGATGGTCGAGGTCTGTCAGGATATCATGCATGGGCTGCAGGCCCTGGAAGCAGCACGCTCCTACGGCTCGCTCTCCTGAAAAAAGCCAGAAAAGCGTGCAAGCTCTGCGCCATCATGCAGAGCTTGCACGCTTTTCTGGCTTTTTTAATACATTCGGCGCGGTTTGCGGCGACGTTCGGGCGGGAGCAACACATCGAGGGCATCATCAACGGTGACGATGCCTTCCAGGATGCCCTGCTCATTGACGACAGGCAGGGAGAGCAGGTTGTATTTTGCCATCAGTTCAGCAACGGAGCGGGCCGGGGTGTCTGGCTGCACGGAGATGAAATCGGTCTCCATCAGATGTTCCAGCGTCTGCGTCGGCGCGGCGATGAGCAGATCCCAGAGCGAGACGAGGCCCAGCAGCGGGCATTCGTCGGCGTTTTCATCAGGGACGCAGTAGACGTAGATGGGGCGAATATCCTGCTCCTGCACGTACTGCCTGACCGCATCGAGCGCCTCGGCGACGCTCTTTGTACGATCAAGCGCGAGATAATCGGTGGTCATCATGCCGCCGGCTGTATCCTCCTCGTATTCGAGCAGTTCCTGCACCTCTTCAGACTCTTCGGGCTGCATGAGGCGCAGCAGTTCTTGAGCGCGTTCCTCCGGTAGCTGCGAGAGCAGGTCGGCGGCCTCGTCCGGCGACATCGCGTCCAGAATATCGGCGGCGCGCGCGGCCTGAATGTGTTCGAGGATATGGCGCTGGCGGTCGGTATCGATCTCCTCCATCACGTCGGCAGCCGTCTCATCGTCCAGCCGTTCGATCAACTGCGTTCCCTGGCCGGGGGTGAGTTCGTGGACAATGGCGGCGATATCGGCGGGGCGCAACTCGGCCAGGTGGCTGCTCGGCGGGCGCTGCACGGGTGGGGTCAGCGGCTGAGAAGGCTGCGCTTTCTCCGCTTCCAGTCGCTCCTCTGGCGCCTGCGAGCCGATCAGTTCGACGCGGTCCCAGGGGATCAGGCCGAGCGAGGAGGGGCGCGCTTTGTTGCGCGTGCCAAGCAACCAGGCCGGGGCGAGGCGACGCACCAGCCCCAGCGTACTGCTGTCGATGCCCAGAAGCTGCCAGGTATCGCCCAGCGCCACGTCATTGACGCGCACCGCCTTCTTGCGCGCAATATCGATGACCTGCTTATCCAGCACATCGTGTGCCAGGCTCACCACCTGCCGAGCGGGGGCAGGTGGTTGATGCATCAACTGGCCGGTAGGAACGCGCAGGCGCAGTACCCCATCGTGCCACTCGACATCGGCGATAGGGACGCGCCAGGGTTCCTCCTCCTCGCCTTCAACCAGCAGGGCGGAGGGGTAAACCGGCGCGGACGCGCCCACCTCCGAGGCCGGTATCAGAATATCACTGATTTTGCCTACTCGCTCGCCCTGCATGTTTTCCACAGGCGCGCCGAGCAACTGGCTCAGGTACAACATAGTTATTTCTCAGCAAGCGAATCCTGCTGCGTTTGATAGGGGTGCCGCGCCAGCAGGGATATCCCCAGGTCACCCGCTTCGCTGGCGGCGTGATCTTCTCGCTTTCTGCGCAAACGGACAGCCGCGCCGACGAAGTCGCGGAACAGCGGATGCGGGCGATTGGGACGGCTCTTAAATTCGGGATGGAATTGCGAAGCGACAAACCAGGGATGATTGGCCAGTTCAATGACCTCCACCAGGCTATTGTCCGCCGAACGTCCACTGACCACCATGCCATGCGATTCCATACGCTTGCGATATTCGTTGTTGAACTCGTAGCGGTGGCGGTGGCGCTCAAAGACAATCGGCTCGCCATAGGCGGCGTGGGCCTTCGTGCCTGGCGTCAGGCAGCAGACCCAGTTGCCCAGACGCATGGTGCCGCCCTTGTCGGCGACGCCGCGCTGCGTCAGCATCAGGTCGATGACGGGATTCTGCGTCTGCGGGTCAAACTCGGTGCTATTGGCATCGGCGAGGCCCAGCACATTGCGCGCGAACTCAATTACCGCGACCTGCAGGCCCAGACAGAGGCCGAGGTAGGGAATATTGTTGCGGCGCGCAAAGTTGGCGGCCTTGATCTTCCCCTCGATGCCGCGATGGCCAAAGCCGCCGGGAACAACAATGCCATCCACATCCTCCAGCACCTCGGTATAGCCCTCGCCCATGTTCTCCAGCGCCTCCGAATTGATCCACTTGATGCGCACATCTACATCATGGGACCAGCCGGCATGGCGCAAGGCTTCCGCGACCGAGAGGTAGGCATCGTGCAATTCGACATATTTGCCGACCAGACCAATCGTCAGTTCGGGGCGCGGGCGCTTAATGGTGTGTACCAGTTCGCGCCATTCCTGCATCTGCGATTCCTTGCCATGCAAACCGAGTTCCTGCATCAGGAACTCGCCCAGCCCGGCCTCTTCCAGCACCAGAGGCACCTCGTAGATAGTATCTGCCGTGAGCAGCGGCACGACGGCGCGCGGCTCGATATTGCAGAAGAGGGCGATTTTCTCGCGCAGTTCCTCACTGACGGGATAGTCTGAGCGGCAGAGGATGACATCCGGTTGAATGCCGACGCGCAGCAGTTCTTTGACGCTGTGCTGCGTGGGCTTGGTCTTGAGTTCTTTCGTGGCGGCGAGGTAGGGCAGGAGGGTGACATGGAGGTAGAGAACATTGGAGCGGCCCACATCTTTGCGCATCTGGCGAATGGCTTCCAGGAACGGCTCGCCTTCGATGTCGCCGACGGTGCCGCCAACTTCGACGATCACCACATCGGCATCGGAACGGCGGGCAACGGCGTGTATACGCTCTTTGATCTCGTTGGTGATGTGGGGAATGACCTGAATGGTGCCGCCGAGGTATTCGCCGCGCCGCTCCTTGCCGATCACTGCCGCGTAGACCTGGCCGGTCGTGACATTGTTGGCCTGATAGGCGGGTTCGTCGGTGAAACGCTCGTAGTGGCCCAGATCGAGATCGGTTTCGGCGCCGTCGTCGGTGACAAAGACTTCACCATGCTGGTAGGGAGACATGGTGCCTGGGTCAACATTGATATACGGGTCGAGTTTCATCAGCGAGACGGAGACGCCGTGATTTTTGAGCAGCCGCCCAAGCGAGGCGACGGTAATGCCCTTGCCCACAGATGAGGCGACGCCTCCGGTAACAAAAATGAATTTTGACATAGATAGAATCCTCCTGCCGCACTCGCTCCTCGCGAGGTACGGATGTGCAAGTCCCTCCTTAAAACCCAGGGCTTTGCCATAAAAATGCCGTTTACCAGATTGATAATCATTGCTTGCTCTGAAAAACTGCCCGGAACCTGTCATGCTGAGCGAGAGCGAAGCATCCAGAATCACCCCTTCCTCAGCCGGGCGAGAGCAGACGCTTCGCTCTCGCTCCGTATGACAGGTTCCAACTCGTTTTCAATAGCATGCCGGTAAGATCACCGACTGCGCTGCTCCAGAATGACGACCTGCGTCTCCTGTGGCAGGCTGTTGCGCGTAACCACAAGCTTTGGCTGCGGGCTGACGGCCTCGACACCCATCTCACGACAGAACTTGTCGAGCGGCTCAAGGTCGGGGTGCGTACCCGCGATGGCCTCGGTGCGGTAGTGCATCGGGATGATGATGCGCGGCTCTACCTGGCTGATCACCTCGGCGGCTTGCGTTGCGTTGATAGTGTTGTGGCCGCCGATAGGAATCAGCAGGATATCCGCGTCGGCAACCTCTTCCAGTTGTGCTTCCTGCAATGTGTGGCCCAGGTCTCCCAGGTGGCAAATAACCAGATCATCCATGTGGATCACATAGATGGTATTGCGACCCCGCTCCTGACCGCGTTTGCTGTCATGAAAGGCAGCTACGCCCGTAATCAGCACATCGCTGATCTCATACTCGCCCGGCCCGCGCACCACACGCGGATTGCCCCCCACGCCCTGCACATAGTTATGCCCGGCATGGTTATGACTGACGGTAACGATGGGGGCATTAATCTTGCCCAGCGAGTAGCCTTGCTGAGGGGTAAACGGGTCGGTAATCAGGGTAACATTCTTGCCACGCAACTGGAAACAGGAGTGGCCAAGCCAGAATATTTCCATTATTACGTTTCACTTCTCTTAAACAATAAGTGCGGGCGGGGACTGTTGTCCTCGCCCGAACCTTATTGTACCACAGTTCTAACACTTCTACAAGCAGATAGCCAATCCTGGCCGTATGGATATGCCCGCATACGAGACCTTGACCGGCTCTCAACTATTGCGTATAGTTGATATGGCGTATGTTTTGATGTCTACGTACAGATTTCGTTCTCTCTACTAGAGTAAACACAGGGCAAGAGCCTTTTATTGCATGATCGATGACATACTCTCGCAGATCACGCGAGGGGTCTTTTTCAGAGCGCGGAGAGGAATAGAGCCATGCCTTCTTTTGGAATCGATACCTTTAGCCTGCTGCTCACGGCTTTCTGGGTCTGGATGCTCATAGATTGCCTGTTCAATCAGCGCGCACGGGGCGGCAACAAACTCTTCTGGTTTCTCTTCATATTCTTTGTCAACCCGGTCGGGGCAATCATCTACTACTTCATGAAATGCACGCTGCGCAACCCCATCGACGCCTTCCCCTACTACCTGCGCGCGCTCAAAGGGGCCTTCCAGTCTTCGGGGCCAACCATGCCACCATCTTCATATCAACCGCGTCCTGCCCCTCAACCGCAGCAGCCACGCCCAACGCAGTCGCCACCTCTCTATACGCCTGCCAGCTATACCCAGGGGTATCGCGCGCAAACTTCTGTGCGCTCTGCCGGGCAAAACGACGCCTTCCAACCCTACCAGCCACAGGCAACGGAGCCGGAATACGAGCAACCTCTGGCCTCATACCCGGAGATGGAGCTACCGCCGCAGGAGTAATCAGCCTTTTTCGCTTCGCCATCCCACCCCCAGGCCATCCCACCCCCAGGC
>CADDYT010000190.1 GCA_902810755.1 Chloroflexota bacterium
ATCAGGCCGAGGGCGATGAGGCCGCTGACGCCGAAGGAGGTGTGGAAGACGAACTGGCCCAGCAGGCTCGTCGCCAGCGTCACCAGCAGCATAGCGAGCAGCGCGCCCGCGCCGCCGATCACGCCGTTCTCAATCAACACTTCACTGAGAATCGAGCGGCTGGTGTAGCCGACCGATTTGAGGATGCCCAGTTCGCGCCTGCGTTCCAGCATCGCCAGGGCCACCGCGTTGGCGATGATGATGACACCGGCCAGCAGGGAGAGCGAGGCAATGGCGATCAGCGTCAGCAGCATATCATTGAGGATCTGGTTGATGAAGTCGCCAATATTTGCCAGGTTGAGGACCGAGGCGTTGGGCGTCAGTTTGCCGATGTCTCCCACCGCCTTGTTCACCTTGCTGGTATCGATCTTCATATAGAAAATCGTCTGCCCCGTCCCGTTCGGCGAAAGGTCTGTCACCGTATTGGCCGTGCCGAGCATGGGTTCAAGGTTGCTGCCAAAGCCCTTTTCACGGTAAAAGCCCACGACGGTCAGCGTGCGCGTGACTTTGCCGTCCTGGCTGGCGACGGTAATCGTGCTGCCCAGTTTGAGCGCGTGTTGCAGCGGGTCGGTATGCGCCACCTCCCAGGCGATCAGCACGTTGTTCGTTCCGGCGTCGCTGGCATTCAGGTTGCGCCCCTGAACAATCGTCAAATCCTGCGTGGAGGGCAACTGGTTATGTCCTACATCATAGCCCTCGATGCCGCTGAGGAAGTAGAGCGCAGCGCGGCCCAGATTGCTTGCTGATGGCTGCGCATTCCCCTTTGGCAAAAGCGTCGCGACAGGCTGATCGCCGACGGCTACCGGCACCGTGCTGGCAATCACATGCTGCGTGGACTTTTGCAGGCCCGTAATCGAGTTCATGTGCGCTTCCAGCTTCGCGGCATCGCTGTTGGAGGTAATCGTGATGACGTTGAAGGTCAGGCTCTGGGCCAGCGTGTTGTTGATCTTATCGCGCAGGTCCTGACCAAGCACGAGGATCAGGCCAATGGTAAAGACGCCGACGAAGAGGGCCAGCATGGTGGTCGTGGTGCGCGCCTTCTGCCGCCCGATGTTGCGCAGCGCCATCTTCGCATTGGATTTCCACGAGCGCGGCAGCACGACAATCACGATGCCGAGCAGCGAGAGGGCCAGCAGCAGCGCGCCAAACGGCGGCAAGGCCAGCAAGAGCAACACCGAAATCGCCACCGCCGCCAGCACCAGCGCCAGGTAGCCAGGACTGAACCGCTCAGGCACGGGCAACACACTGATGACGAAGACCACCAGGCCAAAGAAGACACTCAGAATGCCCAGGAAGATGAACGCGCCGTAGACCGCGCCAATGCCCAGGGCAGTATTGCCCAGAATGATGACCGCCATCACGCAGAACAGCACCGAGAGCAGCAGCAACAGGCCAATGGTCAGCAGAATGCCGCCGACGCCGCGCCCTTCAGGCAGTTCGCGAATCACGTTGAGGGGGCGAATGTTCGCCGCCTGCACAATCGGCATCAGGCCAAAGATCAGCGCGGTGAAGAGGCCAATCACGACGCCGCCCACGATGGTAAACGGGTCAAGCACAAAGGGAATGTTCAACTGGAAAAGTTGCTGCACCAGATTGCGCACGAGATAGCTGACGCCGATGGCCGCGCCCGCGCCAATGGCCCCGCCAATCAGGCCCAGCAGGCCGGTCTCCAGCCCGAAAAGCAGGTAGAGGTCGATGCGCCGGTAGCCTGTCGTCTTGAGCATAGCGATTTCGGTCTTGCGCCGCGACAGCAGCACCTGCATGGTGTTGATGATGCCGACGCCGCCAATTAGCAGGGCCAGCAGGCCGGCGATTTCCAGAAATTGCTTGATGTAATCCACCTGCTGCTGGTTGTTTTTCAGCGCGTCAGCCGCCGTCTGCGTGCGTGCCACCGGGAAATGATCCTGAATGGCCTTCACCGCCTGATCGGTATGCGCCTGATCGACGGTGGTGATGTCTACCGTATCATAGAGAACCGTCAGTTTCGGATTGGCCGCGTAATAATCGTTGCTGGCGATCAGCATGGTGCCGCTGGACTGCGCCAGCGCGCCATCGTCCTTCACGATGGCGGCAATTTTGACCGGAATGCTCACGCCGCCATTGTTCTGAGTGGTGATATGCATATCAAAGCTATCGCCGAGCTTCTTGTTATATTGATCGATAAAGGACTGGTCAACGATGACCTGATTATTGCCGAGCGAGCTGGCAATCGTGCCACTCTGCGGATTGACGAAGGTTGGCGGCGTCACCACCGGAAAGGTTGATGGGTTGACGACCATGACGTTGAACGATTGCGTGAGCGAGGCTGTCAGGCTCAGCGAGCCGTTCACGGTCGAGAGGGCAGTGTAATTGGTGATGGTGCCGTTATTTTTGAGCTGGTCAAAGAAGGCCAGGTCGCTCTGCTTGAGCGGCTCCGTCTGCGCCGAGACGGCGATATCGCCGCCGTTGGCGTCGCGCACGTTGCTGGTAAAGGCGTTGTTAATCATCAGGCCCACCAGTTGCAGGGCGACAATCGCCATCACGCCGACGGCCACGCAGAAGAGGGCCAGCAGCGTGCGCTGCCCTCCACGCAGCAGCGAGCGCGAGGTATAGTTGAAGTACATCGAGGCTTTCACTGCGCAGTCCTCCCGGCGTTGCTCTCGATACCCGCAATCAGGCCATCAACGATGCGAATAGAGCGGTCGGCATGCGAGGCGACCACCGGGTCGTGCGTGGCGATGATGAAGGTTTTGCCCGTCTGGGCGCGCAGGTAGGCAATGAGTTTGAGGATATTTTCGCCATTTTTCGCGTCCAGATTGCCCGTCGGCTCGTCGGCGATGACAAAGGCCGGGTCGGTTGCCAGCGCCCGCGCAATGGCGACGCGCTGCTGCTCGCCGCCGGAAAGCTGGTTGGGCCGGTGTCCGAGCCGGTGTGACAAACCCACAAGTTCGAGCAATTCCTTCGCCCGGCCAGATGGCGAGCCAGCGTGCTTGCCCACATACAACGGCACCTCAACATTTTCCTGCGCCGTCAGCGTGGGAATCAGATTAAACGCCTGAAATACCATGCCGATCTTGTTGTTGCGCACAGCAGCCAGCTGCCCCTCGCTCATGCGCGTAATATCCACGCCATCGATCAGCACCTGCCCCGTCGTCGGATTGTCCAGCCCGGCGATAATACCCAGCAGCGTACTCTTGCCAGAGCCAGACGGCCCGACAATGGAGACAAACTCACCGCCAGCAATCTGGAAGCTGATGCCCTTGAGAATATCGATGCGTTCGCGTCCCAGCGGCAAACTCTTCGTAATGTCGCGCACATCCATCACCACGCGCCGCTCGCGCTCCCGCGTTGGGATATTGGTACCAGTACCCTCTACCGTTTTGATTTCATCCATGACCTGTCCTTAAACTCCTTCTCTTTCTCTCATATGCGTTCGTGCGTTCATTCAGGTTTTATTTGCCACGAGAAAAAGGCAAAAAAATATTTCTCACCGCTTAAAGGCTCTTGCCCTAAACCAATGAGCCAGAACAAAAGAGGCCTTATTCTTAATTGCGCTGTATCCACCTTCATGTACGCCTGTAAGGAATAAATGTTGTATCCTGCTCATCTAAATAACGTTTCAAGGTTCAAATAGAGATGATCTTGCTGAAGTGTTCCAGAGAACAAATATCAAAATGTCTATTTTATTTAAATCAGGGCTAAAAAATGGAAACAAAGTTATTAACGCAATTTCAACCATCAAATTCTCAACTGCAACAAATTTCCTATTTAAAAGTATTGACTTTTGGAAGATATTAGATTAATATTCTCTTAGAAGGATTTTGATGAGGCTTTTCACAGGTTGCTCTTACTTCTTGATACTTCTAGTGGCTAACCAAGCAATGCACTGCTTGTAGAGCGGTGTTATTTATTCTTAGTCAAGATGAGCATTCATGTGAAAGACTCGGTAAATCCTCTTCCCACACATCTGTTAGTGCCAAAGATGTGATTATTTCATCACATCAAATTCGGAGTTCTTGTCGAGACCATGTTCTCCAAGTAAGAAAGGTGGAACCATGAACAGAGTTCGTTTCCTCGCTGTAGCCGTTGCTCTTACTCTCTGTGCCTTCGCATTTCTGCTTTCTCCCTTCACACCCGCCGCTAGCGCAGCCAGCATTATAAAGCATTCACCTCAAAACGCTACAACCCACGTTCCCCACGATGCAAATGCAGTTCCCTGTTGGTTTTATCACAGTGTTGGAATCTTTAACAATACAGGGGAGTTGTGCTTTGTGAATTCAGGTTCTTTGGATGTCAAGATATATAGCGTGTATGAGGTAGACAACAGTGGTTACTTTTATATGAGTATGGTCTGTGATGGCAAGTACATAATCGTTCAAGGGCAGTACGACTGGAAAGGACACTGCAACGAAATTACGAGCATATACATAGATTAGCCCGGTAAAGGCAAGGTTCAAATGGGCTCGGCAATTTCCAAGTAGTCTGAATAACGCAAAGAGTCTTACGAAGCCGAATGAGAGTCTAGATCTGACTATCTAAACTGTCAAGTTTGCTTGAACCTTGCCCCTGATACGCTTTTCACTGGCCTCTTCCAAGTGTCTTGTAAAGCGAATCCTGTAGCGGCTATCCCGTACATAGTACCGTTTTCGAACGGAAACCTACTTACAGGTTTTAGTGAAAGGTGCATCCCGTGAAAACATGGGTAGTGGGATATCTTCCACAAGTCTTCGTGACGATACTATTTCCTCTCTTGCTCATTTTAGGATTGGTACGTCCAGTGTTTGCATGGACGCAGTTAGAGAATAACTATCCCAACGTTCCCCCATACTGTGGAGGAAGTTCAAGCTTGCCCTGTCTTTACTGGGCTGAACCACACAACTCGAGTGTGAATCTCTACTTCTATATCGATCCCTCGCTGTACCCAGCACAGCATGGATTTGATTTTCGTACTTCCATTGGAAATGCATTTGGGTATTACAACAATGTAACTGCATGGAATCCTTATATGTATACTTGCTATGGGGGGCCATGCGCCAATAATGCGGTAGGGAGCTACGAAGCGGGTAGTACAAGCGACCCAACCTGGATTTGTGGAAGTAGCATTGTATATGCGTTTACAGCCTTCCCCACTTTGGGCAACGTGGAACACTCAGGTAGCTTGTATTATCAGTTCATTGAGGCAACTGATACTCAGTTCAACCCGGAACCCTACTTCTATTGGAACACCTCCTTACTTTGGGGAGGAAACTGTAGCCACTACGATGCTGATGCTCGAAAAGTGGTAACACACGAAACTGGACACGTCATTGGACTTGGTCACACAGGCCATGTTGCTGTCATGCATCAGGGTCCAGAAAACTTCTACACACTCCAACCGGATGATATTTCTGGAATTCAGTCCATTTATAATGGCAGTTCACCTTCAAGTTAGAAAGTAGGTATTAGAGAAAATATATTGGAAGCCGTGCATAAGAGCCTTGTGCTTGCGAGCGGGATTCTCTTCAGAAATAGGCGGCGTCTAGCGTCAGACAGCATTTTTCCATGAGGAGAAATCTGTAGAGATTCGCAGAATTGTGGAAGTAAAGGAGAAAGTCCATGAAACATCGTAGCATATTCGCCGCTTACCTTACTGGCGCACTATTGGTTGTTTTCGTTACAATCCTGGCTGCTGGATATGGGCAAACAATTCAGGCTTCTCCGGCATTTCCTGCCTCACGAGGTACTCCAATACCTTATACACCTCATCCCACTGATGGCCCTATCCATACAGTCATTGAAGTTGATGGTATCGCAGTACCACTCAATACAGCCTGCCGCAATCAGGGATTTGCTGCACCGCACCTGATCATAGATGCAACTACTGCAAGTACGCCACTGGCAAGCCACTGGAACACCCCTGATGGGCTGAAGCCAGCAAACTTCTCAAAGCAGCATGCCTCTCCCTTTAGCATCGTGACACCACTGCGATTTACACAAATGCATATCGTTGCAGATGAACGAAAAGAACCCACCAGCGAGATAGTGACACTCGGTGGCCAGGTGGGACAGGATCAGATTGTGGTAATCGGCTTGTATCCTCACCTCATACCCAGCCAACACTACCTCCTCTTCCTTGATCCTGGGATAATAGCAGGGCAACTCTTTGTAACGGAGGCGTTCCGTGTGATTGGGACAGACACCGTAGTGGCGCAGGAACCACTGGTGGAGCAGGGGCAGGTGACACAACCGCAAGTGACCATGTCACTTACAAAAGTTGAGGCACAACTGCATACAGCTTGCCACTTGTAACATATTCTCATTACAAAGAAATAGCCGGGCTGCTTTACCTCACAACGCGGGTCAATGCCTAGATGAGTGTGAAGCAGCTCTACTTCCCCCAAAAGGAACTCGATTTCACTATGCTATATTGCCTGAATGTATCTCATATCTCGAAAGTGGTACAAGATTTACCAAAGTGGATCATTCTTGACAATATACAAAATCATTGGGCAAGGAGTATAATGTAAAGAGGTTGGGATCCTCATAAAAGAGGTACCATGGAGCAAAGAGGCATGAAACGAAATCGACTTTGCTTTTGGCGGGGACAATTCATAATAGTGAGCTTATGGGGCCTGCTCTTGCTGGCTGGCTGCAATATTCCACCAATTGGGCCAATCAAACAACTATCAGCAGTGACAGCAACGCCTGCTCCTTCAACTTCTGGGAAAAAACCATTGCATATTGTGAGTATCATCGACAAACAACCTTTGCAGCTTTGCAATGCCCCTCTTGTTGCAGACGTCACTGTTGGCAAAGTTGGGCCTGCACAGTGGAATACTATCGACGGGAAGAAACCATCTCTGGAAGGTCTATCTGCTTCAGCAGTAGTCCATAATGGCTATTTCATCTACACCGAGGTTCAGTTTTCCCGGCTGCATCCGTTGTTTGATCGCCGTACACAACCTACAGAATTCTTTTTGACAATGGGAGGACAAATTGGGCAAGATCAGTATGAGATGATAGGATATCCCCAGTTGCAAGCTGGTCAACGCTATCTGATTATCTTTGCTCCCGGCTACGATCGTGAAAATGCAGCGACGACACAACGGTGGCTGGTAGTAGACGAAGCCTACTCCATAGATGAACATGGCAGGGTTGTTCTCCCAAATGAATCGACGAGTAGCGGACCCAACGGTGAAGACATACCAACACCAGCTAAGCTGTTATCTCTCGCTGATTTCGCCAAGCAGTTTGCAAATTGTGCTTAACATACAAACACTTCTTTCACTCCTCATTATCGATAGAAGAGGCATTACGAGAAGTGGGGGAATCATGACACAGCGATAATATCGAACAAACCCCGGTCTGACTTTCTTTTCAGAAGGTTTCCGGCAAAAATCACCCTATATGCAACGTGACACAACTATGCTATACTGCACAGGAACAGATGCATGGGGTAGATACTCCACCATCATACATTTATCAGACAGACGTAGCGGTATCTCTATCTATCTATATAGACCATGAGAATACGAGAGGAAGAGGAAGTACATCTATGCGTCGAGGAACACTCACACTCCTCCTGCTGATCATTGTGCTGGCTCTATGCGCGGCCTACGTGGACTGGCCAAACAATCACGGCCTCAATCTGGGCTGGATAGGCATTAATGTGAAGCAGTTTCAAGTGAAAGAAGGGCTAGACCTGCAGGGCGGCGTGCGCGTCTTGCTCATCCCGGACCCCAGCAAGCACTACAACACAACCGAAGTGAACAACGAAATTGGCGCTGTGCGTGACAATATCGAGCAGCGCGTCAACGGCGGCCTGGGCGTCAGCGAACCGGATATCCGCATCGAGACCACCGATACCGGCCCCTCCATAGCGGTAGAATTACCCGGTTTGAACAGCGGTGACCCGTTCGCGCAGATCAATTCACTGCTGCGTACCGGTGACCTGCAATTCTGGATTACTGGAAATAATGCTCCAGCCGATGGAACCATCTTCGACCCCACCCAGTACACGCAGTACAACCCTGGCAACAAGCCTGCTTTTACCGGCGCGGACCTTGATCCTTCCCAGATCGGTGTGGGTACCGACCCGAACACGGGCTTACCGGAAATCAACTTTGAGATGAAGGGTGGCGCTATCGCGAAGTTCGCCTCCTTCACCCAGGCGCATATCGGTCAACAGATGACCGTCACACTTGACGGCAAGGTCATTTCATCGCCGGTTATCCAGAACGCCATTAACGGCCCTGGCGTCATTAATGGTCAGTTCACGGTGCAGGAAGCGCAGTCTATTGCTGAGGTGCTGCGTGTGGGCGCGCTGCCACTTTCCCTGAAGGTGGCTTCGGAAGAGACGGTTGGCCCGACGCTGGGACAGGACTCGATTACGAAGAGTGCCATCGCGGCAGCCATTGGCCTCGGCCTGGTCATGCTGTTCATGCTGCTGTACTATCGCCTGCCCGGTCTGCTGGCCGACATCGCGCTGCTGCTCTATGCGGGCGTGACCTTCGCCGTCTTCAAAACCATCGGCGTCGTCCTCTCGCTGGCCGGTATCGCAGGCTTCGTCCTCTCGATTGGTATGGCTGTCGATGCCAACGTGCTGATTTTTGAACGAGTCAAGGAGGAGCTACGAGGAGGTAGATTACTCTCCGCCGCCATCGACATGGGGTGGAAACGCGCCTGGCCCTCCATTCGCGATTCCAACATCTCGACGATGATCACCTGCGCCGTCCTTTTCGGCTTCGGCAGCAACTTCGGGGCCAGCATCATCGTCGGCTTCGCCACCACCCTCTTCCTGGGTGTCTTGATCAGTATGTTCACCGCCATCATCGTCACGCGCACCTTCCTGAACCTGCTCGTGCCGACCGGCGTTGTTAATCATCCCGCACTGTTTGGGCTTCCTGCTGGCTCCATCGCCACATCGTCCCTGACGCGGCGGAACACTACTGTGTAGAGGAGGAAGCTGTGTTCAATCTCGTTGGAAAACGCTACCTGTTTCTTTTGATCTCGCTGATCGTGATTGTGCCGGGCATGATCTCCCTATTCATCCACGGCCTCGATGTCGGCATCGACTTTGCAAGCGGCACCACCGTCGAGTTTCGCCCACAGACGAGCATCTCGACCACGCAGATGTCGAACATCCTGAAGTCGTTCAAACTGGCTGATGTGCAGGTCAACACCGGTAACGATGCCACCGTCGCCGCTAACCAGACCGTCTGGATCCGTCTGAACACGCTGGTCGATAGCAATGTCGAAGGCACAATCCAGAAGGCGCTGACGGGCAAATATGGCAACGGACTATCCGTCAAATTCTACAATCTGCCCCTGACGCCACAGGCAACGGTAGCTGTGGTGACAGGCTTTCAGAAAGGCGTCTCGCCAAAGGCCAGCGAGATCGAAAGTCTCTTGAGTAAGCTGCCCAAGACGACAAAGACCACCCTCAATGAGACTCCCGCTGCCACGCCCACTCCGGCAGCCAGCCCTACCGCCGCTGCTACCAGCACCACGACTGCGGGCAAGGGAACGCCGACAGCAACGACAAAGGGAACGGCCACTCCGGCAGCCAGCCCGACGGCGAAGGCAACCACAACGCCTACCACGACGGGAACAGCCACCGCTACGCCTGCTGCCTCGCCAACGGCGACAGCTACCCCTGCTGCCGCAGGCACTATTCCTGTGAACGTGGCCGATGTCGTCATTGGTAGTACAACCCAGACCATTAACATCATCACCTTGTCAGTAGTCGATAGTACGACATTGAATAGCATTCAGGCAGCTACTTACAAGACCACCCACAGTTACCTGGAGGTGCTGGACAACGCCTCAGTGACCGGCTCGGTCGCTACTGAGACGACACGCAACGCTATTCTGGCCGTCATCGCCGCCTCGGTCTTCATCCTGCTTTACATCAGCTTCGCCTTCCGCAAGGTGGCGAAGCCCTGGCGCTACGGCGCCTGCGCCATCATTGCCCTGCTGCACGATGTGCTGGTGGTACTCGGCGTCTTCTCGATCCTGGGCTGGCTCTTCCACGTCCAGATCGACTCGCTGTTCATCACCGCCCTGCTGACAGTTGTTGGTTTCTCCGTGCATGACACCATCGTGGTGTTCGACCGTATCCGCGAAAACATGCAGCGGCGCACCAGCGAGACATTTGAGCAGGTGGTCAACGCCAGCCTCGTGCAGACGATGACGCGCTCGCTCAACACCTCGCTCACTGTACTCGTGACGCTGACCGCGCTCACCCTGTTCGTGACGACGGGCAGTGTGCATAACTTCACACTGGCTCTGCTCATCGGTATCTTCAGCGGTACCTACTCGTCCATCTTCAACGCCAGTATGCTGCTGGTGATCTGGGAAAAGGGCGAACTCGGCTTTGGCCGCTTCCGCCGTGAATATACCCGCGACGGTCGCCCCGTGCGCAAGCGCGATCAGGAACGCGAACTGGCCCGCACGCGCTAACACAACCGCAAAAAAGAAAACGGCGCTGGCGGCTTGACTGCCAGCGCCGTTTTCTTTTCCCGGTAGATGCTATGAGAAACCGATCAGGACGGGTCATGCT
>CADDYT010000191.1 GCA_902810755.1 Chloroflexota bacterium
GCGTTGTTTGCCTGTGCGGCGCCTCCATTGACCAGCCAGGAATAATGGTATATCAGCGTCCCATAACCGGCGAAAGCGCGCCTGAGCGCGATCTGTCCCTGCCCTGTCCCCATCTGCACCGGCAAAGCTGCTGAAGGAGGGGCGCTCTGCGCAGCCTGACCATAGAATGGACTGGTGGGCGGATTATACGATGCGGGTGGAGGCGAATAAGAGGGTGTGGCTAGCGGAGGCGCGGGCATAGCTGCATAGGTGGGTAGAGACTGGCTACTGGTGGAAGCTGCGTTCGGCTGTCCACCGGATGATAGCCTGTTGCCGCAGCGAACGCAAAAGCTGGATTGATCGGGGTTCTCGTATGCGCATTGAGGACAGAGTGATGCCATGATACCCTCCATTTCTATTTCTAAAGTGTCTCATTCGACTAATGTAGAAACATCCTTTGGTGGTACTATTGTAAACATCACTTTATCGAAAGTCAACTACTTTTCAGTACATTTTTTATCTTCTTATCGGCTGACGTTGTCGGAGTATGGCAATAAGGTCGCTCAGCACTCCATAGGCTGTTTGTAGTACCAGTGGTTCATGTTCGACCAGAGTGATTGTTCCCATTGCCTCCGTTTGTAGCGAAATGATGCTGCTGGTTCCTTTGCTCACGTACAGAATGTCATCCTGAGAGATCGGGCGCGGGCGCACTTCAGCCACCAGTACACCATTGCTGAGGCAAGCCTGACTGACCAGCCTGATGGGAGTTCCAGCCTGCGCGGCAGCGCGAATCGCTCCAGTGGACAGATGGCGAATGCCTTCTCGTTCGACTTGCTGCGGAGTCAACTGGCCACCGAGCAGCGCGTTGGCGAGAATGGTGGTTTTCATTACCGCGTCCCAGCCATCCAGGTCATACCAGGGATCGGCTTCCGCAACGCCAAGCCCCTGCGCCCTGTGGATGCCTTCTTCCAGCGAGTAGCCTTGCTCAATCATGCCTAGCACAAGGCTGCTGGTCGTATTCAGTATGGCGCGGAAGGCCTGAAGGCCAACGGCAGGCAGACTGAACTGGGCCAGGTTGAAGACTGGCAGGCCATCCATCACCGTCGACTCGTAACGAAACTGGACGTGGTGGCTGCGGGCCAGTGCCTGCAAATCCGTCAGGGCAAAAGCGACCGGCCCTTTATTAGCCGTCACGACATCCAGGTTGTTAGAGAGTGCGCTTTGAATGTGCATGAGAGCAGGCTGTCCATTGGTGGGGTTGAGCGTCGTCAGTTCCAGCAGCATCTGCGCACCCGCAGTTTTTCCCGCGTTCGTAAACGCTTCAGCATTCTCGACGTGGATTGCCTGTTCGATAAAGCTGTTCAGGGGGTCGGATGCGGCAGCCAGCAGGGCAGCATCAATGCCGGTGTGGTGAATGAAATATCCCTGACGGCGTGTCGCTATACCGCTGATGATGGGACGTATGCCGAATTCAGCGGCCAGCCAGTCACCGCGAGAAGCCAGCAGTGGCAGCAATGCCTGCGCAACATGCCCATAGCCAAGAAGGAGCAGGCGCAGCGGTGACAACGGCGTTTCGTTCATAAAATACTCCCATCGAGGCCAGAAAGCTCTCGTTATCCTGTGTGCTGTGATGAGTCAGCAGGAGAAGCAGCACGGCGACCAGCACGAGCAGGAGAATAACCACCAGCAGAAAGAGCCAGACTGGCAGTCCGGCGCGGGCGGCTGGCCTCTTGTTAGCAGACTGCTGACCCGAAGCGGTATGATGTGTATTCGGCATTTGCGGTGATGGCAAAACCATCTGTGCCGACGGCGGTGAGGATGGCGCTGTTGCCCCATTACCAGATGGCTGCGGGAAATCCGGTGAGTAATGTGATGTGTGCGTCTGTGAAGCGGGTGGTAGGACGGAAGGTGGAGCGGACAGGCCTGGAGAGTGCTGTCGCCGTGCCTGCTTCTGTGGTTGTATCTCCATCGTTTCCTCTTCTGCCAGTGCGCGATCATCGAATGAAGACGCCTGCTTTGGCATGGAAGGATTTTGCGCGCTCTGATTTGAGGAGGTAGATGCACCGGAGGGGGGAGTATTTCCCCCCTGTGGAGGCAGAGGCGTTCCGCAGACGCGGCAGTAAGCGGCCGTATCGGTAATGATAGCGCCGCAGCGCGGGCAGGTGACGGTGGGTTTTACCTGCGCCGGGGGATCGGCGTTGTGGGCGGCCTGTTCTTTCGCAGCCTGGACGGCTTCGTACAACTGCTGCAGGTCTGGCTGGGTGCTATGTGGGTCCACCTGGCGCGGCGGAACTGGCTGCGGGTGTGACACCGGTAACGCGGCCAGCACTTTTTTCAGGTCATTGCTCATCTCCGCGACCGATTGATAGCGTTTGTCCGGGCGCAGGGCCATCGCGCGCGTGATAATGCGGTTCAGTTGTTCGAGCAGAGGGGGTGGAAGCGAGCCGAGTTGCGCCAGATGACGAGAATGGCGAGGCGCCGGTTTCTGCGGCTTCGAGACACCCAGGCGGAAGTGCCGTTGTGGGTCTGCCGCGTCTTCTGGCGGGTTGCTGGCGAGACGCTGCTGGAGTGAAGGCAGGTCTTGTTGGCCTTGCTGCAACGAAGTATTGCGGGCAGAGACGCTGGGCGGCTCATGCGTGGTAAGAGCAAAATAGAGCGTTCCCCCCAGCGCATACACGTCTGAGCGAATATCAGTGCCTGCGCCACCAGGATATTGTTCCGGCGGGGCGTAGCCGGGCGTTCCCTGATGGCGGATAAATAACAGGGTGCGCATGCCCTCGGCGGCGGCTTTCGCGTTGCCCAGATCAACCAGGATAGCGGTGCCATCCGGGGTGATGCGAATGTTATCGGGTTTGATGTCGCGGTGAATCACCGGCGGGCGCTGGCCGTGCAGGAACGTCACTGCATCGCAGATAGCGATGATCCAGTTGAGCAGGCGAGGCAGAGGAATAGCCTCGTTGCGCATGCGGGCAATACGCAGAAGATCGGTCAGGTCGTTACCCTCGATATAGCTGAGGACAACATAGTAGTGGCCGCGCTCGCTGAAAGCATCGTGGAAAACGGGCAGGTTGGGATGGTGCAACTGACTGAGCATCCTCGCTTCGTGCTGGAGTTGCTCTTGCCCGGTTGTTCCGGTAACAAGATATTCTTTCAACGCATATTGCTGGTTGGTACGCAGGTCGACCACCAGGTAGACGTGACCAAAGCCGCCACTGCCCAGCACGCGCTCGATCCGATAGTAGCTATGCAATATGGTGCCTGACGGAACCGTCTCCATCATCATGAGGTCTCTCCCTTGTTGTTTTTCTCACCCTCTATTTCTAATTGTAGGGAAAGAGAGCGCCTGGGACAATGAGCTATGTCACAATCGGCTGCAAAATCTTCTCGTACTCTTCCGTTGCATTATACACCAGTATGGCGGTGCATGTCATTTATTTTCCTGCCAGATTAGCGCAAAGGTCATGCTTTTGCCGCATCCGTTCAGCACCCCGGACTGCTATTTCTCTGCTTCCGGCGGATAGCGTCGTTGCGGAGGCGATGGCGTGAGTCGGGCCTGAGAGAGAAATGCCCAATCGTTCTGCTTGCAAACGCGCAAATACATATAGGTTTCGGCCTGCAATACTCCTGGCACTTTATACAGCTTCTCCGTCAAAAATTTGAGCAGGTGATCGTTATCGCGACAGACGACCTCGGCCAGCAGATCAAAGCTACCGGTACAGATGATCAGGTAGATAACCTCGTCAAAGGCAGAGATTTCCTGTGCCACTTCCAGCAGGCGGTCACCTGAGACGCGAATCCCGATCATACTGGCCAGCGAGAAGCCGAGCTTGATGGGATTGGTAACGGCGACAATCTGTATCACCTGATTATTAATTAGATTTGCCACCCGCTGCCGCACGCTGGCCTCGGAAATGCCAAGATCGGCGGCGATCTTCGTAAACGGCCGTCGCCCATCCTGTTGCAAGGCCTCGATGATGCGCTGGTCAAGCTCATCTATAACAGTTTTGTTGTTGTTATGCTGATCCATCGTGGAACTATCGTACCACAACTTCTACGGTGTAGGGAAGGGGGTAGATGATGGTAATATATCAGAGTTATGAACAATGCTATCAACCCGCAAGAAAGGATGACCATTATGCCCGCAAAGCGCACCGGTTTTGTCTTCGATGAACACAGCCTGCACCATGATACAGGAGAAGAGAGTACAGTGCTTACCCGGCACGGCAGCTTTGAGGTTGCGCCGGAGCCTCATCCCGCCTCGCTTACCATTATCAGGCGTATCAAACAATTTCTCGATGGCACAGGTCTGACGGAGCAGATGCAGCCCATAGCCGCTCGCCGGGCGGCAGTGGATGAGATAGCGGTCTACCATACACGCGAATATATCGAGGGTATCCGTCTGCATGCGGAAGAAGGTGGACCGAAGCAAGGACCCTGGGGAAGTATAGATGAAGAGACGGTTCTCAGTCCAGGCTCGTTTGAAGCGGCGCTATATGCGGCAGGTGGCTCGATGAACGCGGTCAGCGCGGTCATGCGTGGCGAGGTACATAATGCCTACGCGCTGCTACGCCCGCCCGGTCACCATGCTATGAAGAACCAGGCGATGGGCTTCTGCATCTTCAACAATACTGTGCTGGCCGCGCACCATGCCCGCAACGCCTTCGGCCTGGAACGCATCATGATTGTCGACTGGGACGTACATCATGGTAACGGCACGCAGGACGCCTTCTATGCTGATCCCGGCGTCCTCTTCGTCTCGCTGCACCAGGAAAACTGGTATCCAAAGCTCTGGGGTGAGCTGGAGCAAGTCGGCAGCGGCGCAGGCGCGGGCTACACCGTCAATATTCCCCTGCCAGCCGGAACCGGCGATCGAGGCTATCGCGCTGCTTTCGAGCAACTGGTCATTCCCATCGGTCTGCGCTACCGCCCCCAGCTTATCCTCATCACCGCCGGGCAGGACGCCAGCTGGCTCGACCCCTTAGCGCAGATGATGGTAACCATGAGCGGTTTTCGCGACATATCCACTATGATGGTCAATCTGGCCGAAGAGGTCTGCGACGGACGACTGGTTATGCTACAGGCAGGCGGCTACAGCCCCGCCTACACACCATATTGCACCATTGCCGCCGTCGAGCCGCTTGTTGCCGTCGATACCGGCCTGCTCGAACTCTATCCCACTGCCTCCGAACTCGAACGTAGCCAGGCTGTGCTTACTCAAGAAACCCGACAGGCACTGGCTGCGGCACGTAACTGGCATAAAAACTGGTGGCAGATATAACTTCTTATAGCCACTGGCCAGACTGGCTAACCAGACCACATACCACACATAACAGGCAAACAGACAAGACCTACCTGTCCAGTTCAGGCAGCAGCACCACGCTTTCCTGCTCGTTGGGATCGGTGCGGGCAATCACGGCAATGCAGGGTTCAGTCGGGCTGCTGTTGAACGGCTGGTGGGGAACGCCTGCCGGGATATAGACGAAATCGCCAGCGCGCGTCACTGCATGCTCCTTCAGACCCTCGCCATACCACATTTCAGCCTCGCCGCTGATGATATAGATGGCGCTTTCATGATTCTCGTGCAGGTGAGCGTTGGCCTTGCCGCCGGGTGGAATGCGCAGCAGGTGCATGCAGAGGGCCTGCGAACCGGCGCTTTCGACGGAGACACCGGCGAAATAAGAAAGCGCCTGCTTCCCCTCGTAGGAGCCACCCTCCTGCGAACGGATGACAACACAGGTCGGTTTTGTCGCTTCTGTCATGATAAACACTCCTTCTCGCGTACACTTTCTATCATTCTCAGCCAGGTCGGGTTACTCAAGTAGCAGATACTTTCCGTTTTTCAGAAAGAGCGTGTCATCTATCCAGACTTCACCCTGCTGGCGCAGGTCATAGACCATATCCCAGTGCAGGCCGGAGACATTCACACCGCCCGATTCAGGATAGCTGCGACCAAGCGCGAGATGGATGGTGCCGCCGATCTTCTCATCATAGAGGATATTGCGCGTGGCCTGGCGAATACCCTCGTTCATGCCGAAGGCGAATTCGCCGATGCGACGCGCCCCCTCGTCCATGTTCAACATGCTCAGCAGATAGTCTTCTCCGTGCGCAGCATAGGCCTCGACGACTCGCCCCTGCTCGAAGCGCAACCGGATGCCATCAACGGCGCGCCCCTCATAGGCAGATGGCAGGTTGAAACGAATAGTGCCGCTGGCGCTTTCTTCAAGCGGGCTGGTGTAGATTTCACCGTCGGGAAAGTTGAGGTGACCATCACAGGCCAGAAAGGTGCGACCCTCGATAGAGAAGATCAGATCGGTATCCTCTCCAAAAATATGTACCTGCCTGCGACCTCTGAGCCAGTCGAGCAGGCGTTGCTGCCGACTGGATAGCTCCTGCCATCGCGCAAGGGGGTCGGGATCATTGAGCATGCCCGCGTTGAAGACGAATTCGCAGTAGTCTTCCAGCGACATGTCGGCATCCTGAGCATAGGCGTGAGTGGGATACTGCGTGTAGCACCAGCGCATCTGTCCCTGCGCTGCCCGCTGCGACCAGATGGTATCGACTTCCTCGTGTGCTTTGCGCCGCCTGGCAATACGCAGCGGGTTGATGTGCGACAGTCGGCGCGTATTGGTCTCAGCATCAATGTAGAGCAGGCAGTCATAGCGTTCGTTAATCAGGCGTGTAATAGGGGAAACAAAATCAAGTTGCTCTTCACCGGCCTCCTTCAGGTAAATCTCGCGGGCATCTTCGATATCCAGACGCAGATCGGGGAAACCACCGGCACGCAGCGTCTCGCGATAGACTTCACGTAACAGGGGCAGCGCCTCGAAGCTGCCGTGAATAGCAACGAGATTACCGGGCTGAACCGCCAGAGAATATCGAACAAGTACCTGCGCAAAGCGGCGAATACGTTCATCGACCAGCGCCATAACAAACCTGCTCCTTCCCTATCCGTAGCAAGCTCATTATAACACAGCCGACAAAGTGAAGATCTCTATTCCTGCTCGTGAGCAGGCTGTATATTACTCTCGCCATTGATGATGAAGATGATACGCTCGCAAATATTTGACGCATGATCGCCAACCCGTTCAAGCTTATGGGCGATCCAGAGCAGGTAGGTGGCGCGTTGCAGGATGAGCGAGTCGTTCTGAAGAGCCGGGATAGCATGCGCGCCCGCGAGCAGTGTCATCAAGTCGTGGCGAAGCAGGTGATAGCGCACATCGACAACATCGTCATCTTGCCAGATACTGCGTGCCGCCGCTACATCCATATCTGCAAAGGCTTTCATCGTTCCTTGCAGGATTCTGCGCGCTTCCTGGCCCAGGGTGAGCAGGTCTTGCAAGATATGTTCCTCTAACACTTCTTGCCGATCACCCTGCCGGACATTACGAATCGACTGCGAACTTCCCTTCAGGGGAGCCATACGCAGGATTATCTGGGCAATGCCTTCCGCGCCATCGCCGGTGCGTTCGAGATCGCCCGCAATGGAGAGCGCGGCGGTGAGAAAGCGCAGGTCACGGCTGCCAAGTGGCTGCTGAAGGGTAAGCAGACGGATAGTGTGTTCTTCAATGGTAACGCGCAGGCTGTCGATGAGCGTATCCGCCTCGATTACCCTGCTTGCCAGAGAGAGGTCTCCACTTGCCAGCGACTGTAGCGCCTTATCCAGAGCATCATCGACCAGCGAACCCAGCTCGCGTATCTGGCTATCTAATTCTTGCAGTTCTCTATCCAGAATTATTCGTGCCACGTCAAAGTCTCCTTCATCCCCATCCATAAAAAAAGATGATACAAAGAACCAGAGTTCCTCATTCATAAGTCTAGCAGCTATGGATTAACGGGGCTTTACAGAGCCGTTAATGTTTTGTTAAGCGATGCCACTATGTGGTATACTGCGATAACAGGACGACGACACTGGAGGAAAGCTATCTGAGAGCACAGCAAGAGGCATACTGGAATACGGTTGAAACGGTGCAGCCGGGGGAGAGATTTCTGCTTTTTCGCCCGGAGAGGAGCGGCACAGCCATCCGCTACACAGACAGGGGGGCTTTTGCGGGCATCAAAGCAGGTGTACGTTTGAAAACCTCATTTCTTCCCGCCGCACTTCACATCTCTATCACGACAGCCCCTTACATCATGGAGCGAGCGGCGGTGATTACGCCTTTTGACCGCAACCTGGGTTACCCCCTGGATGCCGAAGACCTCTCCCTGCGCAGCCGGAAAGCGAAAATGAGCAGGATGAAGCTGGAGCTGGCTCAATCAATCGAGGGTCTCTATCTCTTCGTCTTTGCCGCCAACGAAGACCAACCATTCTACGGCATGATGCAGTCGTTCATGCTGGAGGATGCCCGTCTTCCAGCACCCGGAAATACCTCGCTCCTGCACCACCTGTATCTGACGCTCACTTTTCCCAACAGCTCATCATTCACCGCGCGGGCCTTGCCCAATACCGGTCGACTTGGCATGCTCTTCAACACCTTCTTCCCTTCCGATACCGGTCCCCTGCCGGTAGAAAATACAGCATCCTCAAAACAGGGGTTGAAGCTAGAAGAAGGCTTGAAGCTCCTTCTGCCATTCCAGCTAGACTTGCTTCAAGGCATTCAGGCAACCTTTCTCTTTCTACCGGAGCGTCAATCGTAGGTTATGCTGCGATACCCAGTCCGTGTAGCACCATTTCAACGGCGGCAACGATGATCACCACCAGGAAGATCACGCGCAGCACTTTATTGCTCAGACGGGTGAGCAGTCGCGCGCCAGCCAGCGCGCCGATGAGGATGCCAAGAGCGACCGGGGCGGCAATGAGCGGCGGAATATCGCCACGCGAGAAGTAGATGCCCGCGCTGGCCGCCGCTGTGACACCGATCATGAAATTACTGGTCGTCGTGGAAACCTTCATGGGCAGGCGCATCGCTACGTCGAGAGCCAGCACTTTGAAGGTGCCGCTGCCGATACCGAGCAGCCCGGAGATCAACCCGGCAATGTACATCATCAGCAGTCCCAGCGGAGTGCGCGTAACCTGGTAGGGAATCTCGCGGCGCAGACGCTTATCGGGATAGGTACTGGCAAGGCTCAGCCACTGCGCCCAGCGGTCATTCACGACCCCCTGCGGCAGCTCTTCGCCCAGCTCGAAGACAAGGGGAGCGGCAGAAATCAGCAGGATGATACCAAAGACGATGGAGAGGAGCATCGGTGCCAGAAAGCCCGCCAGAAAAGCGCCGGATATAGCCCCAAGCGTTGTTCCAATTTCCAGAAACATCCCCACACGCATATTGGTAATGTGATCGCGTACATAAGCCGCCGCCGCCCCACTGGAGGTGGCGATGACTGATATGATGCTCGCACCTATGGCAAAGTAGATGGGGAAACCAAAAACAAGTGTCAGCAGGGGAACAATGAGTACACCGCCACCGAGGCCAACGAGCGAACCAAGCAAACCAGCAGCAATGGCGGCGATAAAGATAAAGACCGGATAAAGCCAGGAGTAGCGTCCGTGATGGAACTGGTTGTGCATACCCGCCGAAGCCACAGCCCCGACATAGAAAATGCTGAACAGCAGGATAATCAAAACGATGCAGGTAATGATGACATAGCGCCAGTCACGCTCTACTGCGAAGGCAACAATAGAGACGGCGACACGCATCACCGGGGTAGCGATAAGCAGCAACAGCCCCAGCGCAATAACGGCCTGCGGGCTGAGAGTAAGTAGACCGGCCCAGACCTGGCCGAACGTCTGCGGAAAATTCAGCAAGTTCTGCGGAGCGAACTTGTGCGGCTGAAATGCCATCAGGACAAGTCCGATCAAAACAACGAGCGCGCTGAGAATGACGCCGCCTTGCAATATCCAGCCAATGACGACGTTTGTCTTATCTGTTACTGGCGAACGCTTCTGCTTTCCTGGCCCTCCACGTCGTCGCTCGTAGATCTGCTCTGATCCAGAGTTGGGAACAGCTTGCATCGCAGTGCCGCCTCTCTCTTCAAACGATAGCCCGCTTTCAAACCCTACGACTGATGCATATTAAGAAGACACTTACTTATATTATAAAGTGCCGCTTCACCTTGCTGACAAGAGAGCAGCAACCAGCCGTCCCTCTCCCTGTTTTCATTATCGCCTTCCCCTTGACAGGAGACAGGCTTACCCTCTACAATATCATCATTAGCTGGATACTCATAATATGAGTAGTAATATCGTGAGTATCGTGCATGGTGGTTTCTTCCGGCAACCATCGTCTATTTCGCATATGAGGAGGTGTATATGTTTCACAATCGGCGACCTGCGACCCCTCGACGCTATTTCCTATCACTGGCAAAGTTTTCCTCTCTTATTGTACTGTTCTCGGTTCTGCTGGCAGCCTGTGGGGGTACGACCGGCGGCAGTAACACCCCTACAGCAACGGTCAAGAACAAAATCTCTGTCCTCTATGCCGGTTCGCTGGTGAACCTGATGGAGAAGCAGATTGGTCCGGCTTTCACGCAGGCCACCGGCTATCCCTACGAGGGCGAAGGCAAAGGCTCAACGGCGCTGGCAAACGAGA
>CADDYT010000192.1 GCA_902810755.1 Chloroflexota bacterium
GGGTGGCCTGCCTGGCGCTCGCACTGGCTTAAGTTAACGCCTATGAGGGCCACCCCTGGCGGGCGGCCTGCCTGGCGCGGCGTCGGTGGCCTGCCTGGCCTTCGCACGGGCTTAAGTTAACGCTTCCGGGGATAGGCCCAATGCTCACCTCACCACCTCAAACTTCCAGGTCCCGGCTTCTATGAACGCCTGGGCTACTTGCTCTATGGCAAGCTTGAGAATTGGCCGCCCGGCGAAACGGTGTATTACTACGGGAAAGAACTCGCCGATTTACCCTGACCAATGTCGAGCCATCGCCCCGTTCGCGCGCCGGTGCTGAGGCGACGTGGGTCATCATAGGGGCTGGTCGTCATCTCCCAGCGGACGCCGTAGGGATCATCGAAGACGAGGATGGTAGCGCCGTTTTGCACAACCTGGCATCCCAGCTTGGGAGCCAGTGTGCGCAGGCGTTCCAGGTCCTGAGCATCAACCTGCACGCCAATATGCGAGAGTCGCCCGCCTTTACCGCTCGGACCGTCCTCCAGGGCGAAGGTGAAAGCGTCCCGATAGAGGATGCTCAGCCCGACATGGATGCCAGCCGATTCAGCATCATCCCAACCGGCATCTGATGGCAGGGTATACCAGCCATCAGCCATCTCAGCCTCGCGGAAGGCAACCTCTAACCCGAACAGCGTCCGGTAAAATGCCTCGGCCTGCCGCAGAGGAGTAATAAAAAGGGCAATGTGAGTGAATGCGCGATAAGCCATAAGCAATTTCCTTTCGTTCCCCTGTTTTTCTCCTCGAAGGAGACTCTATCATGAGCATATCATCGCTCTACTGAAAAGTAGCATCACCAGGGAGAGATTTCCCCGTCCTTATGAACAGATAATCTTGTTCATAAGGACAGATTTTCCCTTGACACGCCTTTCCTCATATGCCTACACTGATAAAGTTGAGCCTTGCCGCCATGAGGGCGAGCAAGAATTTGCAAAGAAAGCAGAGACGGCACAATGCAGATATCGGATAAAACTGAGGTTAGTAAGCAGTTAGAGGGTATTGAGGATTTTGTACGCAGGATGCTGGAGGAGTGGAAGGTGCAGGGCTGCGCGGTGGCGATTATTAAGGATGGGGAGATTTTGCTGTCACAGGGATTCGGGCTGCGCAACGCGGCAGAAGGGTTGGAGGTGACGCCGGAGACGCTATTTCCTATCGCTTCCTGCACGAAGGCGTTTACTGCCACGTCGGTTGCGCTGCTGGCGGACGAGGGGAAGCTGGACTGGGATACGCCGGTCAGGAATTACCTGCCATCGTTCAGGTTGTTCGATAGTTTCGCGACCGAGCGCATGACGCCCCGCGACCTGGTGACGCACCGTTCGGGCCTACCGCGTCATGATTTGATGTGGTACAACTCCAGCCGCACGCGCAAAGAGTTGTTCGACCGGTTGCAATATCTGGAGCCGAGCAAGGATTTACGCACGCTGTTCCAGTACCAGAACCTGATGTATATGACAGCCGGATACCTGGTCGGCGAAGTGGCCGGGATGAGCTGGGAAGAGTTTGTGCAGCAGCGCATCTTCAAGCCGCTGGGCATGACCAATAGCCTTTTCGATATTACTGAGGCGAAGGAATTGCCCAACTGCTCGCGCCCGTACATTGAGCGCAAGGACGAAGTGAAGGAAATGCCTTACTACGCCGCACAGGGAGCCATCGCGCCCGCCGGGGCCATTGTTTCCAGCATCCGCGATATGAGTCACTGGGTATTATTGCACGCGAATAAGGGGAAGGTTGGCGATGTGCAGCTTGTCTCTGAGGGGCAAATGATGCAGATGCACGCACCGCAGATGGTCATGCCGGATACGCATAAATACACCGAACTGGGCAACTCGACCTATGGCATGGGCTGGTTCATCCATTCCTATCGCGGCTATACGATGGTCGAACACGGCGGTAATATCGATGGCTTTAGCTCGCTCGTCACCCTGTACCCACAACAGAATATCGGCGTTGTTGTGTTGTGCAATATGGATGGCAACCCGCTTCCCTCTATTCTCACCTACAACATCGGTGATCGGCTGCTTGGTTTAGACGAGATTGACTGGAATGGGCGCTTCAGGAAGGAACACGACGAGTTTAAGGCCGGTGAGGCACGAGGCAAGGAAAAAAGCGGGACGGACCGCGTGCAGGGAACCGCACCAACTCACCCGCTTGAAGCCTACACCGGTGACTTTGAGCATCCGGGCTATGGCACCATAACTATCGAACTGGATGGCGAGCAGTTGAAGGCTGTCTACAACTCGATGGAGTTCGCGCTGAAACACTATCACTACGATATCTTTGAGGCGCATATTGAGCGGTTCGATATCTCGCTCAAGCTCTCGTTCACCATGAATACGAAGGGAGATATCGAGGCGGTCAGCGCGCCGATGGAACCGATGGTGAGCGATATCGTCTTCAGGCGCGTGCCGGGCAAAAAGATGCTGGAAAAGAGTTTCCTGCAACAATTCACCGGCATCTACGAGGTGATGGGCATGCCGATGACGGTGGCGCTGAAGGGCGAGACGGCGCTGATCGTTTCGCTGCCGGGCCAACCGGACCAGGAACTGGTTCCCTATAAGGGCATGGAGTTCCGCGTCAAAGGACTTTCCGGTTTCAGCATCGAATTCAAGGGTGACGAAGCGGGGACAATTACCGAAGCGTTGCTCGTCGAGCCGTATGGGGCCTTCACCGCGAAAAAGAAAACGGCATAGCACTGAGACGGGTTAGTGAGGCGACTCACAGGAAGGAATTTCCAGCGAGCAGGAAAACGCTACCCCTCTTCCATCAGGTCGATCAGCGCCCTGCCCTGCGGCTTCAGACGCTCGGCAAGGCCAGTATTGCGCTGCATCACACGGTTATTGTGGATGGCGAGCCGCAGGGCGCGGGGCTGACCGACCAGGACACAGAGGCGTCTGGCGCGCGTGATGGCTGTGTAGAGCAGGTTGCGCTGGAGCAATAGCCCATGTTCGGTGGTCAGCGGAATGACGACGGCGGGATATTCGCTGCCCTGGCTCTTATGGATGGTAATGGCATAGGCCAGCACCAGCTCGTCGCGCAATTCGTGGAAGTGATATTCTACCAGCATCGTGCCTGCTTCCTCGACGAATTCGACTTTGATGATCTCATCCTCACTATTGATATAGCGAATGCGCCCTACGTCGCCGTTGAAGACGCCTTTATCGTAATTGTTGCGCACCTGCATCACCTTGTCGCCCATACGCCAGGTCGTGCCATGCAATTCCACCTGCCCGTATGGGCGTGGATTAAGTCGCGCCTGTAACTCCTCGTTCAGGCTGTTGACGCCGACGGGGCCGCGATACATGGGAGAAAGCACCTGGATGTCGGTAAGCGGATTGAGATGGAACGTCCTGGGAATGCGATTCTGCACCAGATCGAGCAGCAGATGCTGGATGCGAATCGGCTCCTCTTCTGGAAAGAAAAAGAAATCGCCGGTCTTTTCCTTCTGGATGATCGGCATGTCACCGGCGTTGATGCGGTGCGCATTGACGATGATCTTGCTCTGCTGCGCCTGCCGGAACAGGTCAGTCAGCCGAACGGAGGGAATGGCCTCGCTGCGCAGCAGGTCGCGCAGAACATTGCCCGGCCCGACGGAGGGAAGCTGATCGGCATCGCCTACCAGCAGCAGGTGCGCATCTTTCGGCAGCGCCTTGAGCAGGTTGTAGAACAGGAAGATATCGACCATCGAGAACTCGTCGACGATGACGAATTTGTACGGTAGAGGATTGGCCTCGTTGCGCAGCCAGCCCTGATCGTGCGGCGTATATTCGAGCAGGCGGTGCAGCGTCTTCGCCGGGCAGCCCGTCGCCTCGGCCAGACGCTTGGCAGCGCGGCCCGTTGGCGCGGCCAGCGCGAACTCAATGTTGCGCTTGCGCAGCAGAAGCAGCAGCGCCCGCAGTGAGGTCGTCTTGCCCGTGCCAGGTCCGCCCGTGAGGATACTCACTTTCTTGTTGTACGCCATCTGCACCGCCTCACGTTGCTTCTCCGTCAACTGCATCCGGCGATTCTGCTTCAAGTAGGTGAAGACGCGATCCCACTGCTGCGGCGAGGTGCGCGGCAGGCTGCTCGGCGAGTGCAGCAAAATGCGCAGCAGGCGGGCAGAGCCGTTTTCAGCATGCCAGTATGTACCAAAATAGACCCGTCCCTGTGGCTCAGGCTCCTCTGTCTCGGCCTCAACCTCAGCGGAAGGCGCAGGTGAAACGGATGGCTCGCTCGAAACAGGTATCTCCACAGGCAAGGGAGGCTCAATAAACATGTCGCGCTCGCTGCGCAGCAGTTCCATGCCCGCTGCCAGAGCTTCGGGAAGCACTTTCAGCGTGCGTGAAGCGCGGGCAAGCAGTTCATTTTCCGGCAAAAAGCAGTGACCATCCTTCTCCGCCGCCTCTTCCAGCACGTATTTGAGGCCGATGGCGAGTCGCTGCGCGCTGTCCGGCTGGAAATCCAGGTGCAGCTTATCGGCAATCTTTCTGGCAATTTCGTCGGCCATGCTGAAGCCGATGCCATTGACCTCGCGAGCAAGCTGGTAGGGGTTTTCCCGTAGCACCTTGATGGCCTCTTTGCCGTACTGCTTGTAGATGCGCGTGGCCTGATTGATGGAGATATCGCAATCCTGTAAGAAAAGATGTAATTCCTTGATCTCGCCCTGTTCCAGCCACGCTGTGATGATGCGGTCGCAATCTTTCTGGCTCAGCCCCTTGACCTCGCGCAACCGTTCCGGCTGCTGCTCGATGATCGCCAGTGTCTGCTCCCCGAAGTGTTCAACGATGCGTTTGGCCTTCTTCGGTCCGATGCCCTTAATCAGCCCGGAACTGAGGTAGCGCACGATGCCTTCCTTCGAGGTCGGCGGCTTCACCGTGTGGTTGATGACATGCAACTGGGGGCCGTAGCGCGGGTCGTTCTCCCACTCACCCTCAACCGAAAGCACTTCTCCGATATTGACGCGAGGCAGCATGCCCACAATAGTAATCAAATCATCACGAAACAGCCGCCCGCTATCATTCGGTCGGAAACGCGCGACGGTATAGTGGTTATCTTCGTTGCGAAATACAATATTCTCAATAGAACCTTCAAGGACAGGCATACGTACTTATTCCAGAACAGGTTTGAACTTCCGGCAACGGCGCTGGCAACCTGTATCTTAGCACAATCTGTTCCAGTAGTGTAGGGGCGCAATTGATTGCGCCTGTGGCTGCGCTGCTATGCTATTGGCCACCACAGACGCAATCAATTGCGCCCCTACAGCGAGGTCACCGGCATGGAGCGAGCTGGTGAGGGCAGGGGCGAGCCTTCTGGTCGCCTTGCAGTTTCATCCTTACTAACGACTTTATTCTGCTCAAGGGGAGAAAAAGCTGAACCTTCTCTCTAGTTAGAAATGCGTACACTCTCCGTATTTCTAACTAGCCCCTCTTCTGAACATTGACAGACTGGCAAATAGCAGGATATAATAAAAGTAACACCTGTTACGAATTTCTTTGCTGACGTCAGTATAATACATCTGGATAAACGTTTTTATTGGAGCGGTACCTGTATGAATCAATATATGAATACGTCCCTGTCCGGCTATCCGACACGTATGATGACATTGTTACAGCACATGGTGCGAGGTATAGCGCAGCTTTCGATACGCCCGGAGAAGGCATCGCTTTCTGAGTTGCTGCTGCGCATCGAAGAGAGCGCAGCGCCTGAGCAATTGAACCGGGGAGTCAATCAGCTACAGGAACAGCTCTGGAATATGCCGCAACAGGAGCAGATACTGTTGCGTAAGAACCTGCTTAACGCGCTCACCCGTCACGTGCTTTGCTCGCCGCGTATGCCTGTGCGCATTGAGGCGGCGCGCTGGCTGCGCCTGCTGGTGCAGGCCGGGCTGGTAACACGACCGGCAGATATTTTCGTAACCCTCGTTACTGCCGCCACGCGCTCCACTTCTGCTGAGGCAGGAGCGGAGGTGAGGGAGCGGCGCCTCTACCTCAAATTGCTCTTCGAGTGCTTCTGGCCTTTTCGCCATCCCTACCCGGCATATACATGGGAAGATTTTCCCACCAACGATATCTTCTATCCGCTTGTCGCCCTCTTTGTGCAGGCTGACGCAAGGGATCAGACCACACTCATGGCCATCTTCGCGGAACTGGCCGCCCTCAATGATCCAGAATTTGTGGATACCCTGCTGCCGGTCGCCTTGCAGTGGGCGCAGCACAGCGACCCGGAATATCGCCGCATCATTACCGGCGTTCTGGCCCGTATCAGCCATCCTCAGGCGCAAGAGGCCTTGCAGCGCCTGCTCACCGACCCCGAACCGGCGGTCCACCTCAGCGCCCGGCACGTCAGCTCATACATCCAACCTGCCTGAAATTTGCCGTCCCCGCTTCCTGTTCGACAGGAAAAAGTACCATCTCATCTTCACTATACGGGGACGCAGGCAGCGAAAGAATTGTAGACTACAGCTTTTGTAGGGTATAATACGGTTGTCTTATCTAAGACTTTGCGCGTGTCGATGAGCAAGTTGAGGGGAACAACTTCACGGGGTGGTTGTGCAGGCACTCTTTTCGGCACGAACGCTCTATCAAAGGGGAGCAGGCGTTTGAGCAGGGAAAATAAAGTTACCTACCGGCAGCAGTATACGCGCTGCGGCAAGCAGCGTTGCCGAAAATGCCAGGAGGGCAACGGTCACGGACCATACTGGTACGCCTACTGGAGCGAAAATGGACGCACCATCAGTAAATATATTGGCGCACACCTTCCCGACGATATTAAAGCAGGAAGGCAGGCACCCACCCCCCACATTGATAGCGATGCCGCCGCCACTTCATCCTCAGAGCAGGTACCCACAAACGGGCAGGGAGAGATAGCATCTATCCACATGCAAGAGACACAGGTGCTGCGTGTCTATCTGCTGGGCCAGTTCGCCGTTGAGCGCAAGATTGGTGGCGTGTGGCGCAAAGTCGAAAATCGCACGTGGCGCAGACGCGCCCGTGTTTTGCTGGGCTGCCTGCTCAGCAGCCCGAAACGGCGGATGGGGCGGGAGCAGATTATGGAGGCGCTCTGGCCCGATCTGGATAGCATGACCGCTGCTAATCGTCTGAATGGAGCCGTACATGAACTACGCCATCTTCTTGAGCCAGAGCTAACCCGGCCCGCTGCCTCGCGTATGCTGCGACTGGAACAGGATATGCTTGTGCTGGCCGATTCCTCGCTCCTCTGGGTCGATGCCGAAGCGTTTGAATCGCTTATAAACGAAGCCTTCGCCTTGCTGAGCCACGAAACGGTCACGGCCCCGTATAGAAAACAGGCCGAACAGTTGCTTGAGGAAGCGCAGGCCCTCTACAACGGGGACTACCTGCTGGAAGAACTCTATGCGGAATGGTCCGGCCCCCGCCGGGAGGCGATTCGCCGTTCCTACAGCAGCCTCTTATTTCGCCTCTCGGAATTGCGCGCGCAGCGAGGCGCATACGCCAGCGCCGTCGAGCCGCTTGACCGCCTGCTTGCCGTCGACCCGGTGAACGAAACGGCGGTGCGCCAGTTGATGCTCCTGCTCACCCGCCTCGACCGGCGTACCGAGGCATTACACACCTACCGGCGACTGGTGGCTGCCCTCCAGCGCGATTACGAGACAGAACCCCTGCCGGAGACACGCGCATTGTACGAGGCCCTGAAAAAGGGAAACCTCGGCCCGGCTTCGCAGCCGAACATGAGCAATCAGCCCCCGTCAGAGAATCTACGGCTGGCAAGCACGCCGAAGCATAAACCCGTGGAACAGTCCGCGCCGGTGAAAGCGCAGGAGGTGATTTTTTCTCGCCCGGTCTTCCAGCCAGGCCGTCACAATCAGAGTCCCCTGGTCGGACGCGGACGCGAACTCGATACCATGCGCCAGTTATTGCTTGCCATCGAAGGCCTCCCCGGCAAGCGCGCGCAGACCCGCTCTTCCATGCCGCATTTCTTGCTGCTCAGCGGCGAAGCAGGCATCGGCAAAACGCGACTGGCTGAGGAATTGAGCGTGGAAGCCAACCGGCGCGGGTGGGCCGTTGTCTGGAGCCGTTCCTACGAGCAGGAAAGCACGCTCCCCTATCGACCCTGGACCGAATTACTGCATGCCCTGGTACAGGGTATACCACGCGCACACCTGCTCACTGTGCTGAAAGCATACGTCCCCGCATTCGAGGAAACTGTTGCCGCCAGGTTAGAACGCCTCTTCGCCCTTCTTCCCGAACTGGCGGGCCACCACTATGATGCTGCACGCTCAACTCCCGTTCTGCCGCCCGAACAGGAACGGCTGCACCTGTGGGAGACCATGCTGGGCCTGTTGAACGCCCTGAGCCAGAAAACGCCGCTGCTGCTCGTCCTCGATGATCTGCACTGGACCGATGAGAGCAGCATTGACCTGCTGGCCTATCTTGCGCGCCATCTTCAGGGCCAGCGCGTCCTGCTTGTTGCCACCTATCGCGATACAGAGCCAACCGCAAGCCCCAGATTGCGCACGCTGATCAACGATCTCCGGCGCGAGCAGGCCGTTTTGACATTGCCCGTGCAGCCGCTGACCTCAACACAGATCGGCTCGCTCGTCTCCTATTTGCCTGAAGAGCTTGTGCGCCGCATTCAGACGCAGGCGGGCGGCAATCCCTTCTTCGCAGAAGAACTGGCGCGCTGCTCCCTGCCTGAAGCGAGTAAATATCGTGAAACATCCGCCAGAACGTCTCCATCTTCTGGCCCGGCTGAAAGCGAGCAGGAGACGCTCTCTTCCCCCATCGAGCCGGTGGAGGGAGGCGCGGTGCCGGAAGCGATCACAGCGGTGCTTGAACGCCGGTTGGGCAGCCTGAGCAGCCAGTGTCAGAACCTCTTGAGCAGGGCGGCCATCCTGGGTGGCTCGTTTGAACTGGACCACCTGATGGCCATCGGCGACTATGACGAAGATACGCTGCTGGATCTGCTGGAAGAAGCGTTGCGCGCCGGCCTGCTTTCCGAAGAGGGCAGCGGGGAACGCATCACCTATCATTTCTGGCACCCCTTGATCGTCAATCACCTCTATGAGCGTGTCTCAGCCGCGCGACGCGCCCGGTTGCATCGCCGGGCCGCAACTATGCTGGAACAGCGATACACTGAAAAAGGACACGAGGGCGCGCCCGCCGCGACAATCCTCTATCATCTGAGCAAAGCTGGCAACGAGCCTGCACGGCTCGCTCACTATGCCGTCCTCGCCGCCCACCAGGCATATGCTATCGCGGCCTATGCAGAAGCGAAGCAATACTACATACAGGCCATCCAGTTGCTGTCTCACGAGTTGAGCGGCACGGTCGATGTGCTGCAACTGGCCCGTCTGCAAGAGCGTGTCTGTGAGTGCTGCATGGTGCTGGGCAACTATGTTGAGGCGCGGCAACGCTACGAGCAAATCCTGCAACTGCGCCGCGCAGCCAGTCCCGGCCCGCGAGAGGTACAGAGACAGGCGCTGATCTGGCGCGAGATCGGGCGCACGTGGTCGGCCACCGGTGACTATCTCCTTGCTTATGAATGTTTTGAACAGGGCAAACAGGTTCTTTCAAAAGCCGGTATCGCCGGTGGCCCGGCCTGGGCCTGTTTGCTCATCCAGCATGGGGCTATCTGCTGCTTGCAGGGCAGCTATGAACAGGCGCGCAGTTACATTTACGAAGGACTGGAAATACTTGAGCGGGCCATGCAGGAGACACAACCGCCAGCCACCGCTGATTTTCAGACACACATAGAGCAGGCCATTGCCGGCGATCCCCTGGAACTGGGGCGCGCCCATGAATTGCTCGGCGTTGTTGCCGCCAGCGTCGGGCAGCCCCCGGAAGCCCTCAAGCACCTCTACACGGCGCTTGATATCTTCGAGCGGCATGGGCTGGTGATCGCGATGGCAAAAGTGTGTGGTAACCTGGGCGCCGTCTACGCCATGAAAGCGGAAAATCAGCAGGCGCGTATTTACATGCGTCGCTCGCTCGAACTGGCAGAACGTATGGGAGACCTGCCCAACATGGCCTTCGTCACCGGCAATCTGGGCGAGCTGGCCAGTCGCTGCGGCGATTTGCAGGAGGCCGAGGAATGGTTCACTCGCAGCCTGACCATCTCAGAACAGATCAACGATCGCGAGCATTCAAGCTGGTGCAATGTGGCCCTGGGGTCGGTGCGACAGGCGCTGGGTAAATTCCAGGAGGCGGTCGATAACCTGCGCCACGCGCTCGCCCTCGGTCGCGCCATGAAAAATCCGCGCTGCATCGGTTCCGCGCTCGTCGCCCTGGCCGACTTGCGCATCAATCAGGCCATTGCCGCAGGTGCAACGCACCTGCCCTCCCTCATATCCCGGGAAAGGTCGGTGGACGAAGATTCTCCCGGTTGGAAGCAGATAGCAATTTCCGCTCTCCCTGCCAGCCCGATGGCTCGCTGCCTGCGTCTTCTCCTGCGCGCCCGCACCACTCTGCGCCGGGCGCTTGCCAT
>CADDYT010000193.1 GCA_902810755.1 Chloroflexota bacterium
AGGGCCATCCCTTGCGCGTGGCCTGGACTCCCCTCTGGACGTATTTTGAGAGATATGCTAGGCTAACAGAGAGCAAAATCAGCATAGAATAGTCACATACCATGAAAAACAAGCTCAGGCGTGTTATGCTGAGCAGCAGCGAAGCATCTGAACAACCATACTGACGAGTCGGCGGGCTGTAAAGCGAGGTTGGTAAGGATTGAGTTCCAGGGCGACCGGCCGGCTCGCCCCTACCCTCGCCAGCTCGCTCAGTACAGGTGAACCGCGCGGTAGATGCTTCGCTGCCGCTCAGCATGACACGCTTGAGACGGTTCTTAAAGAGAGGCGAGGATAGATATGGCTCTGACGATTGGGATTGTGGGGCTGCCGCAGAGCGGCAAGACTTCCCTGTTTAATGCGCTGACGAAGGCGGGCGCGCCCGTCAGCAATTACGCGACGAGTACGGTGCAGGCCAATATGGCAGTGGTGCCGGTGCCGGACGCACGCCTGCAGCCGCTGGCCGATATCTTTCATCCCAGGAAGGTGACACCGGCCACCGTTGAATTTGTGGACGTGGCAGGCATGGGCCAGCACGCGGCAGGCGAGAAACGCGAGGGGCTGAGCGCCGAATTTATCGGGCATATCCGCAACGCCGACGCGCTGGCGATTGTGCTGCGCACCTTCGAGAACCCGAACGTGCCGCATATCTATAACGAGATCAACCCCGTCCGCGACCTGGAAAGCCTGAATGCAGAACTGGCGCTGACCGATCTGGCAACGGTGGAGCGGCGCATCGAGCGCACGAAACGCGCCGCCAAGTCGGGCGAGAAAAAATACCAGCAGGAACTGGCGATTCTGGACATGTTGCAAGACGCGCTGAACGAATTAAAGCTGGTGAGCCAGCTCGAACTGCTGCCGCAGGATCACGCCGTGCTGGACGAACTCTTCCTGCTGACTCAGAAGCCGCGCATGTACGTCCTCAACGTGAGCGAGGATGTGCTGGGCGCGGCCAACGATCTGCTGGCGCGCATCGCGGCAGGCGAAGCGGTTGATCTGGAGCAACTGGCAGGAGAACTGAAAGGCATTGCCGCCATCGCGCAGCAAGCGCGAGCCGAAGGGGCCGAGGTCGTGGCCGTCTCCGCGCGGCTGGAAGCCGAACTGGCCGAGTTGCCCGAAACCGACGCGCAGGAATACCTGGAGGCGCTGGGCCTGCCGCAACTGGGCGCGGAGCGCGTGATCCAGGTTGGCTATCGCCTGCTCAACCTGATTACCTTCCTCACGGCGGGCGAAGATGAGGTGCGCGCCTGGACGGTGCGCCGGGGCGCGAAGGCGCCGGAGGCGGCGGGCAAAATTCACAGCGACATCGAACGCGGATTCATTCGCGCCGAGGTGACGCACTTCGATGATTTCATGGCCAGCGGCGGCTCCTTCGCTGCCGCCGCGAAGAAGGGCCTGCAGCGGCTCGAAGGCAAAGACTACGTCATCAAAGACGGCGATATCGCCCACTTTCGCTTTAACGTGAGCAAGTAACCTTCTGGCGAAAATCGGTCAATGATCCGGCGTCATCGTCCGGCGGCAAAATTGATCGTCCACTGGCCGCCGGGCCAGCTGGCTGTGAGGGTGTAGCAACCGGAGCCGAAGAGGAACATGGTGGCGATCCAGACGGCTCTCTGCCCCGTTTCCGGTTGGATAGGGTTGACAACCAGCCCCTGCGTTCCCAGAATGATTGAATCCATAGGCCGCTCACCGGGATAGAAGGCGAAGAAGATGGTGGGGCCGTTGCGCAGGTTGCCGCCGCTCAATGTCACGGGGAGCGTAAACCTGTCCTTCACCATTAACTGGACGAAGATGGGCCAGCCGTAGACATTATGCACAATCGGCTGCGAGAAGCCGCGCAGGTGGATGGTCGCGCGCGGCCCGTCGAAGCCGTAGAGCCAGACAGGGAACTTGCCCACCTCACGCGACGCTGTGACTGCCGGTACTGCCCCACAATTTTGCGGAGCGGCATCAGCCAGAACGGGATACGTGACGTATTTTCCTTCCAGCCCTGTATCAGCATTCGCACCGGTAACTGCTGGCGTTGTATCGAGCATGAGAATGCTGTTGCTCGCCATGGGCGCCGGGGTCGGCGTGGACACAGGCAGCAGGTTCAGGATGCTCGACTTGAGCGCGGACACGTTGCTGAACAGGAGTGCAAGCAGCAGGGAACAGGTGACGACGCCCATCAGCCAGCGCCAGGTCCGCCGCCGCTTTGGAAAGTGTTTTCCAAGTCTGGCTATCTGGCCGGATATGGCCGACCGGTAAGGCGTGTCATCTTCTTCCGGCGAGGGAATATCGCTGATTTCTACGATTTCCAGGTCAATATCACCATTCAGGTCAGGGTCATTGCTCGCAGATTGATGGTTGTCAGAGTTCATGCCTTGCTCCGCTTGTATAGTGTCACTATGTTCAGACTACAGGCTGAAGCTTGCTGTTTCCTGGACTGCCTGCGCCTCTACCGTTGAGACCGCACGCTCGCCGCTGCCGTAGGCGGCAACCAGGTCTTTCCAGGTCTCCTCGCCGCCGATATGGTGAACGGTGATGCCGCCGAGCCGCCCCGGCATGGGTGCATCTCCGGCGAACAGGATGGTGACAGCGTGTCCGGCCTGGCGCAGCCGTGCCAGCGTCTCCAGCAACGGGTCATTGACCGCGCTGGTGATAACGACGACGGTGGCCCCGGCGGGCAGGCGCGTGCGCTCGGCCTGAATCACATCTTCGATGGCGCTGCCAAAGAAGGGTTGGATGCGCGCCAGCACCTCCATGATGCGCCTGCGCTGCTCGTCGCTGCTGGCAGGGGGCAGGTGAATGCGCCGTTTCCTCAACTGCGCCGCAACCTCCTCCTCCAGTCCATGCTCCGGATCTTCCTGCATGGTTCGCGCCGCCGACGACTCTTCTATCTCAGGCATGTACATGATGGTGTTGGCATAGAAGCCAACCTCGTAGCCCTCGTTAATCGCCCAGTCCGTGACCGAGGCTGCCGCGCAGATGGCAAGCTCGTGCAGAGCCGGATTGATGCCAAAGTAGCCATCAACACGGGCCGCGACATTGAGAAAGAGGACCAGCGTGTAGGTCGTGGTCGCCTCGTAGACCTTGCTCTGCAACTGCATCGTGCGCGCGGTAGCCTTCCAGTGAACGCGCCGCAAGCTATCGCCGTAAGCGTAATCGCGTACACCTGTAACACGTGACGGGTCCTCTAAAAGACGACGGGGCGCGCGGCGATCTCCAAAGGGGTGCCGCGCCGGTAGGCCAAAGCGCGCGAGCGGCACAACGAGCGGATAGACCAGCAGGTATTGCCAGTTGGAAAGTGATTCCTCCTGGTTGAGGAAGCCGAACACATCGCCGCTACGCACTACCGTCGGGCCAAACTGATGAACGCCGCGCGTATTGCACTGGATGGTATAGCGTCTCGTCACGCGCTCGTACCAGCGCGGGCTAAACAGGCTTTCCAGCACAACCGTGTCACTGCGCAGGCTGCTGCGCAACCGCCGCCCCTTGATGGGCAGGCAGCGCGGCATCGTGTCCTCGACTTCGAGCCAGGGCAGGGGCAGCAGCTTGGCATTTTCGACGGAGAGCGAGAGCGTCACCTCCTCGCCAAAGAGGGCGCGCCGCTCGCTCAACTGGCGCGAGTAGCGCAGGTTGCGCAGGCAATAACGCGCCCAGATATCGGTCGTGCCGACGATGAGCAGCAGCAAGAGGCCGATCACCGCCAGCAGTGGCTGGTGGAAGAGAATGGCCGCGATGAGAATAGCAATGCCCGGATAATACCAGCGCCTGTCCATTATGACTCCACGGGAACGGGTACACTATGCAGAATATCCTCAATCACCTGATCCATCGCCCGCCCGTGCAGCCGCGCCTGGCTGGTGGCGAGCATGCGATGGGGCAGGACGGAGCGCGCCATCTGTTTGACATCATCGGGTACGACGTAGCCACGCCCGTGAATGGCGGCGTTGGCCTGCGAGGCGCGATAGAGGGCGAGGGTGCCGCGCGGGCTGACGCCGAGTTCCACGCCATTGTGCGAGCGCGTGGCCCGCACCAGCTCCACGATGTAGTTTTCCACCGCCGGTTCGACGCGCACCCGGCGAATCGTCTTTTGCAACTCCTGCAAGCGTTCCCCGCTTACCACCGGCTGCAGGTCTGCCAGCGGCTGCTCCTCGCGGAAGCGTTGCAGGATCAACCGCTCCTCCGACTGCGTAGGGTAGTCCAGGCGCAGGCGCATCAGGAAGCGGTCAAGCTGCGCCTCCGGCAGAGGGAAGGTGCCTTCCAGTTCGATCGGGTTCTGCGTCGCCATGACGATAAACGGGCGCGGCAGGGGCAGCGTCTCGCGCTCGATGCTGACCTGGCGTTCCTCCATCGCCTCCAGCAGAGCCGACTGCGTGCGCGGCGTGGCGCGGTTGATCTCGTCCGCCAGCACCACCTGCGCCAGCAGCGGCCCCGGTCGGAACTCAAATTCGCTCTTTTTCTGATTGAAGTACATAATGCCGGTAATATCAGAGGGCAGCAGGTCGGGTGTGAACTGGATGCGCTGGAACGAGCAACCCAGCGATTTCGCCAGCGACTTCGCCAGCGTGGTTTTGCCGATGCCCGGCACATCCTCGAACAGTACATGCCCTTCACAGAGCAGGGCCACCATCAGCAGGTCAATCACCGCCTCCTTGCCTACGATGACGCGCCCCACATTCTGGCGCACCGTGCGGGCGGCATCCTGCACCTGCCGAATTTCATCAGTCTGCGTCATAGATAATCCTTCAAGAGAAAAGCTCAAAGAGAGAAAGGTGGCACAACATCAACATTATTTCATTATACGCTAAAAACCATCCAATGTTCACCTTTTAAAATGGATGCGGAACAAATGGGGCAGTGAGGCCAGGGCGCAGGCCAGCTGCGCCCCTACTAACCACGACGCCATAAATCCGTCCGTAGGTTAGTAGGGGCGCAACTGGCCTGCGCCCTGGCCCACCCGCTTGCGCCCTGGCCCACCCGCCTGCGCATCCATTTTTACCCGATGCCGCCGTTCATTACCTGGACGGTGACCTGGGGCGAGATGGCTCGCTGGCCGTTGGCGGTGGCGACGGCGAAGACTCTGGCGGTGACGTGGCCGTGCGTGAAGCCGCCGACGCCCACGTGCCAGAAGAGAATCGCGTTCCCGCTACCATCCGCCTGCTGTGTGGCGCTGATGTAATAGTACGGGGGCGCGTTATAGATCACCTGCAGGTGGACGAACGCGCCCGGTATGCTCGTCGTGACGACCACCTGCACCACCTCGCCATTAAAGACCTGAGAAGGAATACTGGTGATCTGCACCGTCAGCGTGCCGCCGTTTTGAGGCGGCGTTGGCTGTGGCTGCCCGCTCGGCGTGGTTTCGGGCGTCGAGGGCAGCGCGGGCGTACTCGTCACCGGCGGCTGGCTGCTCTGTGTGCTGCCGGAGCCGCCGGGCGTGGGAAAGACCGGCTGGAAATCGACCGTGTCTGTTGGCGTGGGACCGGTTTGGGCGACATTGCTGCCGCTCGTGCTGAAAAGATTGGGGTTGCGTACAACGGCGGCGGCTGCGAGCGAGACGAAGACGATACCGGCGATCAGCACCATACAGGTGGCAATGATGAAGACTTTGTACGCGGGGTCTTTGTGCCAGTAATACGAGATTTTTGCCAGCGGCTGGTTCGGTGGCGGCGTGTTCCTCCTGACTATGGGAGGGCGTGGCAAGGGCGGCAGCGGGCGCGCCACCGTCTTCTGCCCATCGGCCACCGGGCTATATTCGTTCACAGGAGGGGGTAATACCAGCTTCCCTGAATCTCTCGCTGGCAATTCAGGCTGCGGCATATGGACTGGCGTATCAGGTTTGTTCATCATATGTCTCTCCTCCTTTTTTTCGCTCGCTACTATCCAGTATACGCCAGAATATTACTTATGTATAGTTCATCGCCAGAAATGGCTATATAACCATACTTCTATGCAGAAAGAACGTTTCCAGCGCCTCCATTACCGTATCCACCGCGAGTTGTTCCATGCAATGGGGAGGCATCGAGCGCACCACCTTCACCGTTGGCCCCAACGGTCGCCAGTTCGCCGGATCGCTCGGCCCGAAGATGGCAACGGTGGGGACGCCAAGCATCGCCGCCAGATGGGTAATGCCAGAATCATTGCCGATGTAACATTTGCACTGTAACAGTTGCCGCGCCACATCCAGCAAGGGAGCCTCTACCAGCGTGTGCAGCAGGTTCTTGCCATAACGGGGAGCCAGCGCATCCAACAGCGTTGCCAGTCGCTCATAGTCTGCCGGGCCTGCCAGCAGCAGAACAGGCTGCCCCCGCGCGCACAGCCGATCGATGAGCGAGCGGAAATGGTCAGGCGGCCAGCACTTATTCGCGCCCGCGCTGCCCGGGTGGACGGCGATGGGCGCGCAATCGCCGTGAGAGATAAAACCATCAGGGTCTGGCGACGCCGGAGTAATACGTGTGGGCGGCGCAAAAGGGGCTGTGACATCGATGGGCGGCAGGCCAACCGTTTCCGCCATATAGACGACGCGGTGCAGGTGTTGTTTCTCCTGCGGCGGGCGGCTCGGCGTGACGATAATGGATGGAATGCCAGCCGCCAGCAGGTTTTGCCGCACGATGTCGGCGGGGTCGGAGAGCCAGCAGATAGCGCGCTCTGTCTGCCGCAGCAGGGATTGCAGGCGGGGCGCCTTTATGCCCTCAGAAGAAAACAGTTCGCTCCAGACAGGAGCATCGTAATCTTCTACCGCCTCTGCCAGCCCGAAGGCCTGCGCCAGCGGCAAAATGGCCGCGTTGCCCACCAGCGTCACGTGGGGTTGCGTATCCTGCTCGCGCAACCGTTGAATGACCGCGAGGGTCAGAAGTGAATCCCCGATAGCGCCGGGACGAATAATCAGGGTATGCAAGCGTTTCTTTTCCTTTCATCGCTGAAGATGTGCTACCACTTCCGTGCCAGTGATAACACCTCTATCACGACGGCAGCCACCAGAATGACGATGGCGGCGAAAATATTCCAGCTATGCAACGCGCGCAGCAGTAAATTGAGGACGACGCACAGGGCCAGCAGCGCGCCCTGGCGCAAAGCATGGCGCACATTCGGGCGATACTGCCGTACAGTAAGGAAGCGCGCGCTGAAAGCATAGGCCAGAGGAGCAATCGTACAGGTCAGGGCGATGCCCAGGATGAGAAAGAAAATGACGAAGGCCAGGGTGGAGTCCGGCGGCACAAAGCGTGTGAATAGTAGCAAACCGCCCCATGCCAGCAGGGCCAGCAGCAGCAATAAATAGAGCGCCGTTCGATTCGTCATCTGTCGCGTCTTCAGCTTTCTCTCCCTCCCGGTGCCTTTGCAACTGGCTTTTGTGGGTCTGGTGGTATACTTCCCCTGTCGGAAAATGGCAGAAACCGGTTCCATTCACTCGCTGCTTGCGAGATGGAAACTACCGCAGCAACTGGAACCCCTTATTATTGTTATTCAGAGGGGCTTCGCTGCGTTTGCGGCTCTCCTGCGATTCGGGACTGAAATATTTCTGCCAGATGTCCGGCGCGTCCTTGCTTTCGCCGCCGTGCGGGGTAATGCGCGTGCCGACGCGGCAGATAATGGGCGTGTTGACGGCGGCTCCCGCCACAATCACCTGTCCCTTCGAGAGCGCGGGCAGGTTATCCAGCAGGTCGCGGCCCACGCCCTCGATGGCCGCCGCCACGCTCTTCTGGTCGATCTCGTTGACGATGCGCATGATGCACTGCGTCTGGCACTGGCTCAGCACGTCCGCGTCCAGCTTGCCCGGGCGCTGGCTGATGAGGCCAACTCCTATACCAAACTTCCGTCCCTCAGCCAGCACCTGCTTAAGGATGGCGGTGGAGACGACCTCGGTGCCGCCGGGGGCGAAGTGATGCGCCTCTTCCAGCAGCACAAAGACGGGGTAGGGCAGGTAGGACTCGCCGGAATGCACTTTGCCGCGCTCCGTCTGCATGCGCGCCTGGTAGAGACGGCGCAGCAGTGTCGCCACCACCACCTGCTGGTCGCGCTCATCGATATCGTTGAGTTGCAGCACCGTACACTGTCCCGGCTTGAAAATTTCGGGCAGATCGAGATGCTGCACATCATCGAAGGTGAAGCTGTCGACGAACCGCTGCTCGATACGCCAGGAGAGCGCGTGGACGGTGCTGGAATCGTCGGCGCCCTCGCTGTCCTCGTCGCCCTTCTGCTTCGCCACCGAGCGAATAGCCTGTTTCAAATCCTCCGCGCTCCACGGCGCGCCGCGCTTCGTCTCGCCAACCTTGCGTAGCGCCCGGCTCAGCAGGTGCTGCTGCTTCTCCGTCATTTCTGGCAGCAGGTGACGCATATCGCCCATGTTCAGCGTCGAGAGCCGCACCTTCACCTGATCTGGCCGGTAGACCTTCACCTGCGCCCGGTAGCTGCCACGCACAACCCCGTCGGGCTGCGCAGCAAACTCGGCAAAGTTGGCGATCTCCTCCAGCGTGCCATATTCGCCGTGCGGGTCAACGATCAGCACGCAGGCTTTGTTGTGCGGCTTCATCAATTCTTCGATGATGACGCTGGCGAGATAGCTTTTGCCCGCGCCCGTGCTGGCGATAATCGCCATGTGCGTGCTGACGATATCTTTGACCGAAAGCACAATGGGAACGGCATCCGGCGGGCGCGTCAGCAGGGAGCCGATGGTGGCCGAGCCGGGCTGCCCCGGCTGCCTGCGACAGAGAATATAGGAGAGCATCTCATCATCGGCCAGGAAAATCTGTTTGCCCGACTGCGGCGGAATCCAGGGATTGATGAACGAGCCGGTGAAGCGTTCGTAATAGCCCATGATGGAGACGTGCAATTCAAACAGTTCGTTGGCGCGAGCATCATAGCCGACCATCGCCGCCACCTGCGCGGGCGCGATCTCCGGCTCCGCCAGGAACGTATCCGGGTAGAGTTGCAGCGGCACGCGCTTGATAATGCGCCCCAGCACCCGCCTCGTCGCCATCGCCGGAGTCGCCCCGTTGACGCCCGGCTCCCCCATCTCGCCAGCTTCGCCAACCTCTCCGGCTTCCACCGGCTCGATCAGTTCATAATAGACATACTCGCCATTCTTCAACACCTGCTCATCATCGCGCGAGACAAAGGTATATTCATGCGTGGACTCGCCTGGCCCCTTTGTAATGCCCACCGGCTTGCGTGGCGTGCGTGCAGGGGACGCTGTGGGTATGGATGTAATGTGCTGTGCCTCAGCCATGAACTCGTCTCCTTATCCCGTCGACTCCACTTTCAGCTTCCAGGCGAAATTACGCTTGACGATTGAGAGCAGGGCGTGATTCTGGGGGAAAAGCGCCTCCAGTTGCTCGATGATGCGCAGCGTGACCATCGGCAGCAGACTGTTGCGCTGGGCGATGATATGCGGCAGATAGCCCATGTGCAGGTAGGGCGTCCGATTGCCGGGGCCACCGGCGGCGGTATCGGCAAAGAAATGGAAGGCGCGCACCTCCTCGTCGCTCATCGTCTCTATCTCGCTATCCAGTTCGAGCGAGAGCAATGGCACGCCATGCATCACCGAAAGCAGTTCTGTCTTGCCGCCGGGCAATGGGCGCTGCTCAATCATGCCCAGAATCATCACATAGATCAGCACCGCCCGCTCCGTAATATAGTCGGGCGAGAACAGTTCCACCTGCGCCTCGTTGGACAGGCGCGGCCCCAGCACGCCATAGGCCGGATTCTGCAAAATCGTATCGTAGATCACCCCGACGGCATACGTCACCGGCTCCTGGCTCTTGCCCAGCACGCGGTTCAAATCCTCGTCGGGGTCATCCGCCTGCGCCGAGCGAATGGAGACGCGCACGAAGCGGCCAAACGCATAATCCGCCGGCACCGGCTCCACCTCAACCTCTCGCGGCCCATAAATCTGGCAGACATAATTGATATGCGAGTCAGACTTGACGATCTTCCCGATGAACATCCACAACTCCAGGTCTTTCAAGCAACAAAAATACGCAATGGGTACGCAACGCTCCTCGCACAGCCATTGTAATCGTACCGGCCAATAAAAACAAGTACCCGGTCAAAAACTACTATACTCTGGTATTTCTTATGGAGAAGCAAGAAGGCGGAAATGATTACAACACCTTCACCAGTTTGACATCCTCTTCCTGGAAGCCGAGGTGCCGGTAGAAGCCGCGCGCCCGCGTATTCGCCGCACCGGTATCCAGCGAGAGGAAGCCGTAGCCCCAGAAGCGTTCACTTCAGGCCGCCCGCAGGCCACCCGCAAGGGGTGGCCCTACTCTCCACGGGTGACTCGTGTCGCCTGGAAAGGAGTTGTGTAGAGTAGGGCCACCCCTTGCGGGTGGCCTGCCGGTGGGTGACCTGCCGCTCAACCCCGGCACATTGCTGCCGCTCAACCCCGGCACATTGCTGCCGCTCAACCCCGGCACATTGCTGCCGCTCAACCCCGGCAC
>CADDYT010000194.1 GCA_902810755.1 Chloroflexota bacterium
GCTGGCCTGCGCTGTCGACCTGTGACGGGGAGCCAGCAGACGGCATGACATGGGGCTACCGGTTTCAGTGTCAAAGTTTATCGGGCAGCATAGCCACTCATCTGCTATAATGTGCTAGAGATACACTTCATAGTGTCTATCCTTTTCTGCATTCAGTAGAACGAGGAGAAACATGGTCAAAGTTGCACTCATCGGGGCCGGGAGTGGGACGTTTGCTCTGAATGTGATTACCGATATTCTGGCCATCGATGGGCTGGATGATGGCACATTTGCCCTGGTTGACCTGGATACGCAGCGACTGGAATTGTCCCAGGCGGTGGCCGAACAGGTCATTCGGGCGGCGGGGAAACGCTGGACGGTGCAGGCGACAACCGACAGGCGCAGCATTCTCCCTGGCTGTGACTATGTGTTTAACATGATCGAGGTAGGAGGGCCGGAAAACACGCGGCTCGATTACGAGATTCCCCTGAAATATGGCGTCGAGCAGTGTATCGCCGATACCATCGGGCCGGGGGGCATTTTCAAGTACCTGCGCACGGCCCCGGCCTGGCTCGCCATCTGCCGCGACCTGGAGGAACTCTGCCCGCGGGCGCAGATCATCAACTATAGCAACCCGCTCTCCGCCATGACGCTCACCGCGCTGCGCGCAACCTCGCTGGCAGTGGTCGGACTCTGCCAGTCCACCATCCTGACGGCATATCAACTGGCCGATTATGTGGACGTGCCGTTTGAGGAGATGCGCTATCGCTGCGCGGGTATTAATCACCTCTCCTGGTTTGTCACCCTTGAGCATGATGGAGAGGACCTCTATCCCCGCCTGCGCAGAGCAGCCGAAGCGGCGGACATATACGAACAGGAACCTGTACGCTTCGACCTTATGCGCGCTTTCGGCTACTTCACAACCGAATCCAGCGGGCATACGTCCGAATACGTTCCCTACTTCCGCAAACGCAGGGATTTGATCGACCATTATGTTGGCATTCAGCCGGATTGCGTGGGTGGGGCGCGGGCGAGAAACTGGCCGCGCGAACGGGCCGAGCGCGAGGAGCGTCTGCGCGACTACCTGGAACGCGAGCGGCGGGGAGAGCGCGCCTTTTACCTGGAGCGCAGCCTGGATGCCGGTTCCTTCGTCGTCGAGGGCCACGCGCTGAACCGTCCCCGGATGATTCACGGCAACGTGCGTAATAGTGGCCTGATCGAAAATCTACCACGCGATGGCTGCGTGGAGGTAGCGTGCCTGGTGGACAGGAACGGCGTGCAGCCGCTCCATTTCGGTCCGCTGCCCGCGCCGCTCGCCGCGCTGGACTCCGCCCATATGGTTGTGCATGATTTGCTGGCGCAGGCCCTGCTCAACGAGGACCGCGAAGCGGCAGTACAGGCGCTGATGCTCGACCCGCTGACGGCGGCGGTCTGCTCCCTTTCTGAGATACGGCAGATGTTCGATGAAATGGCGGCGGCACAGCGAGACTACCTGCCGCACTTCATCAACCCGTAAGGAGATGCTATGGCAGATATTGTTCCCTATCTTGAGCGCATGCGCGCTCGCATTGAGCAGCCCGCAATGCAAGCGTCCTTCCAGGGCTTTGCCAGAACCATCCAGTTGACGTTTCCTGATTTGCAGCGCACGTTTGTGCTGAGCATTGCGCAGGATGGCAGCGCGTCGCTGGAGGAGAAGAGTATTCCCAATCCCGATATCACCGTCACCACCGGCAGCGATATCCTGGCCGGTATTCTTGATCGCAAGACAAACCCGGAGGTCGCGTTCATTACGCGCAAGCTCAAAGTTTCCGGCAAAATGGAGGATCTCCTGCGGTTGCAGAAGTTGTTATGAAGGAGTGAATGATGGATTCACTCGCGCCCCTCAAGAAGCTCACCGTGCGCGATCAACTTATCCTGAGCGTCTTCTGGTTTTCGCTCAACGCGCAGAGCGCGGCGCTGTTCCCGATAGTTATACCGTTGCAAATCCTGCTCTTCGTGCCAGCAGGGCAGGTCGGCAATGCACAGCAGGCGGTACTGCTCGGCTGGATTTCGGCAGTGGGCGCAATTTTCTCGCTCGTCATGCCCCCGCTCATCGGCATGCTCTCCGACAACACGCCGGGCGCATGGGGACGGCGCCGTCCCTATATCGCCGCCGGGGCCGCTCTGCTGGTGCTGAGCGCGTTGTTCCTGGCAACGGCTGATACTATCGCCGTCTTCGTCATGGCCTTAATTCTGAACCAGATTGGCAGCAACCTCGCCAACGCCACATATCAGGCCCTCATCCCCGATCGCGTTCCGAAGGAGCAGCGCGGCGCGGCCTCCGGCTATATGGGCTTGATGACCATTCTCGGCAACATCGGCTCGCTGGCGGTAGCGGGGCTGCTGCTCGGTGGGGTCAGCCTGGCCTCTGTAGGCGCGGCAGCCATCCGGCGCGGCGCAACACTCTTCTATATTTTGACCGCCGTCGCCCTGATTGTTGGTGCCCTGATTACCGTTCTCGGTGTGCATGAAACGCCATTTATGCCTGTTATGAGGGAGCCGTTATTAGAAGAAGGGGAAAGCGCGTGGTCGCGTTTCCGGCGCTGGTTTGCCCTCAACTGGCTCGCGCCCTGGCGCGAATATAACTTTGTCCTTGTCTTCCTCACCCATTTTGCCGTCATGATGGGGCTGACCCTGTTTATGACTTTCATCGAATACTATTTTGCCAACGTTGCCCACATCAGCAATTTTGTGCAGTCTACCGCGCTGGTTGCCCTGCTGGCGCTGGTCGGGGCCATTTGCAGCGCCTTTTTGCTCGGCGTTCTCTCAGACCGCACGAGGCGGACGCCGGTGGTCTGCTTCGCCACGCTCTGTATGGCGATGGCCTCCTTCGCCTTTGTCATCGCGCCGGGCAGTTTCCCGCTCTGGCTGCTGGGCATTCTCTTCGGCGTCGGTTACGGGGCCTATACCAGCGTCGACTGGGCGCTGGCCATTGACGCGCTGCCTTCTCTGAGCAGCGTGGGCAAGGATTTTGCGCTGTGGGGGACTTCAGGCAGCTTGCCGTCCATTCTCGCGCCCGCCCTGGGCGGCTTCGTCATCTACCTTGTCAGCCTCGCGGCCACCACCGCCCTCGGCTACCGCGTGGTCTTCGCAGTAGCCACCGCCTTCCTGCTCGCCGGGGCCGTGTTTATCCTGAAAGTTCGTCTGTGAGGGGCATGATGGCAAAGACGCGCATACTCCGGTTCCCCACAGGTTTTCTCCAGGGAACGGCCACTTCCTCGCATCAGTATGAGGGGGACAATACGAACAACCAGTGGTATCGCTGGGAGCAGCAGGGGCGCATTCGCACGGGCGAGGTCAGCGGGAAAGCAGCAAACTGGTGGGAACGGGCCGAAGATGCTGGAACACCTGGCCCGGCTCCATCGAGCCATCAGCGAGGGCGTCCCTGTGCGCGGCTATCTCCACTGGACGCTGCTCGACGATTTTGAATGGATGGATGGCTGGCACACCCATCTCGGTTTGTGCGCCGCGGACCGGACCGTGCAACGGGGCAGCGCACGCCCCGTCCCGGCGCCTTGCTGCTGGCCGAAATTAGCTGCGCCAATGCTATCAGCGCCGATATGGTCGAACGCTATTCACCCTGGCTGATGGAGAGAATCTTTTAGCCCCGGCACGGTCAAGATTCTCGACGAATGTCCGTAAATATGCGAAAATAACAGGAACCTGCAAACCTGTTGAGTGAAAGAGAGTGACGTTTTCTTATGTCCACAACACGAGATCGCCAACGCCCGCGAGAGGAACAGGCTGAGAGCGGCGCTGTTATCTCGACGGCTGGTCATTCGTTGCAGGGCTGGCTGTTGATTGTGCTGGTCTTTGTGGCGGGCGCGGCCTCGCTGGCCGTTGAGCTATCGGCTTCGCGCCTGCTCGCGCCATACTTCGGTACGTCTCTGTTCGTCTGGGCCAACCTGATCGGCCTGATCCTGCTCTACCTGACCATCGGCTACTATGTCGGCGGCCAGCTCGCCGACCGCAGGCCGCGACCCGCCTTCCTCTATACGCTGACCATCGTCGCGGCCTTCCTCATCGGCCTGATCCCGTTCATCTCGCGCCCGATTCTGGACTGGTCGCTGTCGGCCTTTGCCAGCGTCTCCATCAGCGTCTTTTACGGCTCGCTGGTCTCGGTGATTCTGCTTTTCGCGCTGCCGATGATTCTGCTGGGCTGTGTCTCGCCGTTTGCCATTCGCCTGCGTGTGGTGCAGGTGGGCCGGTCGGGCAGGATCGCCGGGCAGCTCTATGCTATCTCAACGGCGGGCAGCATCCTGGGGACGTTTCTGCCTGTCCTCTGGCTCATTCCCACCATCGGTACCTATCGCACCTTCTTCTGCTTCGCCGTCGCTCTGCTGCTCGTCTCCGTCCTCGGCCTGATCTGCTCGCGCTCGCCGGGCGGCAAAGACGTGGGGCCGGGGAACAACAACAGCAGCGGGAATGGGCAGCGCAGAGGGCATTTCAATAAAAATCTGCTCTCCATCCTGCTGCTCATCCCCATGTGGCTGGCTATCACGAGCATCCCGGGGCCGATTCGCCCTGCCAACGGCAGCAACGGCGCCGGGACGCTGATCGCAGAACGCGAGTCGGCCTACAACTATATACAGGTGGTGCGGGTTGGCAGCCAGATACAACTGGTGCTGAACGAGGGCGTGGGCATCCACTCCATCTATGACCCCCATGCCATCCTCACCGGTGGTCCCTGGGACTATTTCATGGTTGCGCCTCTTTTCAACAATCCGCCCTTCTCGCCGCAGCAGGTGAAGCGCGTCGCCATTCTCGGCCTCGGCGCAGGCACCATCGCCCGCGAGATGACGGCAGCCTACGGGCCAATCCCCATCGATGGCGTTGAGATTGACGGGGAAATTGTGCAGTTAGCGCGCCAGTATTTCGATATGAACGAACCGAACCTGCGCGTGATTGTGCAGGATGGTCGCTACTTCCTGCGCACAACCACGCAGCATTACGACGAAATTGCCGTTGATGCCTACCAGCAGCCCTACGTGCCGTTCCAGTTGACGACGGTGGAGTTTTTTCGTGAAGTGCGGGCGCACCTGACCTCAAGAGGCGTGGCAGTCATCAATGCCGGGCGTACAGCTACAGATTTTCGTCTTGTTGATACCCTTGCCGAGACCATGCGCGCCGTCTTTCCCAACGTCTATATTATAGACACCGGCTTTTACCGGAATAGCCTGGTCATCGGCACCAATCAGCCGACCAGCTTGATTAACTTCTGGAGCAATAGTGGCGCTTTGAGCAATCCTTTGCTCAAGACCATGACCACCTTCAGCATTAAAACAGGCAATTTGCGCGAAGAGCAAACGGCCCACGTCTACTACACCGACGACCGCGCCCCCGTCGAGCAGTTGATCGATGAGATCATTTTCGACGCGGTGCAGAACGGCAGGCGGTGATAATCACTAACGTAAGGAGTTAAGAAACATGCAAACGATTGATTTGAGCCATATGCGTGTGATCGATCTGTCACAGAACTGGGATATGCACACGCCGGGTTTTGCCACCTATGAAGGCCCCACCATCAAGTGGATCAAGCGCGTGGCCTTCGACAAGGTGGGCGGGCAGCATATTTCGTCCACGCTGCACGTCGGCACGCACCTGGATGCGCCCCTGCACTTTCTGACTAACGGGCAGGATATCGGCAGTATCCCGCTGAGCAAGCTGGTCGGGCCAGGGGTGGTGGTCGACCTGGAAGGCATGGGTATCGGCGATTACGATATATATACCTCGCAGCACTTCGAGGACTGGGAGCGCAAGACGGGCCTGCGCATCGAGCCGGGCGATATCGTAGTGGTACATACCGGCTACCACAGGTATTATCCGAGCAACTGGTATGGCGAATCGGAACCGGACGAGACGCGCTACTTCATCAAGCACCCGGGGCCGACGCGCGAATTTGTCAACTGGGTGCTGGAACGCAAAATTTCCTGGTTTGCCATCGATGCCGGTTCTATGGATCATCCCATGAACACGGTCATTCGCCAGGTGCGGCCCGATCTCGCGGCCAAAGCGGCGGCGAAGCTGGGCAAGCCACTGGAAGAGATCTGGCCCGCCGATGATCTGCAACTCATGCACTATGATATGTTCCCGCACGGCGTCTTTCACGTGGAGAACGCGGGCGGCATGATCGATGAAGTGCTTGACCAGCGTATCTGGGTCGGCTGCTTCCCCTGGAAGTTCAACGGCGGTGAGGCCGCCTTCTGCCGCCTCGTCGCCTTTGTGGGAGAATAAAAAGCTCTCTCAGCTGGAAGCATACAGGGTCAGCTCACCATTGCCTGTTTCCCTGTCCTCTGCCTCCCTAATGGCGGAAGTGGCGTTTGCCGGTGAAGATCATGGCGACGCCGTAGCGGTTGGCCATGCGGATGGCTTCGTCGTCGCGGATAGAGCCGCCGGGCTGGATGATGGCGGTGACGCCTGCTCTGGCGGCGGTCTCCACGCCATCGGGGAAGGGGAAGTAGGCATCGGAAGCCAGCACAGAGCCGCGCGCCCGCGCGCCCGCTTTCTCCACCGCCAGTTGCACGCTGGCGACGCGGTTCATCTGCCCCGCGCCAACACCGACGACCGCCAGCTTGTGCGCCAGCACGATGGCGTTGGATTTGACGTGGCGCACCGCCTTCCATGCGAAGAGCAGATCGGTCATCTCCTCCAGCGTCGGTTTGCGCTCGCTCATCACGGTGTAGTCAATTTCGCCTGTGCCGACGGAATCTGGCGTCTGGACGAGCAGGCCGCCGCTCACGCTGCGCACCTCCGGGCGGTCCGAGGCCAGGGCCGACGTGCCGGGCTTCGGCTCGATAGGGCAATGCGTTGCCAGCAGGCGGAGATTCTTTTTCGCGCGCAGGATGTCCAGCGCCTCCTGCGTGAAGTTGGGGGCGATGATGGCCTCGTAAAAAAGCTGCGAGATTTCCCGCGCCGTCGCCTCGTCAACTTTGCGATTGCTGCCGATGATTCCCCCGTAGGCCGAAATGGGGTCGCCGGCGTGCGCCTTCCTGTAGGCTTCGGCCAGCACATCATCGCAGGCCAGGCCGCAGGGATTGGTGTGCTTGATGATGGCGACCGTCGGCGCGGTGAAGCTGGCGACCGTTTCCAGGGCCGCGGAGAGGTCAAGCAGGTTGTTGTAAGAGAGTTCTTTGCCGTGCAGCACCTCGGCCCCCGCAACGGTCGGCGTCGATTGCGGGGTTGGCACGCCTCCCCAGCGATAGAAAGCCGCCTTCTGGTGCGGATTCTCCCCGTAGCGCAGAGGCTGGATCAGTTGCAGAGGCAGGGTCAGCTCGTCGGGAAAAAGCGTGGAAGAGGGGCCGCGCAGGTATTCGGCGATGGTGCTGTCGTAGAGCGCGGTATGCTGGAAGGCGATGGCGGCCAGGCGGCGGCGCGTTTCCAGACTGACCTCGCCCTGCTGCTCCCACTCCTGCATCACCGGCCCGTAATCCTGCGGGCGCACCAGCACAATCACATCCTCGAAATTCTTGGCCGCCGCGCGAATCAACGTCACGCCGCCGATATCGATCTGCTCCAGCGCCTCGTTCAGCGTCGTCGTTGGCTGCGCGATGGTTTCCGCGAAGGGGTAGAGGTTGACGGCGACAATATCGATAGGCTGGATATCGTGGCTGGCCAGCTCGTTCATGTGTTCGGGCAGATGCCGACGCGCCAGAATGCCGCCATAGATCGCCGGGTGCAGGGTCTTGACACGCCCGTTGAGAATTTCGGGAAACTGCGTCACCTTGCTCACCGGCTCCACTGCAACCCCGGCCTCCTGCAAAGCATAGCCGGTACCACTGGTCGAAAAAAGGGTCACTCCACGGGCCTGCAGTCGCTGTGCCAGCTCTACCAGCCCCTCACGGTTGGCCGCGCTCAGAATTGCTCGCATAAACCATCCTCCTCTGCTGATTTCCTCTCCGAAGGCGCAAATACATGCTCAGATGGGAAAAATATTCCTCAACCAGTATAACCGCAATGACTCTCTCATCGCAAGCAAGAGAGCATCTCATCCTGAGCGAAGGCTCTGAGACGGTTGAGATTTCTTAACCACAGGCTGGTACTTTCCTGCTAGATGTACGCTCAGATATCTGAAAAAAGGGAAAAAGGTATGGTAATATCGCAACCAGCAAGTATATACAAACTTATATCAAAAAGCTTCATATCAGACCACAACATCTCATTGTGGCTGCTTCTCTTAGAGAGACAACGGACGCGTTGTCTGCGAATGAAAACTACCAGCGCCGGGGAAATGGCAACGCGCAGGAGCCGGTTCAGGACAGGATGTTGCTATGATGACCGATAGTGCTGGCAGGCAGAAAACAGGGAACCGCCCGGCAGGCGCACAATCACTCGCGTGCCTGTGCGTTTCCTTACAGCGAGATGAGAAGAGCGAACAGGCGGAAACTGCGGGTTCGCTCACGAAGAGAAGGGGTGTATTGAGTATGCGCAAGCAAACACGTCGTTCGTTCAACTATGGTTACGGTGGGGGGCGCAAGCGCCGTTTTTCACCGCTGGCGCTGGTTGGTATCTGTGTGCCGCTGGTGCTGGCGCTGATCGCAGGAATCGTTTTTGTGCTGCCGCGCATGGGATCGCATGCGGCGGCTGCCAATGGCGATTGCACGCTGATTGTCCCGGCCAACCCGCTCAGCGCGCAGGGGCTGGCAACGCCCTACCAGTTGGTTGCCACCAATCAGAACAACGGGCCATGCAACGAGGCGAATGCGAATCAAAGTGCCTTTGTGCAGGCGGCGGTCTTTGACCCGAACACCAGCAGTATTTCCGTGTATAACCCGCTGGTAGTTGACCAGGGAACAAAGCCGGCGGCGGCTCCCGTCGTGCCAACGCTGGCGGCCAATGCCGTTGTCGGTATCTGGTTTGGCTTCAACGGCAATAATCTGACACTGCGGGGGACCAATGGCAGCCTGCAACAGGGCCGCTGCGTCAACGGCATTCAGGGGTCGATCTTTGGTCAGTTCGCGTACTGCAATGCCCCGGCCTTCTTCCGCGCCGCCAACGCTGCCATTGCCGCCGGACATCTGACGCCGCCGCAGCTGGGGCGGGCAAAAGATGGCCTGATCTGCCCGACCGTGCGCGATTTCTCCGTCGTCGACCAGGATCAGAGCGATAACGTCACCGCTGCCTACCTGGTGAACGGCAACGGGCAGACGGCGCAGATGACGGCGACAAACCAGGCCGCGCTGGCAAACGCGCAGGTGCTGACCAACGGCAGCGACAACGGCCTGCTGGACAACTTTATCGATCCCGCCCTCGGCTGCACGCCCTGGATGGCGCCCGATCTGGCCAACCCCGGCCACATGACCACTGCGCTGCCGCTCGACGAATTGCAGGCCGCCGCCCATCAGGCCGCGCCCATCGCCCTGGTGCCGAATTTTGACCCGATGGTTGTGGCTAACGGCAATCTCAATCTGGACAAGGTCAATGCCTATCGTCTGGGCGTCGATCAGCCGCCGGTGCAGAATGCCGCCGTGTCAAGCACGAAGACCTATTGCCAGAACCTGCTGGCTGTCGCGCCCTCGCGCCTGCAACTGGATGCGCACCTGACCAAGTTCCAGAGATCGCCCGACCCTGCGGCTGGCAATTCGCTCTTCACCTTTCTGGCCCAGCGTTTCGTCTTTACGTATGAAGCCAACGGCCTCAACTGTATGAAGCGGCTGAACCAGCCCGACCCGATCACGCTGAAGACGGACGGCAACGGTGTGGTCGTCGATGCGACGATCAACGGCACGACCATTGTGCAGCCGGTCAACTGCTCGGTCAACGGGAACCTGCTGCTCGGCTGCTCCGGCACGACAACCATCAACGGCCAGACGTGCAGCGTCACCTATGACCGCAACGCGCGCCAGGTAAATATCACCTGCCCGGCGGCTCAGGGACAATAGGGGCGTATCCCCATAAGGGTTAACTGAAGGCTGTGCGAGCGCGAAGCAGGCCCCCCCCATAAGGGTTAACTGAAGGCTTCGCGCTCGCACGAGCTTCCGTTAACGCAGGGCAGGCCACCCCCATAGGCGTCAACTTAAGGCCGCCGCAGGCCAGCCGCCAGGGGTGGCCCCATAGGCGTTAACTTAAGCCCGTGCGAGCGCCTGGCGGGTGGCCTG
>CADDYT010000195.1 GCA_902810755.1 Chloroflexota bacterium
GTTGCCATACTGCTGTCACACCGTCCGTGCATACTATGGACGTGAGGAAAAACAGGACTCACGCGATGAATGGATGCATAACAGAATGCGAAAGCAAAGGAGAAATGCCATGTTGTCAGGTCTGAACTTTGTCATGGTACACGTCAACGATATCGAAGAGGCGCGCAACTTCTACACAGAGAAACTGGGGCTGGAAGTAGAGGATGTGGCCCCCAACTTCGTGCAGTTCAAGCAGCAAGGCGGCGCGACCTTCGCCATCTCGCACGAGCCAACCATCTCGCCCGCGCAGGGCAACGATATCGAACTCTGGTGGTTCGTGGACAATGCTGACGCCGTTTATGCCGAACTGCGCAGCCGGGGCGTCGAGATTGCGCAGGAGCCGAAGGATGAGCCGTTTGGCCGCACCTTCGCCATCAAAGACCCCTCCGGCAATACGCTCTATATGCTGCAACTGCGCAGCTAAAATAGCCAGCAGGAGTATCAGGGTACAGCAAGCTACGCCCCTGTTAACTCAGGGGCGCACAGAACGGCTTCGTAGTTCATAGGGGCGCAGCTTGCTGCACCAGGGCCGACTAACCTGCAAGCGCACACCACCCTGTTCTGGTCATCCTTGCTTTATGTCAGTTCATCAGCGAAGAAGTGTACCCAGAGGACGGAGACGGCGAGACCGCCGATCAGCGTGAAGAAGCCTACCGCCCCGGCTGCACTGTTGCTGGGGTCTTTAAAGGGATAGAAAATAATCAAGGCCAGCCAGCACATAGTGAGAATACAGGTCAGACCCAACTTGGTCGAGAGGCCGTTGGAGCGGTAGAAAATGTTATAGAGAACGATGATGAGCAGGCCGATGACCACGACAGTCATCTTGAAATTCATGGTTATGCCCGCGCCGTAATCGATAATCAGCGTGGGAGAAATGAACAGGAAGCAACAAATCCAGAGGACGCCCAGGATGACGTTCCCCCAGATTTTGCTCCATTGCACACCGTTTGTCACGATACAAGGCTCCTTTCCGCGAGGAGTATATGATTCATGTGCTGATTGCATAGCAGTTCAACACAGCCTCAAGCTACTTGTATTGTAGCCCCTGTATCGCAAGAAATCAAGCCATCAACCGCTCGACGGTATCAAGAAACTCGTTCAAATCGAGCGGTTTGTGCATACCAACAATGCGACGCTTCGCCACCTCCTGTTCCGGCAATTGCGCGCTGGTCATAATCACCGGAACATCTTTGAAGCCATCTATCTGACGAATACGATCACATAGTTCGAGGCCGTTGAGGTATGGAATGCGATAATCCAGAATAAACAGATTCGGCTTCAGATACGTTATCGTTTTTAATGCCTTATAAGCATCTGTTACCAGCATGGCCTGATAGGGCGTTTCCAGCATGATCGATTCCACAAGAAATGGTCCAATATCAGGGTCATCTTCAACGATGAGAACGGACTTCACGCTGGTATCGCTCTGTTTCCGTGTCTGTATACCACGTTGCAGCATAGATACCTCCTCATAATAGTCTTCATCCACCGGCAACTCCACCTCCGGGTTGTAACTTCTAGGGTTAAAACGATTTACCCCGCAGGTCGGGTTTCACCTGGCCCTGTCCGTGAGACTTTTGCTGGATATGCGCTTCAAGCAGATCACTCTACGCCGATGTCCCAGGCCTGTTGCAGGTCGGCGCGGGAGTAGCACTGGAAGGCCATGAGGGTGTTGGTGCGGGTGATGGCCGGAATCTTGACCATGTGTTCGGTGACGACTTCGGCCAGGTCCTCATAGCGGTGCAGGCGCAGCAGGGCCACCAGGTCGTATTCACCGGTGACGGAGTAGACCTCGGCCACGCCGTCGATTTCCAGCAGGCTCTGGGCCGTCTCGTTGACATGCCCGCGCTGCACGTTGATTAACACAACAGCAGATACCATGTGCATCGCCTTTCTACGTGTTATTACAGCTATCAGCCTCCGCAGGCCTGCGGGCGGCGCCGCAGGCCACCCGCAGGCCACCCGCAAGGGATGGCCCTACTATATACGTCCCCACCCTGTGCGGCTCTCCGGTATGCGCCACGATGGCCTGCGCGGCGTGGCCTGCGGCATCTTTTTTAGAACGGCGGCGGCGGCACGGTGGGCAGTTCCATGCTCAGGCCAACCACTTTGACTTTTTTGCGTAGCGAGTCCACGGCGTAGCGCGGCGTCACCCAGGGGTCCTGACCGGCGGCCAGGATGCCGGGAATTTCCTCCGGGCCGGGCGAGATGGCCTCAAGGGCGGTAGGGATGTATTTGTTAATGGCGTTGTACACCACCTGTGCGTTGGCCGCGTCGCGCTGGATCATATCGCGCAGGAATTTGACGCCAAAGACGACATGGCGCGATTCGTCGCGGGCAACGGCGGTGAAGCCGCCGCGAAAGGCGGGGAAGAGGTTGTACTGACGATAGAGTTCCAGAATGCTGCGCTGGCCTGCCAGCGCCATTGTTCCCTCAATGATGACGTGATAGAGCGTGACACCCTCAATCAGACTGGCAAGGTCGCCGGGGTCGCGCCGGATGCTGTCGGCGATGGTTTGCAGGGCCTCGATGAGGATGTACTTCATCTGGGGACCCATGTATTGCTCTGCCACGCCCAGTTCGGCCTCCAGCGACTCTTTCTCGATGCCGATGACCTCACGGAAGAAGCGGTCGAAGAAGACGGTGTGGCGCGCCTCGTCGACCGTCTGGGTGGTGACGAAGATGCGCATATCTTCGTCCGGCATGGCGATGGCGTAGGGCGAGAGGGTGTCGGTGACGGAGGCCTCGCCCCGGAAAAAGGCGGAGAGGCCATACATGCGCATCTCGCGCTCCTCCTCTTTCATGCCCTCCCACTGCTGGCGGTCGAAGCTGAAGTCGATCTCCTGCGCCTTCCACTGCTGGCGTTCCCAACGATAGTAGAGTTCGCGGTATGTTGGCAGATGAACCAGTCCCTCGTCGATGATGTGCAGCACGTTATCGATGGGGGTCTGCTGTAATTCGTGTAACGATGCGTTTTCAAGGGGCATATCAATGGACATGGCGTTTCCTTAGCTCCTTCTTGTCGATCTTGCCCACAGCATTTCTGGGCAAGGCGTCTACAAACTCAATTTCGCTCGGCGTCTTGTAGTTCGCCAGCGACTCGCGGCAGAAGGCTTTGAGCGCCTCGGCGTCCACCGGCGCGCGCGCGACGACGAAGGCTTTGACCTCCTCGCCCATGCGCTCCGAGGGGATGCCGACCACCGCCGACTCGATGACGGCAGGGTGGCGATTGAGAACCTCCTCAACGTCACGCGGGTAGATGTTGAAGCCGCCGCGAATAATCAGGTCTTTCTTCCGTTCGACAATATACAGGTACCCATCTTCGTCGAAGCGGCCCATGTCGCCGGTATGCAGCCAGCCGTTGCGCATGGCGTTGCGCGTCTCCTCCGGCATATTGTAGTAGCCCTGCATGATATTGGGGCCGCGCGCCACCACCTCGCCCACTTCACCCACCGGCAGCGGCTGATCGTTCTCATCCACAATCTGGATTTCCACGCCTGCCAGCGGCTTGCCCACCGAGCCGGGACGCACCTCCATCTCTCGACCGTGACCGGTCAGGGCCGCGCTGGCCTCCGTCAGGCCGTAGCCTTCCAGGATACGGCAGCCGAATTTCTGCTCGAAGCCCTGCAGGATGGCCACCGGCAGAGGCGCCGAGCCGCTCACGCAGTATTCCAGGCTGCTTGTATCGTACTTCTCAGCGTCCGGCGAGTAGAGCAGGGCGACGAACATAGCCGGGACGCCCGCGAAGCCGGTGACGCGATAGCGTTCAATGGCCGCAAGCACCGCGCTCGTATCGAAACGGGGGTGCATGACGATGGTGGCCCCGCTCAGATAGGCAACGTTGGAGACAAGCAGGCCAAAGCTGTGCGCGAGCGGCAGGATGGCCAGCTGCACCTCCTCGCTGCGGGGAGTCGTTTCCTCGATCTCGCCCGCGCCGCCCAGGGCGTTGGCAATCAGGTTGCGGTGTGTCAGCATCACACCCTTCGGGTTGCCCGTTGTGCCGGATGTATAGATGGTGACAGCCGTGTTGTCGAGCGCGGGTCTGATCCCCGGCAGGTCTTCCAGATACCGCTCCGCGAACTCGGCCCCGCGCGCCACGATGTCCTGATAGCGGTGCAGGGTGGAGGACGCGCCGTCATCCTGCGCGGGGGCGTCCTCCAGCCCGGTGGCTATGATGTCCTGCATGGTCGGCACGTCGGCCAGCGTAGGGCGCAGCATGGGCAGCAAAATGGGACTGGTAATCACCGCTTTTGCCCCCGAATTTTGCGCGATGTAGCGCACCTCCGGCGCTTTCAGCAACGGCATGATGGGAATGATGACTGCCCCGGCGCGCGCGATGGCCTGGTAGGCAATAATCACCTGCGGGCAGTTCACCATCATCACCATCACGCGGTCACCCGGCCCGATGCCGAGCGAGCGCAGGCCCGCCGCCAGTTGCACAGCCTCGCGCGCAACCTCTACATTCGTATATTCTTTCACCTCCTCCCGCTGCCGATCTTCGTATATCAACATGGTATACGTGCCAAAGCGGCGGCAGTTGGAGATGGAGAGATCATAGAGCGAGCGCAATTCGAGATTGCCGGGGAGAAATAGCGCGTCTGTCGTCATGCCTGTACCTCGCTGCTTGCTATGTGCGGGAGAGAGAGGATGGCGCTGCCGGTGGTCACTTTTTCGCCACGCTGGTTCTGCGCCCAGCACTCGACCGCCACCGTTTCGCGGCCATCGGCGGTGGCGCGCCCGGTGACAACGCCTTCACAGGTAATGGTATCGCCCAGGCGTACCATGCTGACGTAGCGCACTTTGAGTCCGGCGACGAATGCGCCGGGGATACCGCTAAGCTGCTGTTCGAGCAGTTGCCCCAGAAAGGCCATACTCAGCATGCCGTGCGCGATCACGCCGTCCAGGCCAACGCGCCGCGCCACCTCCTCGTCAAGATGGATGGGATTGTGGTCGCCGGATGCATCGGCATAGCGCCGCAACTGCTCCTGCGTAATCGGTGGTTTGACCAGTGGGGAGAGCGCCTCTCCCACGCCGGTGTGCAAGATGCTCATACCTCTGTTGCCCCTGTTCTAAACGTGTGACACTGATGTGCAACAACCTCCTGTCTCAACAATGTACCATCTTTTTGCGCGCAAGGGCAAGGTCAGGGGATGCCGCTACATCAAAAAACAGGATTCATGCTGCGCCAGGGGCCGGGGGGCAGCTCGAGAACCGCCGGGGACCAGCCGGGTTCTCCGTAGAGGATGGAGCCGTCCCATTTCGGATTCTTGCGGAAGAACCGATAGCGAATCTGCCAGCGACCCCCCACCTTCTGCTTCTCATGAAAGGCGGTTTCCACATCAAGCTGGAAGCTGAGCAATTGCGCGTAGTAGGGCTGCAAGCGGTACTCCATATCGTCGGTGTCCAGTTCGTGGTCGGTAAAGGACAGTTGCAGGTCGAAGCAGTAAGGGTACTGGCTCACCTCCGGCTCGCGCTCCTCCTCCTCGGCCTCGTGAATCAGCACGAGCATGCCCAGCAGCTCAAACTGGAAATATGATGAATCGGCAAAAAAGTTTTGCCGGAATGGGGGCAGGCAAAGCAAGTCCCGAATCTCTGTAACCAGTTGCTGCAAAGGCTTATCCGTCTTGATACAAATCTGAAACGACATGACAGGCTCCTTCTGGATGGAAGGCTTTCTTGCACTCGCCAGGAACCACTGGCCTGATACTATCATCTTACGCCCACGTGGAAGAGGTGTCAAGTTGACGTATGGGCCATTGACGAATGCAACCTTTTCCATTAGAATTCGTTTGATATACAATAGTATTGGCTATAATGCCCTGTAGCATAACAGAATTCGACGGGTAGAAAACCCTGCAAATATCGTCAGGACGGTAATGGCTAGGGGATATGGCAAACACCGATGAGCTGCTTCCAGGCACTGTCTTGCAGCATCGCTATCGCATTGTGAAAAAAGCGGGCGGCGGAGGCATGGGAGTAGTCTACAAAGCAATTGACAGGCGTGTCAGCAACCGCTATGTAGCCATCAAGGAATTGAAGGTGGATGCGAGCGCGAGTGAGGAGGAGCGGGATAGAAATATCCAGCTCTTTAATCGTGAAGTGGCTATCCTGGGGCGTCTTCAGCATCCGAATATTCCTCGCGTCTACGGGAATTTTCAGGAAAAAGGGCGCTATTATCTGGTGATGGATTACATAGAAGGTGAGACGCTGGCGCAAAAATTACAGCAGAGGGGCAATGTATCTCTGCCGCTTGCTGATGTCCTCAGCTACGGCATCCAGCTCTGTGAGGTTCTGGCATATTTGCACAACAGTAACCCCCGCATTATTTTCCGCGACCTCAAGCCTTCGAACGTGATGGTGACAGGAGAAGGCAAGCTTTTTCTCATCGACTTCGGCATTGCGCGCTATTTCAAGCCTGAAAAGCTGGAAGATACCTTCAGCTATGGTACAAAGGGCTACATCGCCCCGGAAATCTTAGCCGGTGGACAGAGCAACGCGCTCTCTGACCTTTACAGCCTGGGCGTCACGCTGCATCAGTGTCTCACAGGCCGCGTGCCTACCGATAATACCTCCCCGTTCGACTTCCCGTCTGTCCGTATGTACAACAGGGAGGTTCCCGACGAGCTTGATCGGCTCATTCTTCGCCTGCTGTCGAAAAACCCGGCGGATCGCCCGCCGGACGCCATCGATGTAGGAGAGCAGCTGTGCGCCATCCGCGATGACTTACTGGTCGCACAGGCCATCCTCCCGGTGACTGTACCGGTGTCACAACCTCTGCTCCCACCTGACCCCTATACTGCGCCTACTGTACCGGCTACCGTCAATACGCCAACGGTGCGACAGTTCTCCGACGTTTTGCGGGAATTGCTGGTGCCGCTGCGCGCGTGGGGAGTGATTCTGGGCGGCGCCTATACGGCTCTCCGCCCTCGCATCCCTTCTCTCTTGCTTGCCGCTCTCAATGCCTTAAAAAGCCTGTTCCTGTGGCTGGTCAGTTTCTTTCTCTGGCTGTTGCGCGCCCTTTTCTCGCCGCAACGCTTCGGCCAGCTTACTGTGCAGGCGCAGCAGAAAGCGCGAGAGCTGTTCCGCCTGACGCGCTCGCATATCCGCCAGTGGTCTTTTACCTCGTCGGTCTGGACGCGGCAATTTCTCATGTTGCTCGGCGGTTCATGCGCGCTAATCCTGCTCGCCAGCATCTATCTTATCCAGGCTTTTCACTTCTCTTATTATAGTGTAGACCTGTGTATAACACTGATTCTGGTCCCTGTCATTTTCGCTCTGGCAAAAATGATGAATCGGCGCGAACCGAGAAATGCGCTCATTGGCGCAGGCACTGCCATCCTCTTTTTCCTGCTGGCTCTCCTGCTCCTGCCAGAAGCCGGGCAGGTCGCCCGGGCAACCGCGCAGCCGCTCACTTTCAACGGCCTGCTCTGCTGGGCTGCGATGGCGCTTGCCGTCGGCGCTCTGCTCAGCAACTTTCTCTCATCGCTCTCCACGCCTCACCCCTTCCTCGTGCCTGTGTATCCCCCCCGTGCGACACGACGCTGGCTTGACCGGCTGTCGCTGGTGACGCTGCTTGCTATCTGTACACTCCTCCAATACGGCACCGGCAACACTGAACAGGTTCCCTTTGTCCCCGGCTACCCGCTGGCAACGCCGTTTGCCCAGGGGTCTGCACCCGTTCCCCTGACGATCAATACCCTCGTCTGCGCGGGGATGCTCTTGATCGCCCTCATCTTGCTCTTGCCAAAAGCTGCCGTCTATCCTGCTGAACGCTGGTTCTTTGCCATTGCTGCTCTGCCCACCTCTTTGCTCCTGCAGTGGGTACAGGGGCCAGCCGAATTGCAACGCTTCTTCTCTTCTATCGACCTGAACACAGCAGTGACTTTCAATGGATTGCTCTGTGTGATTCTTGTCATTGCCTTTATCTTTTTCTTGCGCTCGCAGGGTCATCAGCTTGATCTCTACGGCAACGCCGCCCTGCTCGTTATCGCTATCATCTTTGCCTCGCTGCAAAATTTCATGGGCGGCAGCGTTTCCATACAGGGAATGTCACTTTCCAGTTCGTTACCGCTTTTCAAGTTGTATCTGTTTATGCCCGCTTTGCTGCTCGTCGTCGCTCTGTTGCTGCTCTTCCATTTCAAAGACGCGCCCGGCATCCTGGATCGCCTTGCGCTTTCCACCCTTGCTCTTGTCTGCGCAGTTATCGAGTCCACCATCGGTCGGTGGGAACTGCACAGACTCGGTGCGCTCTCTTCGCATTCCGGGTTCGCTGCTTTCAATGAAGCCGGTCTGGCCCACCTCTACCAGTTACTTTCTATTCCACTGGTCATTCTGGTCATTCTTGCTATTCTGATCGCTATCAGCGTGCCGCTACTCGCCGCGCCGGGCCTCGTTTCCAGAGTGCAGCGCGTCCTGCAATGGGTCGACCGGGCCACGATGCTGCTTATTATTGGCCCGACCTGCCTGCTGCTTTTCTCTTTCCTGATGAAAGAGCAGATACAACCCGCTATGCAGAACCCGCCGTCGCAAACATTCAGCGTGCTGGCTGCGTTGAACATTCTGGTTCTGCTGACGCTGGCGATTTCGTTTCTGGTGACGCTCGGTCGTTTCTCCAGGCCGCAAAGCGGTGGCGACCGCTTCATGCTAATCGTCTGTATGCTCGCATTCATCCTGTTGCTACTGGAAAGCAAGGAGGCGCATCACGTGCCAGGGCTGACAACGAATGTGCAGCAGCTTGTGGGTAGCTGGTTCCAACTCTCGGTGCTAAGCAAGGCGCTGGCCATTGGACTGATTGGCTCATCGCTGATCTCCTTCTACTGGCTCAGTCGTCCCTTCCAGCGCACAGATCGTTTGATTCTGGGCATCATCTTCGCCCTTGCTACACTGCTGGCCTGGTTTCAGTTCTCCCATCTCCAGTATGTCCAGATTTTCTTCGCCTTGCTCCTGCTCCTCTCAGGCATCCTGACTGCGACGCAGATTGAGCGCGTGCGTGTTGGCAGCGGACCATAGCAGCAGAGAGGCATGATCCCTTGCAACCTCTGGTCCTGCTTGCTATACTTGGAACAGGGTTTTTGCCGTCAACAGGCATCGACCGAAAGTTGTTTGTATAGACGAGGAGTTGAAAGAGCGGTCATGGCTGCCGCACGAAAAAAGTCCGCGCACACTGCGCCCGCGCCACCGCCGCGACAGGACGAAGCGGTATTGCATTGCGATGAAGCGGTACGGCGCTGGCTGGATCACTACTGGCGTAAACTACGCCTCCCGCTGCACGAACGCGCCTCGCTCGCGCTGACGCAGGATCGACAGGAATACATGAAGTGGACGGGGAAAAGGCTCCATAGCATGGTGCTGGGTTGCTACTGCTACCTGCCCGCGCCAGCTCTGCCGCCCGCACCCGCAGCGCCGGGCAGGTCAACCAGCAGCACAAAAACGGTCAAAGCTCGCGAGCCGCTTGCCCGTAGAAACGCTCGGGCAGCCGGAACCGCGCCGGAGCAGTGCCTGCCGGGCTTCGAGGACACGCATAACGCCTGCCCCTTGCAGCCGGGCCATCGCCACCTGATCTTCATCGAGCCGGACATGCAGCCACAGTCGATAGAGGTCACAGTGGCGCACGAACTGATTCACCTGGCGGATCGCGTCAACGGCACGCCGCGCCGCCATCGCCATCACGGCTACGACGCGATCGCCGCCGACGAGGCCGCCGTTACCGGCTACGGGCTGGAAGAACTGCGGCGCCTGCTGCACGAAGAGAGCGCGCGCCGCGAGCGCCAGCGCCGCGAACGTCGCCCTATCCGCTACCTCTACCAGTGTCCCAACTGTGGCAGGGAGTACCCGCGCGCCCGCCGCTACTCCCACGCCGTCTCCTGCAGCCACTGCGACAAAAGCTACAACCCCCGCTTCCGGCTGCAATTGAAAACAGAGGAGAGTTAGCACCCGGCCCCAGGCCACCGGTAGCCGCAGCCCAGCCGCAGCCACAGGCCAGCGGTAGCCACAGCCCAGCCGCAGCCACAGGCCAGCGGTAGCCACAG
>CADDYT010000196.1 GCA_902810755.1 Chloroflexota bacterium
TGATAACTTGCGCGACCAGATCCTGGCCTTCATTGACTACTATAATCGCACCATGGCCAAACCCATCAAATGGACGTATACGGGGCTTTCTCCTGATCGTGGAGCTATCTAAGCCTCAATGTACTAGATCGGTGAGCGTGGATCGCCCAACGGTACATGCAAATCCTGAGGGCGAGAGGGCTGGAACTCACCACGGTAGGCCCGCTCGTGCAGTTCGGCGAAGGAGGCTCCAGCCTGGCGTGCCGCCACCATCTGATCGGGATCGACGGGTATTCCAATGGGGTTGGCGGCAAATTGCGGCGAGGTACGCATCCACTCGCTGGACTCCTGCCAGCTTCCAAAGTTGTCAGCTTGCAGTTCGACACTGTTGCCGTCGGGGTCTTCATAGTAGAATGAGGTGGTCAGACCATGGTCGAGGCTGGCGTGTGGCACGATGCCCTGAGCCTTCAGACGCACATAGGTGTCGAGCAGGTCACCCATTGATGGGAACTCGAAGGCACTATGATGGAAGCCGGTGTGCATCAGCTTATCTGGGTCGTCGGTCAACACCGGTGAGACCAGCAGCGCGAGGCGATGATTGGCCTCGTCATTGGTGAGCCAGGCTCCGCCTGGAAAAGAGTAGTTTGGCTTCATACCGACCACCAGGCCGTACCAGTCAATCATCTCTTGAAGGCGCATCGTCTTCAGATTGAAGTGATGCAACGTAGGCCGAATGGTGGTAGTGTTCTCAGATACCTGTGACATACTTTTCTCCTCCATGCTGTGCGGGATGAGAGACATCTCTTCTACGAGACGTGTCTTTGTAATGAGATGAATTCAGCTCTTTTTTGTGCTGCTTCTACCTGTTCTTTCTGCTTCCGTCTGAGTACCTACGACGGGATTGCGGAGCTGCCCAATGCCTTCGATCTCGACTTCTACGACATCTCCATCCTGCAAAAAGAGGGGAGGCGTCCGTTTGAAGCCCACTCCCGATGGCGTACCCGTGGCAATGATATCCCCCGGTTCCAGCGTCATCAGGGAACTAAGAAACGAGATGATGCGCGCCACCGAAAAGATCATGGTGGCGGTGCTGGCCTGTTGTACCACCTGCCCATTGACCCTGGTCGTCAGGAGAAGTGCCTGGGGATCGGGAATAGCAGAAGCCAACACCATTCCTGGCCCCATGGGTGCGAAGGTATCCAGGGTTTTGCCTGCGATAAACTGGCTGGTCCGCATTTGCAGGTCCCGCGCACTTACGTCATTCATGATGGTGTAGCCTGCCACATACCCAGGTGCCTCTTGCTCAGACACTTCTTTGCAGCGCGTGCCAATGATGACCGCTAACTCTCCTTCATAGTCGATCTGACGGCTCACGCGAGGTAAGAGAATCGGGCTGGTCGGGCCGGTCAGGCTGTTGCGGTACTTGGCGAAGAAGAGAGGGACCTCGGTCTGTGCCAGCCCGGCTTCGCTGGCATGATCGGCATAATTGAGACCAATACAGATGATCTTATCGGGATCGGGAACTGGTGGACCCAGTTCAAGAGATGCAGCCTCAAAGATGCCTGATGCCTCGGGACCAGCTGCGAGTACCTCGCGAGCCTGGTTGAAAACACGCTGGATGGTTGCTGGTCCGGCAATGAGTACGTGTTTGGTTGTTGCCTCATGAGCATTTTCCGACCAGAGTGGAGTGACATCTACCACCAGACCTGCGTGTTCCACGCCAGCACACCAGCGTGTATCCGTGCCAGCATGAAGCCGGTAACTCACCAGTTGCATGACACTGTTCCTCTCTACATGTTAGCTCGATTTTGATGGTAAAGGATGCACTCCTCGACAAAGGCGAGGACTTTCATGTAGAATGCGCGCGCCAGGGTATGCAGCTCTACCGAATGCCCCGCCATGCGCTGCACACCGACATCGACAAAGGGCGCGGCAGAGAACATAGCAGCCACAGGGCTGAGCGCCTCATTATCAGAACGCCAGATGTGGTCGTATTCAGGAACAATAAACTGCACAGGGACGCGTACTTGCGCAGCTACCCCGGGCATGCGCGCGCCCCAGAGCTGGGCCTCGGCAAGTTCTATCGCGGCAGTAGGAACGTCACGCTGTGGATCGTACTGAGCCTGTTCTGCAGGATAGGACCACTCCGGTCCATACATGGCTCTGAGTTTGATCGCGATATTCATCATCACGGTCGGCTCATCACTGACTAAAGACGCAAAGGCGACTTTGGTCTGCTCGTTATAGAGCCCACCAGAGCCGGTCATATTCACGCCGAGCAGGTGCTCGTGCGGTTTTTCTGCCGCGAGCAGCAAGGCGATCATGCCCCCAATCGAATGCCCAATCAAAAACATCCCCGCCGATTGCTGGCCGTACCGCTGCCAGATCTCCGCGAACGCCTGCCTGAGGATGGGAACCTGGCCATCAAACGAAAGCTGATCAAAGGGCACCGATGTTGCGGTTCCATAGCCGGGGCGGTCAAGAGCAAGGATCGAGTAGCCTGAGGAAGCGCAGAACTCAAGTAGTGCTGACGAAGGGGTATCAAAATATTTGCTGGTGTACGTTCCACCGTGCAACGCAACAATTAACGCCCTTGGATCTCCATTGGTCGCTGGAAGGAAGCGTCCTGAAAGCTTCACGGTACCAGCATCTACGCTGATAGAGCGACTTGCCATAGTTGTTCCTTTCTTTCCGTTCCACCCTACCGATTGGCCTGCCGCAGCGCGAACCGGAGGGAACTCATGCTTTACCATCTAGACAAAGCATTTTAAATATGGTATATTATGCACAATGTATTATATATTTGTCAAGGGGAAGCGAACAAAAGGTATGGACGCAACGGCACATAGAGAAAAGGGCAGTCAAACAACTGTCCTCACAAAAACCACGATTCCGGAGCAGATTGCGGCTGTGCTGCGGGAGGAAATCGTCACCGGGCAGCTCGCCGCAGGCACTCGGTTGCGTCAGAATGAGATCGCGCAACGCTTCGGCGTCAGTACGACTCCCGTCCGCGAGGCGTTTGGCCTGCTGCAAAGTGATGGCCTGGTACACATCGACCCCCACCGGGGAGTCAGAGTGTTCTTGCCAACCATTCAGGATCTCATCGAGCATTATGAAATTCGGATGGCGCTGGAGATGCTGGCCGCTGAGAAAGCTGCTGGACACTTCCAGGCGCAGGACGCTCCCCCACTGATTGCCATTCTTGATGAGATGCTCGCCACCACCGATGCCGTTCGCTATGTCGAGCTGAATCAACAGTTCCACTTGCGATTGTATCGGATTGGGGGACGTTCGCGGCTGCTTACGATGATTGAGGAATTGCGCAATGCCTCGCTCGCCTACAACCATCTCTATGCAGCGGCCGACGTTCCTAGAGATGCAGAGCGTCTCGACGCGGAACATCGCGAGATTCTTGCTGCCTGCCAGGCGAACGACCCGGTTCGCGCTGCCAAGGCGGTGCGCCAGCACATGCAACAGACCATCGCGCATGTCTCGAAATTGCTTGAACAGGGAGGGAAAGCAGAGGATGTCTGAAGCAATCGCCATCACCAATGTCAAAGTGTTTGACGGCAACGCATTATCCGAGGAACGCACAGTAGTCATTGACCAGGGGGTCATCTCTGCTGCAACAACTGCTGAGAGGACGGTTGATGGACGGCACGGGACGCTGCTGCCTGGCTTCATCGACTCTCATGTCCATCTGAGGAATGTTGCCGAACTCGAGCAAGGGACGCACTGGGGCTGTACGACGCTGCTCGATATGGGGTCGCAATCGATGGCAATAACGGACTCGCTGCGCCATCGACCAGGGTTGGCCGATATCCGTGGAGCGGGAAACGTCGCCAGTGCGCCAGGCGGCATGCAGACGACGAGAATGGGCTTTCCGGCTTCGAGTGCGGTGAGCGGCCCTGCTGATGCGAGCCGTTTTGTAGCCGAGCGCGTGGCGGAGGGTGCGAATTACATCAAAGTGATCGTTGAGGACCCCGGCCGAATGGGTGCAGCCGCCCTTGATGTCGCAACCATTACAGCACTGGCTGAGGCTGCACATCAGGTAGGTCTGAAAATTATCGCGCATGTTACCACCATAACCGCACTCAGAAATGCTGCTGAGGCAGGAGTAGACATTCTCACCCATGCGCCCATCGATGCGGGCGTTGACGAGAACCTGGCGCTCTCCATTGCGACGCGAGGCATCGTGTCAGTACCGACGTTAACCATGATGCGTGCGGTGGCAAGCATCGCGGGACGCTTGCCGACGCATGGAACTGGTAGCGATTATGCCCATGCGCGATCGACAGTGACCGCGCTCCACCGGGCAGGCGTCACCATCCTGGCCGGAACGGATGCGAATCAAGGATCTGTTTCGCCCGCACCGATTCAACACGGAAAAGCACTGCATGATGAATTAAGGTTGCTGGTTGAGGCTGGACTGACACCCGTTGAAGCCCTGCGTTCTGCAACCGTATTACCTGCTGAATATTTCGGCTTTACCGATCGTGGTGTCATTGAGCCTGGTCGCCGGGCAGACTTGCTGCTCATCGAGGGAGACCCGACCCAGGATATTGCGGCCACACGGACTATTCGTGGCGTTTGGGTGGCAGGAGTGCAAGTTCGATAAGCATACAGGAGGAAGAACGAACAGGACAGAAAGAACTTTATCCGATGAAGATCAGTTGATGTGGTGGGGGCAGGATGATCAGCATGCTCCCAATGTTGGGCGTCAACTAAATAGTACTTGTGGTGGTGATTAGTCTTGCCGACAGCATTTCCTGACCGAAGAAGGACATCGCCTAACTTTTCGTCCCGGCGACAACCTGTAAACTACGGTGAGAAACTTGACAACCGTAATTGACACTCTTCCTGGTTAAGTTGGAAATCCCAGGATCCGGTGGGAGAAATTGGGACAGGTAGCTAGTACAATCCCTTGCAGGCGTTCTAATGGCGGCGATGTTCGCTGCTCAGATGTGACTCCATGCGAGAGTGATACGAAAGTGATCCTTGTCAGAATGTTTTTCACCAGTATAGCAGCCACGCATCTGGCTGCCAGGAGGGACAATTTCTCGTCACTGTTCAGACTTAGCCAGAGGAAAAGGAACCTCACGAATGCCAGAGGCCAGCGAATCTCCTCTCCTGCCAGGGAGCAGGCGAGGCATTGGCATGGCTCCAGAGAATGCGCTCATCTAAGCGGCGCGTCAGCCGGTAGGCCACCGGCTTCCATCCTTGCCCTACCCACATCCGAGAAGAGAGCAAATTGGTGGCGCGCCAGTCCGTGAAACAGAAGCGATAGCCATCGTCAAAGTCGGAAGCCAGGCCACGCGCCGTGAGGGCGCGACCGATGCCGCGTCCCTGCTCTTCTTCGCGCGTGGCGGCAAATCCCAGGAAGCTGCACTGCTCCGGGATCACCATTATCCCCAGCCCTTTGGGCGGCCTGGCCGGCAGAAAGAGCTGAATGCCCACCACCTGCTCGCCGCGCAGGGCGAGCCAGGTCTTCCAATCCGGCTTTTCCAGTTGCTCCAGGGCCTCCTGCCGGGCCTCTTCCTTCGGATAGGGCAGGATGATGGCGTAGACCGGGGCGCGCGCTTGATGAACCGAGAGAACCTCATCCAGTTCGATCGCCAGGTCCACGTCGGCAGGCCCGGCACGCCGAATCGTGATGGCGGGATCGAGCGCGACGTGAAACGAAGCGGCGGACGCTGTTTCGCGTAGCCCATATGTATGCTCTTTGCCAAAGCTCAGGTTAAACCAGGCATCAAGAGCGTCCCGATCGGAGGCCGGGAGATTGACGATGTGGTAGAGGCAGCCGAGAGCCACCCAGCGCGGGGAGAGGGCGGCGTAGAGGTCACGGTAGAGGTCGGCGCTGTACCCACGATCAATGGCGTGTCCGGCGTATTCCACCCACACGCTGCGTCCCCACGTCTCATCGATCCTGGGGGCGCCGATCATGTACCCGATCATCTTCCCGTCATCTCGAGCGACGACGCCTCCGGCGCTCACCCCATGAACCGTCGAAGCCTTCCAGGTCTGCTCCACCTCGAGGCGAGCCTGTGCCGGGTGAGCGAACCGTTCCGGTAGAGCAGGTTCATGGATGCGGTCCCCTTCATGACGCTGTGCCAGTAACCGCGAAGCTTCCTCAATATCGGCCTCGCGAAACGCCGTGATCGTTGGACGCATGTCACGCATCCTCCTTTCGATGAATGCTACCTCTAGTATAAAACCATCAGTGGGTTTGTGTTATCCCTGCCGTGAAGGGAAACAGCCACTGTCCATGTAGAGTTCCTCATCCGGAGATAGCCAGCATGGCAACCAGGCAGATAGATGATACAACACAGCCAGTTCTCGGACTGAGCGGCTGACGCCTCTCTCGCTGGACGAACCACGTGCCACGCCTGCGCCTCCGATGGAGCAAGAGTGCTGCCGGGCAGCATTGTGCGCAGGCGTGGCTTCGTATCTTGCCTCGTGGGATCACCTGTGCTGTCCGGCAGGGGCAGGCAGGCAGTGTTCCCCTGCCTCACGCTCCATACTACTCCCGGCAGGCCAATCCCATGCTCTCCTCCGGGGATGGTATCCCGTTCCCCCTGGCCTACACGAGCGATACCGCAAAGACTTCCAGTCGGCCATCTGGTCCCAGAACGGGGCGCACAGATCAGCTATCTCCCCAGGAATCGGTTGAGATAGGCCACTGTCGCTTCCTGCGTGGACCAGAAGGAGCCAAAGAACAGGGGAACCACTTCTGCCCTGGTCAGCTTTACCCCTCACCTGGTGGAATATTCTGGTTGAGGTGGAAGAGATTCTGCGGATCATAGCGCCGTTTGAGCGCCGCCAGCCGCGCGTAGGTGGCCGGAGGGTAGGCGTCGTGGATGCGCTGCTCCCCCTCGTCGCCCAGCAGGTTCACGTACACGCCGCTGGCATAGGGCGAAATTGCCTGCCAGACCTGTTCGGTCCGAGCGTGAAGGTCGGCTGCATCGGCGGGCAGCGGCCCATAATGTTCGATCAGCAGCATGGCCTGTTTGTCGCGATGGGCGAAGGCTGTCGCATCATTCGGGACGCGGCTCATGGCCCCACCCAGGACACGGAGCTGGACGATTGTTCCTGGAGAGATGATGGCGCAGGCGGACTCGGCCAGCGCGTGGAGCATCTCGTCAGGAAGCGTCTCCAGGAACGCTGAGCGGACGTGATGCTGCCAGCCGCGAATCTCAGCCACCTCGGTGAAGGCAAAGAGGGCTGGATAGGGCATGGGCGCGACCATCTCGGCGATAGGCGTTCCCAGCGCGCGCAGTGGGGCTACCACCTGTTCGCCCTCCGCGATGTCGCCCGCGTAGCAGAAGACAAGCGCGACCGAGGGTGTTCCCTGTTTGTCAGGCGGGACGAAGGGCGCGGGCGGCGCGGGCATGAGCAGCGCCTGCGTGGTGAGTTCATCAGGGGCAGCCAGGGCGATGCGGGCATAGGCTCGCAGGATGCGTTCCGCCTCGCCTGCTTCATAGAAGACGGCGCCGCCCAGAATGGTCCCGCCCGCGTGCAGGTCTACCTCGAAGGCAGTGGCGATACCGAAGTTGCCGCCGCCTCCGCGCAGCCCCCAGAACAGCTCGCGATGATCGCTGGCGCTCGCGCGCAGCAAGTGTCCCTCAGCCGTCACCAGTTCGACCGCGCGGACCCGATCACACGCCAGACCGTATTTGCGTACCATCCAGCCGATGCCGCCTCCCAGCAGCAGACCGCCAACGCCAACCGTAGCCGTATCGCCGGAAGTCAGGGCCAGGCCAGAGGGCTGAAGGGCGTGCGAGACCTCGTGCCAGGTCAGGCCAGGCTCAAGACGCGCGGTGCGGCGCGTGGGATCGATGGAGATGGCCTTCATGCGAGAGAGATCGATCACCACGCCGCCGTCGTTGGTGCCGTGGCCGGACAGACTATGCCCGCCGCTGCGCACGGAGAGCGGCAGCTTCTGCTCGCGCGCAAACTGCACAGCGGCGATCACGTCGGCCACGTGCAGGCAGCGCACTATCAGGGCGGGATGGCGATCATAGCCGCCGTGCCAGACCGCTCGCGCCGCCTCGTAGTCCGCGTCTTCTGGCCGGATCATCTCGCCATGCAGGCGCGACGCGAACGCCCGCAGCGTCTCCTCGGAGAGACGCGGTCCCTCCTGTGTTGTCAGTATTTCAGCGCCGCTTCGTAGGTGCTGGTTGTGCTGAGGCTTTTCTTGAAGATGCTGTGACATAGGGTGTTTCCTGTCCTTTCTTGTCGGCTGCCACCGGTAATTGGGGCAGCGCGGCTCTTGAGTGCCTGGCAAGAGGCTGGCAATCGCTCTCTCTGAGCCATGATCGCCAGCCTCCCGCCGGACGCGAACTGTCATCACCTGCTGAGAGGCAGGCTGAGATTGGGATGCAGGCTGGCCGGATGGGGTCTCCCCGGCGCCTTCACCTGCTCGGAGGTGAGCAGTGTGTAGGCATACAGGTTGCTATCCCGCGAGCCGACGTAGACCACGCCATTCGCCACTGCTGGCGAGGAGTCGATGATATTGCCCGTAGCCGCTGACCAGAGTTGCGCGCCGGTCTGGGCGTTGAAGGCATAGAGGCGATCATCCTCTGAGCCGACGTAGACTATGCCATTGACCACCGCCAGTGAGGAGTCGATGCCAGCGCCAGTGGCAGCTGTCCACTTCACATCGAGGCCAGGGACGTTGGAAGGATTGAGAACCTTCTCCGTTGGATTCACACCCGTCGAGGTGGTCACGATGATCAGACCGGTACTCGCCCCACCCGGCACCGTCGCGGTGATCTTCGTCCCCGCATTGACCGTCACAACAGGCTGGCGAGAACCAGACGATGGGACCGTGAAAATGGCATAACAAACCTTCCTTTCCTTCCCTTCAAGACCTGAGATCAGGACTCTTGCTCTGGGTGCGACAGGCTAGCGCATCTCAGCTTGAACGGCTTGAGGGGCCGGCCCGGCCTCCTGAGCAGCCAGGCGGCGCGTGGCGACGTATTGCCAGACCAGTACGATGATCAGCACGACAAAGAGGACGAGCGCGCCGAATTCATCCCCGCGATCTTCGGGGTCTTTGAATTCCAGAATCAGACCCAGCACTTTGATCGCCAGGGCGACGACCGCGAAGACAATGGGCATCACCGTGTGCGAATATTTGTTGCGCCCGATGAAGTACCAGATGAGGGCCACCGCCGCCAGGACGAGCAGCAACACCTCGTCCACGATATGCGGGAGCTGATCGATCTCCGCCGGCAGATCGGAGAAAAACGAGAGGCCGCTGATGACGATGATACCAACGCCAAGCAGATTGTAGCCTCGATTGAGGGCATCACGAATGGTAAGCATTGCCTGCTCCTTTCTTAACAACCAGTTGTTTATTCCTGATATACATTCGCCTGCTGAAAAGCATTCCATAAGATCAACGATCAGGGCTTCCTTTTTTGGCAGAGGCGAGTAACGACTGCTCTGGCCTCACCGATCCTCCTGCTCCCCGGTGGGAGCGAAGATGCGATTCACGGACAGCAGCGGGATGGCCAGGTCGCGCACCTTCATCAGCACGCCATGCAAGGCTGCCTCATCAACCAGGTTCCCTCGCAGCAGCGTCGTGCCGTCTTCCTCATGGTTGATCGCCAGTCCCTCGAACCAGGTCGACCAGTGTTGATCGAGATGTCCTTGCACGCGAATTTCATAGAGACTCATGATGCTGACTTACCCCTGCCCTTCTTTCACCGAGGCGATGTATTTGCTTCAAGTATAGCGATGGGAAGGGTTGGAAGGCAGTGAACTAAAGTGGATAGTCAGGGTTTATTTTTCCTATCTTTCCTTCTTTCTCTTACTTGTCCTGGCTGCATTCTAAGGTATCCCCCATTGTCAGGCTCACCCGCACATTTCGTGAAAAGACTCAGATGAAGGAGAGGGTGAGCCCATTGTCAAGACAAAACTCGGCCCCAAATAAGAGTGAACTCAGCAATACAACGAACGAATTGAATCATGAACGCTGATACACCTGAAAGGGCGTTTGATAATCCAATGCCTGGTGCAAGCGGTCC
>CADDYT010000197.1 GCA_902810755.1 Chloroflexota bacterium
CCTGCTGGCCATCCTGGCGGCAGTGCTGCTCCTGACAGGTATGCGCAGGTTTGCCCTGGAGCCACTCACGATCCTCTACAGCGCGCTTATTACGGGCTTGCCTTCCTGAGCATTCCAGGGCATACCGTACAACAGGCTATCACCCCTTCGTGACAAGAGGCAGGATCGCCATAAACTGGCCGTGCAGGTAGCCGGTGACGGCTCCTGCTTCGCCTGGCACGGGATTCACCTGCCCATCCAGGCCTGCTACGCCGTGAAAGGCGTGATCGGAAAGCGTGACAATTTCCGAGACGGCGGAGGCGCTGGCAGGATTGCTCAGGAGTTTGACGGCGTCTTGATCTATCGTTGTCACCCAGCCCTTGATGTCATCTGTGGCGATCTCTACGTGATGAGCATGGAGCTTGATGTTGGCGGTTGAGTCAGACTGGTTGGCGGCAAGGGCAGCGTGCGCCGCCGCTTCCGCGACATATCCCTGACCACCCTGACCCAGAATGCCGAAGCCATCGCCTATCTGGGAAGTGATGGAGAGGCAGGAGGCGCTGAGCGGGTGATAATTGGCCCCCTGCGTCCCCTCGCTGATATCGATAATGCTCTGCGCAACACAGCGCACCCCGGCAGTATTGCCGTTGCCGGAGAGACTTTGCAGGAGCAGCGCCTGGGCATTCAACGCCTGCGTCTGGTTCATCAATCCCACCAGCAGGCCGATCTTGCCCGGAGTGATGGGGAACTGGAAAAGCAGGTGGCGAATATGCACAAAGGCTGCGGGCGGAAAGCTGCCGGTGAGAACCACATTGCCTCCCGGCTCAGACGGCGTTCCCTGTTCCTGCGTCACCTCGATCCGGTTGCCCGCGCCCAGCAAATTGAGTTGTTTCTGTGTGCCGTTGCTGCCGCTCGTAAAATCCAGCGAAAATGTAGTGCCGCTGCGCGTCAATGCGCCTAACAGGATGACCTGCTCGCTTTGATCGTTAATCAACCATGCTGTATAGTGAAAGCCGTCGGGGGGATTGCTCAAGCTGGTGGCTGTGATTTTCAAGGCATCGGTAAAGCCGGGGGTGCCGTTCGGATTGTCAAAAAATGTGACCTGCCCGGCCACACTGACTTTCGGCGCCACCGTTGGCGATGGAGTCACGGCAGCAGGAGTATGGTTTCTGAAGGCAAATGCCGCCGCGACCGAACCGGCGGCAAGCAGCACGAGTACGAGGCCCACAATGAAGGCGTTGCGCCAGGTTTTTCTGAGCGAAGTCGAGGGCGAGGGGGAAAAGCCTGGCGTCGGCGTCTGTGGCGTCTGTGGCTGCTGAGGTGCCGGGCGAGGCATTGCGCGCGGTGAGAATGCCGCCGGAACCGGTGGGCGCTGGTCGTGCGCTACCGACTGCCCGCCCTGAGGCACTGTCCGTATACTCTGTACCGTCGAGGCATGATCGGCGATGGTCGCGTTGCCTCCGCCTTGCAGGGGAGCAATCTGCGCGCCACAGTTGCCGCAGAAAAGGGCATCATCTTCCAGATGCGTGTTACATTGCGGGCATTGCATAGTTTTTTCTCCTCGCTCTCTATTTCGTCTCTTTTTTGCTTCTCTAAAGGTGCAGCACACTGATAGCCAGTTCCATCAGCGCGTGATAGAGGATAATCAGTATAGCGATAGCGGCCAGCACCATGTGAATGGAGCGCCACGTCCTGATGATGACCCTGGCCCATTTCTGCCGTTGCAGGGACTGAAGCAACTGAGTGTGGGAGAGCAACAGTTCCTGTGCCTGGCGGAAATCAACTTGCTCCTTCGCCGACAGCGATACCATCACCGCCTCGGCGGGCGCGAGAGAGCCGCGCTCAATAGCCTGCAAACAATAGTCCTGAAAAGGAGCGGACTTACCGGCGCAGAGCCGCTCGATGGTAAATTCCAGTTCCAGCAGGCGTTCCTCAATAGCCCGGATGATACCTGCCCCGTTGGTGCTGGCGTCCTGCGAGATGGTGCGCGCCTGCCAGCCATCGAGCAAGCGCCCGACGATGCCGCTGGCGACGAGAAAGATGAGGGCAAACAGCGCGCTCGTCCCGGCGTAGCTCTGAGTGAAGCAACTGAAATTCTGGCAGTAATCGTGCAGGATGTGCGTAAAGTTCTCGTGGAGCAGGGCGATCAGAACGGCGGAGATGCCAACCCAGGTGTGCAGCCAGAGCCAGTCCTGTACTTTGCCGGGCAGGCCGCGCGCGAAACGGCGGCGCAGGGCATAGGCAGCGGTAACGAGAACCAGGCAGAAGGCGATGATACCAAAGAGACGTAACGGGTCGTTGAACGGGCCGGGGAATGGCTGCGTGCGAATGGCGTAGAAGTACCAGGCAAGGATGATGAGGTAGAGCAAAGCGCAGGCAAGCAGCCAGAGCCAGCGCGCGCGTGAAGTCGGCGCGTTCCAGATACGCCCCCGGCTCCCGCGCGAAACGCCAGCTTGAGGCGCGACCGGTGATGGCGATACAGGGCTTTTACCGGCGAAAATCGACATGGGCAGATCCTCCAGAACAGTTATTGACAGACTTCACGCTCTACTACACGGCTCGCCGCCGCAGAATTTCCTCCGTCGAGCCAAAGAATTCGGTCGGCTGGATACGGAAAGCGGCGCCGGTCGGGCATGCCTGTACGCAGGCTTGATTGTCGTAGCCCGCGCACAGATCGCACTTGATCGCGATTTTCTTGCGCATCTCGTCATAGGCATCGAGCGGCTGGCGAGTGGCGAGCGGGCCGGGAGCAACGGGGGAAGCGGCCATCGGCAATCTGCGCCCGCGCTCTTTGCCCGCGCCGCGCGTAAAGAAACTGCTAAAACGCTGCCAGCTTGCAGGGGCAGCACTTTCCTCTTCCAGCGTCATAATAGAAATGTTGTCGTAGGGACAGCGTTCGGCGCAGATGCCGCAGCCAATGCAGCTTTCGGTGATGTAGACCTCACCGGTTGGCATGCGAGCAATCCCGGCGCGGCTACAGAGCATGCAGACAGGGTCCTGACACTGGCGGCAAGCGGTGGCGATGCTGATATTGCCTACCACCATGCCCTTGCGATTCATACGCGAATGGCCGTGACGACGCGCGCAAGCTTCCTCACACTCGTTACAGTGAATACACTTATCAAGGTCAATGACCAGCACCTCTGTCCCTTCGATGACGCCGCCGCCGACCAGCGCCCGCAGGCCCGCCCGCGCTTCGGCGCTGGAAGCCTGCTGGAGTTGCTCGATGGGCGCGAAAAAGCCGGTCTGCGCCGCCGCCGCCGCCTCTACATATTGCTGGAGCCGCACCTGGTAGCGTTGGGCAATCTCTGGATAGCGGGCGAACAGGGGGAGCAACGCCTGGCGCGGCACCTCGGCGACGATGACACGGGTGATGGCGCTCACCGTGACCGCGCCGCCATCGCCCAGCAGGTCAAGTCCGCCCGCGAAGTAGTCGCCGCCCTGCCGGTAGGCGATGATGCGCTCGCCGCTTTTCGCGCGCCCCGTACCGGTGGCGGTGCGGCGCGCTACTTTGACAAACCCTTCCAGCAGAATATGCAGCGACTCCCGCGCCGGTCTGCCGCTCACATCCTCGCTGAAAAGCTGCTCATCGCGATCATAGCGCCTGACCTGCGCCTGTTCTGCTATATGCAGGAGATCGAGGTCGGCGACACCCTGAAAGAGCGCCAGCCGTTTGAGAATGGTCTCGATAGAGCGCGTATTATCCAGTTTCTCAAAGAAGGAGCGCACGGCAGGAACAATTTCCATCAGACGCTGCATGACCTGTTCCGGCACTTCCAGCGCCACCGCAGCCGTTTGCGTGCGCGCGCTGGAAGTGCGCTGCTGGCCCGTCAGCATGCCATGCTCGCCCATATATTCCCCGCGCCGGAAAACGGCGATCGGCAGCGTCTGCCCATCGGCGCCGGTTGAGAAAAGCTCGCAGCGCCCTTCCAGGATGAGGTAGAGGCTGCGGCTGAACTCGCCCTCGTGGAAAAGCACCGTGCCGGGCATCAGACTGAACAGCTTCGAGGTCGCCACGAGGTGCAGCAGGTAGTTGTCGGGGACAAGCTGCGGGTCGCTGAACATGGGCTGTTCGCGCAGGCGACCGAGCAGGGAAGCGATGTCCCAGCCAGCAGGGAGATAGGAAAAGATGCGGTTCAAATCCACGTTGCCATCCCAGGGAACGCCGAGCCGCTGCTTAAGCGAGAGCATGAGCAGGTCGCGGTGGTTATCGACGGGGCAGACGGGAACGCAGGAACCGCACATCACACATTCTTCGGTGAAACGCGCCACGTGCGGCGCGATCTCCTCAGAGATGGTCGCGCGGTTCAGATCGGCAATATTGATTCGCGCCGAGAGTGGCACCGGGCAAGCACGCATACAGCGATCGCAGCCGATGCACATATCGATCTCAAAGCGCACCTCCTCCTCGGTCAGCGGAACCAGGTCTGGACGATGCTCAATGCCCACGACCAGGGGCTTTTTTGAGGAAACTGATTTCGACGTTTGCATAAGCGCCTCCCTCGTCTTGTTAGCCGATACTCCGCTGCGCGGCCATGAAGTAGATGGTCGAATTGCCGATGCTGATACGATCGCCGTGCGTCAGCAGGTAGGGATTGTCGATTCTGGTCTGGTTGACGAAGACGCCGTTGCTGCTGCCCAGGTCATGGATATAGAAGCCGCCGGGGCCAGAGACCACTTCCGCGCTTTGACGCGAGACCAGCACGTCGGCCAGCACAATATCGGCTTTGCGGTCACGTCCAATCAGCAGCCGCTTCCCGCCATGCAGGAGAAAGAGAGCAGGCCCCCCCCTGGCGAGAACAATGAGGGCCGGGCTGTGCGCGAGTTTCGCCACTTCGCTCGCCGCCAGCGGAGCGGTCGCGCCCGGCAGGAGCAGCGAGCCGTCGGCGGTGAGGATGGGCTGGCCCAGAGGCGGGGGAGCGTGGCCGCCTGCCGTCGGGTCATAGAAGCCCGTCTTCATCTCGTGCAGTTCCGTCCTCCCTGGCCTGCGTGGCTCATCATGTCTTGCCGGGCCGGTGGTGCGCAACTGGAAGACAAACGTGGCAACTTTCCCGAAACGTATCTCGTCATTCTGCCTGAGAATGTGCGTGCTGCCCGTTTCCAGCCGCGTTCCGTTGAGAAACGTCCCGTTGACGCTGCCGAGATCGTGCAGAATATATTGACCGTTGGCATAGCTGATTTCGGCATGGCGGCGCGAGAGGGTCGGGTGGTCGATCAGCAGATAGACACCGACCTGGCGGCCCACCACCATCACCTTTGTCGGGTTCAGGCGCGTCTCAACCAGCCGGGGCAGAGCATCACCTGCTGCACCCTGAAAGAGGGTCGGATTATCCTGGGGCAGAAGGAATGCTTCGCTGCGCGGCTGCGCCTTCGCCTGCGTCACCAGCGTTGGATGATGCACGCCGGAGTAGGCCGCCTCTCTCATTGCCGCCTCACCTGCCCGGTTTACGCTCAATTTAGCGGGTGGCACGCCCTGCCGATCAAGCCAGGCGCTCAATGTGAAGTCGTCGGCGAAGAGCCTGGAGGCGACCGGGAGCAGGTTGACGCCGTGATCGATGGCGCGTTTGAAGGCCAGCACGCCGCTGCGATTGCCAAGCGCGAGCGCGCCGACGGCCACGCCATCCTTGAGGATGACTTTGCGATACGTGCGCGGCTGCGGGTCTGCCACCAGTTCCTGATAGCCCTGCCCCTGCGCGGGGATATTTGTCAGCCCGCAGGAGGCAAAATCAAGCCCGTACAGGAAGGTGGCATTGTAGAAGGTGGCGAACCGGTATTGACGATTGCTGTCAAGCAGGTCAAGCATGCTATAGGCGGCGGCACGGCCCTGCTGGATGGCCGGATACCACTGGCCGAGGAGGCGCGTTCGCCCGCTCGTTGCGTCGGTCGTTTCCAGGACATCCCCGGCAGCGTAGATATCGGGCGCGCCCGTGCGCATAGCCCCATCCACTTTGAGACCGCGTCCGCATGGAATGCCGCTCGCTTTGATGAAATCGACAATCGGCTCAATGCCGATGGCCATGATAACCATGTCGCAGGGGATATGCGCGCCCTTTGTCGTGACGATGCCCTGTACCTGGCCCTGCCTGCCGGTGATCTCGGCGATCTCCTCTTCCAGATGCACCTCGACGCCATCGCGCCGCTCCTGTTGCAACACCAGATCGGAAGCGGTGGCGTCAAGCACTTCCGACCAGAGCATGCGGCGGCGCAGCAGGTGAATGACGGAGTAGCCGCGATGGCGCAGCGTCTCAATCGTTTCCAGCGCCAGGGTGCCGCTGCCGCTGACCACCACGCGGCGGGCAGCTTTGAGCCGCGTCAAAACAGTCTGGTAATCGGCAACTGTGCGCAGGGTACAGACGCCCGGCAGGTCATTGCCAGGGCAGGTGAGACGAGCCGGGCGCGCGCCGCTGGCCAGCAGCAGGCGGCTATAGCCAACTTCCTGTCCGTTGCCGAGCTGCACGCTGTGCTGGCCGACCTGAATACGCACAACCCGACCGGAAACAAAGCGAATGTTCTGCTGCTGGTAAAAACTGTTGGGGCGCGCCCATAACTTATCCTCGCGCACGCGCCCCGCCAGATAATCCTTGAGCGCGGGCCGATAGTAGACGGGAAAAGGATCATCGGCAATGACGGTAATAGCCGCCGCAGAATCCTCGGCGCGCAAGACCTCGGCGGCGGTTGCCCCGGCGATGCCGTTGCCAACGATGACGTAGGATTGTTGTTCTGCCATCTCTCTTTTCCTCTTCGATTATGCGGTAGTGATCGTGCCATCGGCATTGACAGTGATAGCAATGGCCTTCAGCGGTGTGGGGGCCGGTCCCTGCACAACAGCGGCATTCTTCGCCGGATCAAACGCGGCCTCGTGGCAGGGACACTCAAGCAGCTTATCCTGCGGGCTGTAATTGACGGCGCAGCCCGCGTGCGTGCAGGTCGAGTCAAACGCGACGAAGGTATTGCTGCCTGCCAGGTGAACGAGAATACCCGGGTTACTCTGGTTGGCTAGAGGAAACGTCTTTGCGCTGTTGGCCGACACTTCGGCGGTACGAGCGATGACCCTCCCGCTGTGCGTGGGCGCTGCCGTCGCGCTGGCGCCGCCCGAAGCGGTCGTGCTGCCGGGTGTGGCCCCATTGCTGGCGGTGGCTGGAGCAGATGTGGATGGGCTACCGGTTACAAAGTGGACGGCAACTGCACCAACGGCAACCACTGCGACGCCACCGGCGGCAATGTAATAGAGAACGCGGCGGCGCGAAACCTGAGACGATCTGACGGTGCGCTCAGGCACACGTGGGGACTGCACGGGTGTGACAATACGCTCCGGGGCAGCAGGAAGCGCGGCAACTGCCAGAGGAGGGCGGGCTGCATCGCGAGGCGCAACCAGGTCATGATACATGTTGGCAAGCTCCAGCGACTGCTGGAATCGCTTTGCCGGGTCTTTTGCCATCGCGCGCGCCAGCAGCCCATCCAGACCCGGCGGCAGATCGCCGCGCGCGGCAGACAGGGATGGTACGGGAGCGGTGAGAATTTGCTTGATTACATCGTCGCGTGACTTGCCGGTGAATGGTCGGCGACCGGTCAGCAGGCGATACAGGACTGCGGCCAGAGCGTAAACATCGGTCGCGGCAGTGGCCGGTCGGCCCTGTAGTTGCTCCGGGGCGCAGCCCTCGCTCTCAACCAGCAAGGGCAACAGTCCTGGCTGGTTGTCCTGCATACCAACCTCAAGCATGCGCAATACGCCAAAATCTGTAACGGCCAGCCTGCTTTGCTCAGAAACCGGCGCAGGCTCGATGAGAATGCTGCGGGTCGTCAGGTTGCGATGAAGGACGGTCTGCTGATGCGCGCAGGCAAGGGCGGCTGCGATCTGATCCAGGTAGCGACTGGCAGTGAGGGAAGCGAGCGGGCCGTTCTGCGCAATATAGCTGTAGAGCGACTGCATCCGTTCGTTGCGCGGCCAGACGAGATACGGCATACCCTCGTTATTGCCATAATCGACAAGCGGCAGAATGTATGGATGTTGCAGGCCTGCCACCTGCCGCGCTTCCTGCTGGAAACGCCCCAGATAGACGATGCGCTCCTCTGCCGTCCGCTCTCCCGCCAGCGCCAGCAGACGAAGCAGGCATAGCCTGCCGGAGGTGGTATCGCGAGCGACAAAAACGGGGCCGATACTATCCCGCTCAAGCAATTGTTCCAGCCGGTAGCTTCCCAGAGCCGCACCCACCATTTTATTATAGGATGATTGCTGCACCATAATAAGCCTCTCTTCCGTGACAGGAAAGGAGATCAGATCATGGTTACAGTATACTGATGAGCAGACAAAAACATATGCGCAATCTTACCCATTTTTTTGCTGGCAGATGCTCAATGTTGTGTGGGCAAAACTTCGCGGGCGGCGCGCGCCCCTTCTTCGGCCCCGCCTTCCATAAAGCCCTGATAGAGGACGGAGCAATGCTCACCTGCAAAGTGGATGGGACCCTGGCGCACGCGCTCGTAACCGGCAAAGAGCGTGTACTGGCCGGTGAGCCAGCAGGAGTAGCTGCCGTGCAGATAGGGATCACCGGTCGGATAGCTCAAGGCGGCCCTGCCGGTGTAATGGGCGCTGATGCCGGGAAAGACCTGCTCTAACTGCTCAAGGCAAGCGCGCGCGTAGAACTGAATGTCCGGCGTATCGGCATTAGCAGTAGTGGAATAGGCGGTCGGGGGATGGTAGGCTGCTCCTTGCGACCCGCCTGTGTAGTCCACCAGCAGGCCATCTGTACCGGGCTGGCCGAGCGAGGCATCCCAGAGGACATGGATGGGCAGGTCGGTGATGAAAAAGCCGTTACTGGCAGCGGGCCAGGGCTGGCCTTGCTCGTACCAGTAGCGCGTATCGAATTGCAGGAAGAGCTTGGAGACGGTGCCATAGCCAGGCTGCGCAATCGCCGTTCGTTTCAACTCATCAAACCCTGCCTGTCGGTAATCAACGTGGCGCAGGATACTGAACGGCAACGTGAGGATAGCCTGATCGCAGGTAACTTCCACCGGGCCAGCAGGGGTGACGAAAGACAGGGTAACAGAATCATCGCTATTGCGTTTGACGGCGATGAGCTGGTGGTTGAGGTGGATGCTGTCCTGCGGCAAGGTACGAGCAATAGCAAGCGGTAGTTGCTGGTTGCCGCCCACGATTTTGTAACTTCCCTGTATCGGGCCGGAGCCGGGAGTCTCGTCTTCGGACTCTTCATCAGCCGTTTCGTCAGGGCGCGGGCCAAACATGTAGAGCAGGTTGAGCGAGCTTTGCATACGCGAATCCAGGCCAAAGTAGCCGGTGCAGGCACCATCCAGCATGCGACCTATCAGCGTGCCGTGTCCCCCTTCCACGTACTGTTCGATCCAGTCGTAGACGCTGAGGTGGTCAAGCCGGTAGCCAGCTTCGGTAAAACGTGCATAGGTGGTGGGGAAACCGGCTTCCTGCATCTGCCGGGCCAGGATAGGATAGATGGATTGGAAGCCCTGCGCGAGGTCGGCAAAGCGGTAATAGCGGTTGAAAAAGTACAGGATCGTCTGTGCATGAGGCGGTACATGCTGCCCCAGATCAATGGTTTCGAGGCCAAAGCGTTGAATCAGGCCCAGCATGGTTCTGTGGTCGCTATCGATAAATTCGCCGCACCACTCGCTGACCATGCCCTGCTCCCAGGACGTGCTATCAGAATGGATGCGCCCGCCAACGCGGCCCGACGCCTCGTAAATGGCGCTGGCAAACCCGGCATCCTGCAAGGTAAGGGCTGCGTTCAGCCCCGCGATACCCGCGCCAACAATGGCGATACGCACATTCCTATGAAAAGAGTTCTGCCCGTTGCTCTGGCTCATGCATTCCACTCCTGAAAACATCACATTCTTAAATATGGCTAACTGTACACGAATATAGTCCATCAGGCAAGGTCTGGTGTGTCAT
>CADDYT010000198.1 GCA_902810755.1 Chloroflexota bacterium
TCACCTTTGCCGGTTTGCCCTGCGTGAGTTGCAGGAATTGCTTAAAGGTCAGCTTGCCCGGCACGGCAGCCGGGAGGGGATATTTGCCGGTGGCAGCGGCTCGCACCACAGGAACGGCAAAGGCCCAGTTGCCCAACAGCCCGGCCAGGAAAAAGAGGATTAGCACGAGGCTAGAGATGATCTGGTGAATCTGGCGCTTTCTCGTGCGAAATAAGCGATGGACATGAGAAGACACAGGCCGCTGCGGCATAGCATAGTCCCCTTTCTCCCTGCTTAGAGGCAGGACACCCCTCAGAAAGCATTGTATGCAATGGCTGGCAAGGCCAGGTGATGCTTCCTGCGTCAGATATCTCATGTATCCCCACTCTTTGTAGAAGAGTGGTAGAAGAGTGGAGCGAACCAGCCGTATGGCTGCCGGCTCTCACTAGCTCTGCAACGAAGTGTACACGATATTACAGTGCCAGGAAGGTGCATGCATGCACTTTCCGGGACCAATTTTTCTCTTTCGCCAAAAAAAAACTGGTCAGGGCCTTTTGAAAACCGGTCGGGGGACTGAGAAAGGCTTTTTTATAGCACGCTGTTTCTGTTCTTTCTGCCAAAGGCTCTGTATTTGCGTATTTTCACACCCTTTTCACACACAGCTATTGACGGTATCGCACCTACGCATTTATACTCATCTATGGTGAATCGGTTCTCTGTTCGGCGAGGATGCCCGGCTGGACAGAGCTTCAGGGTTCCCGGCCCTCTGCTCAGGTTCGGGGGTTGACAATGGGAGATGCAATCGGGGGGATGCTCTTTTCCAGCGGGCCTGAAGGCAGGAAGAAATCTTATGGCCTGCTCATGCCGGTGATTGTCAGCAGGGCGAATAGGCCTGCTCCGCTGGCATAGCAGGTACGAATGAAGAGAGGAGACGATACCCCTTGGATTCCCGGTCCTCTGTCTATGTTTTTCGCCTGTTTGGACGCAGCATCCAGCAGGATACGAATGCTCGGCGTATCATCATTGATGGCTATTTGCTCGATTTCTCACGCACGGAATATGCTTTGATGGCAGTATTGCTCCAACACAGCAGCCAGCCCGGCGATTTTGCGCCCGGCGCCGAGTTAAGCCGGGTTTGTGCGCGCTCCCCCGCTTCCCGCCGCGCGCTTTCGCGCCATCTCAGGAAAATGAGTGAAAAGCTCTGGCCCTTTGCGCTCGATATTCTCAACGTCGGCGACTGCGGGTATATGCTCACCGTCAAGCTGGAGTGAACAAAGCAGGTAGGAGTAGGTGTCAGGGCGCAGGCCAGCTGCGCCCCTACCAACCTACGAACCAATATCGACGGGCTGCGTAGTTAGTAGGGGCGCAGCTGGCCTGCGCCCTGGCTCCTACTTCCTCTCTGTGGCGCAGCCATTGTAGCGCCTTCATATCGGTGCGAATTACGCTGCGGTACCCTGCCAGCTATACGTACAGGAGTGCTATCGCCAGGAACCTCGCCCGCACAGCGAGCAGGCTGCTGCGCCGGGAGGTGCCTGTGCTTTTTCGGCATGGCGAACAGGCGGCGGCAGAGGAGGAGGCCGACGAGGGCAATGCTGGCGAGGTAGATGCCGAGCGCCCAGGGGGTCTGGGTGTCGCTGCCGGTGCCGAGGCCGTGAATGGTGGCAAGGGCGAAGATGAGCAGCGTGAGGACATGCAACTTCTTCCAGAGAGTGTAGCCGATGCGCGGGCGCAGCCATGTGCTGATGCCGATGGCGATGCCGAGGTAGAGGGTGACGATACCGAGCGCCATCCAGAAGGTGCGATAATGGCTCAGGAAGGGAATGAAGATTTCGTTCCAGCCGAAACGAGTGAACGGGTCAACCCAGACGGCCAGCACATGCACGCCGACAAAGATGGTGCTGAGCAGGGTCAGAAAGTTGTGTAGTTCGCTGTTGAGCAGGCGCGGCCAGCGCGCGGGCGATTGCAGTTGCGTCGAGAGCGCCAGCCCTACGATGACCGCCAGCGCGAGCAGGATGTAAGCGGTGAAGCCGCCCGCGCGCGCCACGTCCCAGGTGACAGCTTGCCAGAGAGTCGCCATTATATTTCCTCCATCAGTGCAACGGGCCATGGTTCGACCGCTTGCCACGTGCCGTCTGCGCGCACGAGCAGGCCCGCGATGTTGTATTGTCGTAAAAAGTCCGCTCCCTGTTGAGAGCCGAGAATGAATGCCACTTTTGCCGCGACCTCCGCCTGCTCGCAGCGGTCCGTCACGACCGTCACCGACCAGAGATCGCTCTCTACTGGCAGCCCGGTGCGGGGATCGAGCAGGTGATGGCGCAGCGTCTTGCCCTGCCGCCAGTGACGGCGCGCAATGCCGGAGGTCGCGACGGCGCCGGAACGCAGCGGAATCGTCCAGCTTTGCTCGCGCCCCGGTACGGAGAGCGGCCAGTTGGCGGCTCCCGGCGGCTGGCCCAGCACGGCCAGATCGCCACCCGCGTTGACCAGCGCCGGACTGATGCCGCGCTGGCGCAGTTGCTCCAGTGCGGCATCAACTGCCATACCTTTGGCAATGCCGCCGAAATCAAGGGTGACGCCTGCGGGCAGGGTCACGCCGCGATATTTCGGCTCCATGTGGATGCCGCGCCACCCACCGCCCGGCCTCGCGGGTACCATCCGCTCGGCGGCGACGGCGGGAAGGGCATCGAAGGTGCGATCATAGCCCAGTCGCACCAGTTGACTGAGCAGCGTTGGATCGTAGACGCCCCGCGTGGCATCAGCAGCCGTCAGAGCTGTTGCCAGTACAGAATAGAGCAGTTCGCTGACGGCAGTGGTCTTTCCTGCACGCTCGTTCAACCTCGATAGCTCGCTATCAGGCCGAAAGCGGCTCAGCGTCTGTTCCCACTCCTCAAAAAGCGAGCGCACAACCTCAATTCCCTCCTGCGCCCGCTGCTGCGGCAACAACAGGGAGATGGTTGTCCCCATTGCCCGGAACTCCGCGCGCTGCATGCCGTCGGGCGTCGCATACTCAGGAGGTTCGGGTTCCGCTAACGGGCTGTGAAGACGCGCTTGAGCTACTTGAGCCTTGCGAAGAACTGCTCGAGCTACTTGATTGACCTGAGTTATCCGATTCTCCTGATTCAACATTGTTTTCTCCCTGTTGATGTAAAAAGCCATTTGATGAAGATGATGAGCCTGTTGTCTGGCTCGTATGGGCGCTCGAACTGGCGGTAGCGGTCGTGCCAATCTGGTGATACGCGGCCAGGCCGCTCAGAGCGCCGAAGCCGACGAATGAGGCGACAACGAGCCATCGCTTCACGCTGCGAGCCAACTCCTGCGCGCGCGCCTTCGGCATTGGCTTTGGCTTGGGCGTCATGCCCGCTCGCTGCGAAGCCGGGGCCTGCCCCTGCCGGACGGGCGGGCGCTGCTGCATAGATTGCCTGCCCTCCCGGCCTGCATATCCCTGATTCTGCTGCGGTATCCCTGCAACGCTTCTGTCATATTCATATGGGTTTGTTTCCATAAGGTTCTCCAATCGTTTTCATCACAACCAGAACCCGCAGGCGCACACTCAAGTAACGCCTGCAGGATGCTATGCCCCCAGTATGACAGGCATGGATGGGAAAAACATTGGAAGTAGATGAGAAATTCCTCATAGTTGCTTTCCAATACTCTTCCAATATGGCAATGATATGGTAGAGTGTATGCCAGAGTATAGTTGGATGGCAGGTTTGTTGAAACGAGCGTATGCACCGGATAGCAGCAACATCATAGCAACGATTAGCATCCTGGAAAGAGAGACGTTTGCATATGCAGCACAACGAGCATGAAAACAACGATGAGCATTCCTGGGAGTTTTCCCCTGGGGTCCACGAAGTGGAGATTTGTGAGCTTCCGTCCGCAGGAAATGAGGGAGATCAGGAGCGGCGAGTGTTGCCCCGGCTGCTGGCATGGGGGTTGCAAGACCCGCAGACGACGCTGCGCAGGTGGCGCTGGCCGCTCACGGCACTCACCTGTCTCGCGCTCGCGCTGCTGTTGTTTTCCTCACAGGCATTGACGGCCTTCTGGCAGCTTGCCACCGGCAGCACTCCCCTTGTTGCCCTGTCCTCACACGGCGACCTGTTCTATTTCCCGAACCTGCCCACCTGGGGCCGCTTCTGGCTCGATGGGCGACCGCTATCATACACGCCGACAGCGAGCGGCCAGCTCCCCCTGCGGCTGCCACGCGGCGCGCACCGGCTGACATGGCAGGCCGAGCCGTTCTACCCGCAATCCTGCACATTTTCGGTTCCTCCCGGTGGAAAGGGACAAACCTGTGGCATTCATGCCATGCAGCCTGCGCCCGGCGTCTCTGCCGGTTCGGCCTTCCAGCTAAGCTTTTCTGCCCCTCTCTCGCTGCAACAACTCCCTCCCGAACAACAAAAGGCGCTGATCTCCGCCACTCAGGCCCTGCTGGATACGCTGCAATCGAAGGAGACGGTGCAGCCCGGTGAATGGTATCAGTCTCCCCTGTACGGAGACTCGTTTCAACGGGCCACACAGCCGCTCTCCGCGCAACTCCGCTTCCTGCTCTCCACAAATATCTCCACGCTTGCCAACTGCCTGGGCGTCACGTGGGGAGAGGGATGCTCGATAGCAGGGGCCGATTGCCGCCTCTTCTGCACGCTGCCCTGGCCCGCAACCGGCAATGAGTGGGATGTAGCCGCGATTATGCAGCCGCTCTGGAGCTATGTCGGAATCCGAACAGCGACAACGTTTACCGCCAGAAGCCATGAAGACTTCGTTACCTTCCGTGTTAGCTGGCAACAGGCAAACTGGCAGGTCTCTTTCCATGAACAGAGTGCGAGCATCTTTGAGAACCCCGGCTGTATCACAACCGTCGACACACTGCTGCGCTACTCTAGCTATCCGCCGTTGCAGGAGCAACAGGAACTGTCGTGGAGTTTCTTTTCCGGCGCCAATCGCGCCTCCGGCTGTGTCGCCCTCGGCAACGTGCTTGGGCCTGCCGGTATCTCGCTCTCGCCTTTCGCCGACGCGCTCTTCCTGCAACGCTTCGGCGTCCTGCTGGCCGCGAACAGAGCCGCTCACCGGCTCCTGCCTGCCCTGCCCCAGGCTTCGCTCAATGAACAATCCATCGCTATGGCCATTATGGATAACCCGGCTGCCGCGTCGTGAAAGAGAGCATACAAAGAAGCGGCAGGCCCTGACCTCCTGTGAGAGGAGAGCAGAGCCTGCCGCTACGTGTTGAGATCGCCCGGGTTATTGCTGCTCTGGCTTGCCAGAAGCTTCCAACCGCTCGCGCATCTGATCGAAGGTCGTGGCATCGATCTCACCGCGCGCATACCGCTGGCGTAGAATTTCCATCGCCGACGGCTGCACGGGCGGTACCGGTGGCATCCCAGGCCACGCCGCGCCACGCCCCGACGGGGTGTAGAATGGCGGGCGATTGTAGTGCCAGGCGCGCCTGCGGCTAAACAGGCGAACCAGCATCGCAATCAGCAGGGCCAGCAGCACAAACCAGAAGAACTGACCAAACAGGAACAGAGGTCCCAGAAACATCCCATGATGAACCAGGAACATGGATATCCCTTCTTTCTCACTTGTCTCTTCATGTCGCCAGCGCGCAAGGCCCCGGCAACATCTCATCTATGTTCATGATGTATCTTTCGATATCATCACAGATATGTACGTATATCCACCCGCAGGGTTACTTATACGATATAACGGTATCTACTCTTGAGAACAAGAGACAGAGCGCAGCTATTCCCCGCAACCTCCGGAGAAGGAAGGGACAGACGTGAGCGGGCGCTAGATCTCGTTCAGTCCGACGACGGCGATAATGCGGGCGTAGGCGTTGGTCTGGACGATGGGGGTAGCCGCTCTAGACCGGATATCCATAGCGTAGAGCGTGCCGTCGGCATAGAAGGTGAGAACGTGGCTGTTAAACCAGGGGCCAAGCTCCAGGAGACGAGCGGTTGAGGTGACAAGCAGTTGTGGGATGCCGACACGCAGGTGCGAACCGGTGCCGCTGAGCTGGACCTCGTAGACGGCGCTGATACGATCATAGGGGGCCTGTGGCTCGCTGGAAAACTCGACATAGATGAGGGTATGCCCGTCGGGGCTGAAGAGAGGCGTCGTCTCCCAGCGATAATCAGCAGGCGAGCTGAGATTTGCCTGTTCCGGCAGCACGATCCAGGATGAACTGAGCGAGAGCGGATTGCCGCCGATACTGGCCAGCTGCAGATTGTTGGCATAGGAGAGTGAGGCAATATCGGATGGAACGCTTTCATCGGTGGGAACGGGCGCTGTTCCCTCGCTGGATGAATAGAGCAGCAGGTTGCTGTAGGGAGCCATGAGCAGTGGCCCTTGCAGGGAGTCTTCGTCCATGAGCTGCGTGGGCGCATCGACTGGTGTCTTCGTCAAGTCCATCGCCCACAGGCCGTACTGCACGCCGTTGAAACTGTTCTGGCTATCCGCGAGCAATAAGGTGGAGTCGCCCTTCTTGCCCTGGCCATAGAGAAACGAAAAGACACGGAAGCAGGGACAATCGTTCGTCGTCTGCTGGTAGACCAGCGCGGGCGAGGAGAGCGGGCCAGCGTAGAGGTCAATAGTTCCCTTGCCGCTGGCAGGTTCAACCGTGTAAGCCAGCGTCGAGCCGTCGGCGCTGAGAGCCAGCGAGGTAACAACTTGATTGGAACCTATTTGAGCGATCTGCCTGGGGGTACCATCAAAGATATCGGTAATCCAGATGCCATCTCCGGCATAGAGCAGCTGGCCCTCTGGCGTCAGGATGGGACGCACAGCCTGGTTATACAGGTAGCCCGGCGTCGTAATAGCCTGGGGCAGGCCACCGCTACTGGAAACCATATAGATACTATTTTGCTGCTCATACAGCACAAAGTGGCCTGATGGGAGTTGTAGCGATGATACAGGTTGCTCGTTGGCGGTGAAGACGGGGGGAACAGGTGTGGGCGAAGCAGTAAGCTGCGGGGTTGCCGTCGGCGTGGGGGCAGGCGTACCCGTCGGCGAGGCAGACACCCCTGTACTGGTCGGGGTCAGCAAGCTGGCCTGCGGCGCCTGCGGCATCATCTCCGAAGGATCGAGAATCAGTATGCCGGTAATGAGGATAAGCAGCATGCCAATAAGGGTCAGCAGAGAGACAATTCCTGCTTTCGACAAACGGACCTGTCGATCCGGCAACGACTGATCGACAGGTGGCTGTCCCCCCTGCTCCTGTTTTTGCTCTGGCAAATCACTCACCTGCGGTACCAATATGACCTTTTCCTTCTCCAAATTAGGGCTTACGCGATGTTAGTATATCCGATTCCTCATCTGATGGGAAGGGGACGTAGCATAAATTCGCTATCCGTCACTCCATAACGCTCCGGCTATGCTGTACGCTCCTTGCGCTCCGGCGCCCGTGTATGGCGCTGAATAAAGGCGAGCGTTTTGCTGAAAACCTCCTCCCTGTCGTGGTCCTTCATGACGACATGGTAGGAGCGGTGCAGAGTCACAAGATACTTCTCGTGGGAGCCGAGCAGGCGGTAAATCTCACGGCCATCGCGGGCAGGGACAACGTGGTCGTGCAGCGAGACTATGACCAGCGCCGGGGCGGTAATGCGCGGCAATTCGGCGCGCAGTTGTGGCAGGAACCGCAGCAGGCTCTCCACCGGCCACATGGGTGTCCAGCGATAGACATCCCTGCGATAGCGTCGCCGCGCCTCCGGGTCGCGCACGTCTTCGCGCAGGGTTGGCAACAGGGGCGTAATATACTTTATCACGCTCACACCAAAGCGCGTGAGCGGGTGCATATAGAGAGGGGCGCACATCGTCACAATGCCGTCTACTGCCTCGTGCGCGGCTACGTGCAGCGAGAGCGCGCCGCCCAGCGAATGTCCCACCAGGAAGACGCGATCACAATATGCCTTCATTGCCTGCAACTCTTGCCGCACGGCTGTCTCCCAATCATCCCAGCCAGAGGCCATTAAATCGCGTACCTTTGTGCCATGTCCGGGCAAAAGCATGTTATTCGTCAGATAGCCGTGTTCCTGAAGAACGGTTTCCAGTTCCGCCATATCGCTGCGGTCGCCATTGAGGCCATGCACCAGCAATACGCCTACCGACGCCCTGCGCTGGCTCTCGCCCTGTCCCTGCATATATATATGTACATGTTGTTGAGAAGATGGGGATTGCTCCATCGCCATAGCTCTGTCTTCCTTGCCATTGCGGGCTACTCGCCCTTTTACGCTTCCTCTATCTATACGAACGCAGCTGTGAAAGAGTTCTTCGCATAGCATATCACATTGTGTTTTGCGTTTCTTTTTTATCGGGAAGCCCTTGAACGTGGCAGGCTATGACAAAGACCTCTGGACGTGTCATGCTGAGCGCAGCGAAGCATCTGGGGCGAGGGTTGGTTGGCAGGGTTGCCAGGGCGCAGCTGGCCTGCGCCCTGGCACCAGAGGACCGCCGAACGTGTTTCTCCTGGCATGCTATGAAAAAGTGGCTGGGACATGTCATTCTGAGCGTAGCGAAGCATGACACGTCAGAGGGTCTTTGTTATGGCATGCCATCAATCAGCTGCACTGGCCGGTAGGCTTCACCTGAGGAGAGTTGACCTGATTGGGGCTGGTTGAGATCACTTCCGCGATGCCGGGGAAGGTATGGTCGGAGGTGAGGACGCCTGAACTGCTGAAGGTGTAGGTCGCGGTCGTCGCGCCGGGACTGACGGCGACGCTGGCATTTGTGCTGCCGCGCCCGTTGGTGGTCGTGTACATGAACTGAATCGTTCCGCCGGGGCTGTTGGCCGCCACGTGGAAGGTGACGGTATAGGTGAAGGTAATGCTGCTATTGCAACTCTTCCCCGCGATTGAGGACGGGCTGACCGCAAGGTCGATGCTCGTCACCTGGAACGCCGCTGAGGGCGAGACGCAGGTTCCGGCTGGCTTGACGGAGGGTGAATGCACCACGTTCGGGCTGCTCGTCTGCACGCCGCCCGGCCCGGGATAGACATTATCGGCAGAAAGCGTTCCCTGCCAGGTGAAAGAATAGGTCTTTGTCGTCTCTCCCGCCGCGAAGCTCAGGCTGGCAGGCGTCGTGGAACGCCCGTTGTTGACCGTATAAACAAACTGCACCGTGCCGCCGGGGCTGTTGGCTGCCACATGGAAGGTTGCAGTATAGGTGACGGTAATGCTCTTGCCACAGGCCATACCCGCAATCGAGATGGGATTGACAGCCATATCGATACTCGTCACCTTAAACGTTGCCGGTGACGAAGAAGGAGTTGTCTGCGTGGGCGCGCTCGTTGGCGTAGCTGTGGGCGCGCTCGTCGGAGAAGTCGCTGCCGTCGTCGTTCCTGATGGGCTGCCGGTGCCACCTGTGCCGGGCTGCCCGCACGCTGCCAACCCTACCAGAGTCAAACAGAAGAAAACTATCAAAATCATTCGCTGTTTCAACATGAAAAATGCTCCTTAGAATGAGATGTACTTATGCTACGAAACATAAGCGATAAGAATATACCTTACTATTAAGCATAATGACAGGCCATAACGGAATATCTCGTTGCGAGCGCGTCTCGAAGCGGGATGTGAGGAAGTTCACAATTTTATGACGGGCATGGGGCCGATAATATTCAGGAACATTGCGGCATGCATTGCCCTTTCTGCCATGAAGTGCTATAGTCGTGGAGAGCTATAGGCTCGACAGGGCCGCCACCGCAGGCCAGCCGACAAGTCAGGCCCCCGGCAGGGCCGCCAGCCGCGTCCCAGGCCAGCCGCGCGCCGCAGGCCACAGCGGCCACAGGGCAGCCGCGCGCCACAGGTCGGTCGCCCCAGACCACCCGCGCCACAGGCCAGCGGCGTTCC
>CADDYT010000199.1 GCA_902810755.1 Chloroflexota bacterium
GGCGGCTGCCCTGCGACGGCTGGTCGATGGCGCATGGCCTGTGACGGGGACGCCCATGTCTTCTACCTGGATCACTTCGTATCCAGCGCGGCGGCTGGCCTGGGGCGGGGACGCTCAGGTCTTATACCTGTGCCGGAGTCCCCTGCGTCTCGCGTTCGGGCGTTGAGGGATCGGTTGGCTTTTTGTTGAGGCCCAGGCGGGTGCGCACGACGTAGGTAAAGGCCTCCAGGAAGATGGCGCGTGACATTTTGGATTTGCCGACGCGACGATCCATGAAGATGATGGGCGTCTCCACAATCTTGAAGCCCTGTCGCCTGACACGGTAGGCCATTTCGACCTGGAAGGCATAACCCTGCGACTCGACAGTATCCAGATCAATGCGTTCCAGCACTTCGCGCCGGTAGCAGCGATACCCGGCGGTGCAGTCATGAATGGGCAGGCCAAGCATGAAGCGAGCGAAAATATTGCCGCCGCCGCTGATGATGCGCCGCGAGAAAGACCAGTTGGGGGTATCGCCGCCGGGAATATAGCGGGAGCCTATTACCAGATCCGCCTGTTCGATCTTGTTGAGGAAATCAGGCAGATAGCGGGGATCGTGCGAAAAATCGGCATCCATCTCGAAGGCGGCATCATAGCCGTGTTCAATCGCATACTTGAAACCGGCAATATAAGCAGTGCCGAGGCCCAGCTTGCCTGCGCGGTGCATCACATGAACCTGCGGATTCTCGTTGTGGATCTCGTCCGCGAGCTGACCGGTGCCATCCGGCGAGTTGTCATCAACGATCAGCACATCCGTTTCTGGCGCGTAAGTAAAAAGCTCCTTGAGCAGCGGGCGCAGATTGTCTACTTCGTTATAGGTTGGAATAATAATGAGCGTCTTCATGAAACTCTCTCTCCATTCATTGTCGTCACTGCCGCAGGCACTGCATCTGTCAACGGCAACGTGCGAGCGTTTTCATCGGTATGCTTCGGCCAACGCTCATCCTCTCGCTCTGCAAAGAGGTGGATGTGTTGGATGGAACGAAAAACGAGCAGGGCGGCCACGCCAAGACCCAGCCCAAACCATAAGGTACAGAGCCGAATCAGCAGCGTGGCGGAGCCGCCCAGCGTGGCCGATGGGGAAATCAGCAGGCGCGTCAGCCCCAGCATGCTGCCATCGGCTGTACCCAGTCCCCCGGGCAGACCGGAAGCCGATCCGACCAGCGATGAGACAGCCAGAATAAACATAGCTTTGATAAAGAGGTCAAGACCCGGCCCCACCCCCAGGCCCGCGTAGACAAAATAGAGGGCCCCGCATTCCCCCGACCATGAGATGAAGCCGACGAGAATACCGAGTAACACGGGCTTCCATTGTAATAAAGTGTACGCACTTTCATAGAAGGTACGGGCCATATGCGCAATTCGTGACACCCCCGGCAGGCGTTCCGCGAAGGCGAGCAGCGAGAGGGCCAGCGCGCGATTCTGCGCCAGCAGGATGATGGCAAAACCGAGAATGAGCAGTACCAGCAGCAGTTCCCAGCCGAAACGGTAGAGGACCAGGCCGGTTGCCGCCAGGCCAATCATCGCCACCCCATCGGTGAGCCGCTCGCAGACAATGACCGGCGCAGTACGGCTCATCGGCTCTCCTGTCGAGCGTTTGAGCAGGTAGGATTTGAGCAACTCGCCCACTTTGCCGGGGGTGATGGCCATAGAGAGGCCGGAAAGGAAGATCAGCAGACTTTTGCCCCAGGCAATACGCACATGCAGCCGGTGCAAGTAGTACTGCCATTTCGTAAAACGCCCGGCATAGTTGAACAACGTCAAACCCAGGATCAGGGGCAGATATTGCCAGCGAAAGTGGGCAACGGCAGCGACCATGTGCGGAACATCCCCGTAGAGGGCGAGGCCCGTCATCACCGCAAAAGCCAGCGCCAGCGAAAATAGTATGCCCTTGCGTAGATTGCGCGTCAGCAATGAGCTGCTTCCTTCCTTCCTTGCTCGTCTTCCGCCTCAGCTTACGGCGGCAGGATATACAGCACAACAATAATGATGGCTACACACAACACAACGGTTACGAGCATGTGACGGTCACGCAGTAAGACTTCTTCAGGACTTCCGCCTTCTCGCTGCTTATAGACAAGATAGAGATAGCGGAACATGCCGTAAAGCACAAGGGGAATGGTGACCATGAGACGGCGATTGCCGGTCGGCCCCTCGAAGGTGTAGAGGCTGTAAGCCATCAGGGTAGCGGAGACGACAATCGTAATCATCTGATCCAGCATGGGCAGATTATACTCTTTGAGAATCTGCCGGTGGTTGCTGGCCTCATCCTGCAACAGCACGAGTTCGTGGCGACGCTTGCTCAAAGCCAGGAAGAGCGCGAGCAGGATGGTGACGAGGTAGAGCCAGGGTGAGACGGAGACGGGGATGACCACCGCCCCCGCCAGGATACGCAGGACAAAACCGGCGGCGATGAGAAAGACATCCAGCAGCACAACATGCTTGAGGCGCAGGCTGTAGAACACCATCAGCAGCAGATAGGCGGCGACGGAGAGCGCGAAGAGGACATTCGCGCCGACAGGGGCAAAGATATCGGCCAGCGGCGCGATGGGCATGAAAAAGAGCAGCGTTATTAACGCGGCGCAGGCGAGCAGCAAGACGACGATGGCAGCGACGGCGCGGGAGACGGGCAGGCGACCGGAAGCGAGCGGGCGCAGGCGTTTGGCCGGATGCTGTCGGTCATTTTCCAGATCGAGCAGGTCATTGAACAGGTAGATGCAGCTCGACGCCAGGCAGAAGACAATGAACGCCACACAGGCCCGCGCAAGCGACGGCAGCGTGAACAGGCGCTGCGCGAAAACGATGCCCACAAAAAGCGCAAGGTTCTTTGTCCACTGGCGCGGACGCAAAGCCTGCAATAAAGCGAAAAGCTGCTCCTGTTTCCACGCTGGCACCAGCGTTTCTTTTGCCTCAGAAGCCGCCAACGCCTGCTGCTTTTCTGTTATGGAAGCTTTATCCAGCAGAGTCATTCTTCACCCAACAGCCTGGTGAACAGGAAGCGTGCTGGCATCAATAGATGCGCCGCTTCAACTCGGTCATGCGATGCAACGTGATCCTGTGCTTATCGGTACTGATATAGTGCTTATCGGTGAAATAGCCCAGTACTTTATTCACGCTTTCACGCGAAGCCCCCACCATTGAAGCCAGCTCCTGCTGCGTCAGGCGCACCTCGATACGCACACCATCATCGACCTTCACGCCGTGCGTGTCCGCCAGTTCCAGCAACTTTTTCGCCACGCGGCCATAGACATCGAGGAAGATCAGGTCTTCAATCATCTGGTCGGTGGTACGCAGGCGCTTTGTCAACACTTCCATGACATGAATGGCAATCTGCGGATTCTTCATAACGGCCTTATGGAAATCGCTGCGCTGGAGCGAGTAACATTCCACTTTTTCCAGCGTCACGGCATCGGCAGAGCGGGGCAGGCCGTCCAGGATGGCAAACTCGCCGAAGCAGTCTCCTTTGCCAAAGACGACAAGCGAAATCTCCTGACCATCGGGGCTGATCAGGCACATCTTGACTTTGCCCTCTTTAATAATGTACATCACCTGACCGGGGTCGTCTCGGTGAAAGATGACCTCGCCACTGCGAAACGTGCGCTTGCGCGCCACTGCCATCAATTCGCGAATGTCGGCATCCGCCAGACCGGCAAATAATGGCACCTGCTTGAAGTATAACGCCTCGTCTTCTGTCTGCATATCGTTTCCCTTACGCTACACCTGGATGTCAAATCGTATCACAAGGGCGAAAGAATCAGCCACCATACGCCCTGTCTACAGAAGCATATTAGCGTACTTTCGGCTCTCATGCAAGAGTTCTCTGAGATTCGGGGAAAGATTGACGTTGCCCTTCGCTCTTGTTTAGATGACATCAGGGCCAGGATGTGCTAAAATATGCCCCAATAGTTCATGCAATTATTCGCATGACTTTTCTATTTTCACAGGTACACCAGACTCTATGTTGTTCTCAGGGCGATGGCAAACGTTGCCCTGATAGGGAGGACGAGCGACTATGCCTGATGAAGTTGTATCCCCCACGGACAGGACCCTCTTCGGCGATATCGTTGTGCTTGACCTGAGCAGCAATGTGCGCGGCATGCATTGCGCCAAAATGTTCGCCGACTACGGCGCGGAAGTCATTCTGGTCGAGCCGATTGGTGGCAGTTTCGCGCGCCAGGTCGGCCCCTTTGCGCATGGCAATGAGGGCCTTGAGACGAGCCTGCACTTTGCCCACCACAACCGCAACAAGAAAAGCATCACGCTGAACCTGGACACGCCCAAGGGACAGGAAATCCTGCGCGACCTGGCACGACAGGCCGATCTGCTGATCGAGGACTGGCCTGTCGGCGCGCTGGCGGAAAGAGGGCTGGGCTACGAGCAATTGCACGCGATCAATCCCCGACTCATCGTCTGCTCCATCACAGGCTTCGGGCAGAGCGGCCCGTATGCGCACTTCAAGACGAGCAATATTGTGGAAGACGCGATGGGCGGGCTGATGGGCATTACCGGACCGGCGTACAAGCCGCCGACGATGACCGGCGGCAACCAGGCCGAACACACCGCCGCCATGCACGCCGCCTACGCCTGCGCCGTTGCGTTGCTCTACCGCGACCTGCAAGGCGTCGGCCAGCACGTCGATGTCTCCGCGCAGGAGTGCGTTGCCAATGTACTGGAAAACGCCATCGAGCAGTATACCTACACAGGCGTCGTGCGCAAGCGTTCCGGCAGCCGCCACCCCACCGCCTGGCCCTGTACCGTTTTCCCCTGCGGCGACGGCTATATCGGCATGTGCTGCACCCAGGGCAAAGAGGCACGCGCCGCCGCCCTGCTGGCCGAAGATTACGAACTGGCCGAAGACCCCGTTCTGGATAACCAGTTCGAGCGCCGCGCCCGCGCCGACGAGCTTGAGCCGCGCCTCATCAAAGGTTATATGAAGTACGGCAAGGCGCAACTCTTCCACAAAGGACAATCCCTCGGCTGTCCGATTGGCATGACCAGCGACGCACGCGACCTGGCCACCGACCCTCACCTCAACGAGGTCGGCTTCTTTGCCGAATTCGATCATCCTGTGATCGGCAAGTACAAAGATATTGCCGCGCCCGTCTATTTCACAGAGACGCCGGGAGTCATGCGCAGCGCCGCCCCTTTGCTGGGCCAGCACACGGCAGAAGTGCTGGCGCGGCTGGGCGTCGACACCGCGATGCTGAACCACTTACACGCGGACGGCGTGCTGTAGCGTTAAAACATCACAGAGGAGACAGAACCATGATGAAAGATGCACTGGCAGGCTTCCGCTGCACCGATTTCTCCTGGGTGTTCGCCGGCCCCTACGCCGGGCAATTGCTGGCCGACATGGGCATGGAGATGATTAAGATCGAGAGTCGCAAGCGCATGGACGTCGTGCGCAACTATCCCCCGTTTGCCCACGAGGATCGCCGCCTCAATTCCAGCGGCTACTGGAACACGCACAATCGCAGCAAGTACAGCATCAACCTGGACATGAAGAGCGAGAAGGCGCGTGAGATCGTCACTCGATTGATCGAGACCAGCGACCTGGTGCTGGAAAACTTCAGCGCGCGCGGCATGAAAGCCCTCGGCTTCGACTACGAACGCCTGCGCCAGATTAACCCGCGCATCGTCTACTGCTCGATGGCCGGCTTCGGGCATCGCGGCCCCTACAAGAACTACGTCGCCTATGGACCGATGCAGGAGTCGCAGGCGGGTATCGTCTACCTGACCGGCTGGCCCGACGATCACCCTTCGCGCGTCGGCACCAGCTATCCCGATGCGGCAGGGGGCGTGAGCGCGGCCTTCTCCATCATCGCCGCCCTGCGCCACGCGCGCCGCACCGGTCAGGGGCAGTGGATCGATCTCGGCCAGACACTGACTTCCGCCGCCCTGACCGATACCGCCGTGATCGAATATACCGTTAACGGCCATATTCAGGAACGCAACGGGGATCTGAACCGCTTCTTCGCGCCGCATAATGTCTATCCGAGCAGCGGCGAAGATCAGTGGGTCGCCATCTCGGTCGATAACGACGCGGACTTCGCCAACCTGGCAAACGCTATTGGCCAGCCCGCTCTGGCAAGCGATCCGCGTTTCTCCACCAACGCCGCGCGCGTGCAGAACCGTGTGGAACTGGACAACATCATCAGCCGATGGACGGAGCAGCGCGACCACTACGAGGCGATGCACCGCTTGCAGGCAGCCGGGGTAGCAGCAGGAGCAGTCCTCAGCACAGGCGAGCTTGTCAACGACGAACACATCAAGGCACGCGGCTACATGGAGAGCTTCGACCATCCCGTCGCAGGCGAAAAGCTCTATCCCGGCGTCCCGTTCAAGCTGTCCGAGACGCCGGGCTACATCCATCGTCCCGCCCCCTGCCTGGGCGCCGACACCGAACATGTCCTCAAAAACATCCTGGGCATGAGCGACGCCGAGATCAAAGCCCTGGACGAAGCAGGCATACTGGTCTAATCCGACCGGCCAGCCTCCCAGGCGCACCGATGGCCGTAATATAGTAGGACCAGCCCTCATAAGCGGTAACTTAAGCCCGTGCGAGCGCGACGCAGGCCAGCCGCCAGGGGTGGCCCTCAGAAGCGTTAACTTAAGGCCGCCGCAGGCCACCCCTGGCGGCTGGCCTGCCTGGCGCTCGCACGGGCTTAAGTTAACGCCTATGGGGCCATCCCTTGCGGGTGGCCTGGGGTGGGACGACTGGCCTACCACCTCTAACCCGGCCTGCGATCTGCGGCCCGGCCTACAACCTGGCCTGCAAACTTAACCTTAACAGGCGACGCTGACAACAGCTACATCTGGGGGAAATGCGTGCTTTTGACTGCTGTAGTTTCGCTTTGCTGCGGCTCCCAGCGGACAAAACGATTATTCTCAAGCACAAAGAAGCCGGGCAGGGTAATACTTTGCCAGCGAGCCGTCTTTTCCCTGATCTTCAAACGATAAACAGGTTGGGCATCTATGCCGGTACCAGTCTGGCCGACACGATGGGCGGTACCACAGGGGCGTTTCGGCGTGTGTGAGCGGGCAATGGGAAACCTTTTGAGAAAATCAGGAGCATCAATGCCGGTGACAAGTATATAGCTCTGCTGACGCGAGAGCGATGACTCCTCGTGTTCTTCCACTGTTCGATTCCTCACCTGTAACTCCGAGAAGATTGCTTCTCTTCTCATGATAAACTCAATCATTCGATAGATATAACGCAGCAGATGCCCTGCCAGTTTCAGCAGGCGACCAATCTTCCCAGGTGGTGCAGTAGCCTATCTCGATCGTTCTGTCAGGGTAGTTTTAATATCAATTTTACATGATTTATAACATCAGAAAACAAGCACATCATTTGAATAATACCGGTCTATAAAAACATCACACCAACCGTCCAGTTTACTTTTATACCGCTTCTTTGCTCTACACTACTAAAGTACCATATTTTTCTCTTTCATGCTCTGGCTGCCATCAGGTGATTTATAATGGTTATGTACGCTATGAAAGACAGGCAATAGTAGTGTAGAGAGGAAAATCGATATATGGAGGTAGGTATTTCTCTTCCAACCGGACAGCAGAGGGCAAGGACACGCTGGGGAACGCATGAGAGCGGAGCAGCGTTTGACCGCAAAAAACGCCCGTACCTGAGCGAGCAGGCGCAGGCCTTTATGATGCAGCAGGCATTCTGTGTGCTTGCCGGTCGCGGGCCGCATGGTGAACTTGATGGGCAGCTCGCGATGGAGAAACCCGGTTTTGTCGAAATTGTTGATGAGCAGAGCTGCCTGTTGCATCTTACTACAAGTTTAAGGACTTCCCTGCTCTTCCAGGGGCTGGAGCAGGCATCGCTGGCGGAAGAGGCCAGCCCCGCAGCCCTCTTCTTTATTTGCCATCCCACACGGGAACGGCTGTGCGTGCATGGAACAGCACAACTGCTGCCGGAGAGAAAAGCACCGATCTTCTGGCCCTTCAAGCGGCAAAACTCGCTGTGCATGCGTTTCAATGTGGAGGAGTCGTTCTTCCACTGTTCTAAGTACGTGCGCACACGGGTAGCGGGTCTGACCGCCCCCGCGCTTCCATGCGAGGATCAGCAATGGCATCCTCAACAACTGCTCAACGCGGATCAGCAGAGCCTTTCCGAAGAGGTGCGCGCTTTTCTGAGCAAACAGGTTCTCTGCTTCCTCTGTACGGTCAATCAGGAGGGACGATGTGCGGTCAACCATCGCGGAGGCGCAGCAGGTTTCCTGCTGGCTTTTCCGCCCGACAGGGTATCGAGCGGAGGTATGGTGTTACTGCCGGACTACGCGGGCAATGGCGCCTTTGAGGCGCTGGGTAATATTCTGGAGACGGGGCAGGCAACGCTGGTTGTTCCCCAGTATGCTGCTCAGATGGCTGTATGTATCGCCGGAGTCGCGGGTATCTTTGAACAGGCGGAATTCCCGGCATGGCTGGCCCGTAAGTACCAGGGCGCGGAACGAGCAATCGCCATAGCCGTACAGCGCGTCTCCGTGCAACATGGTGACTGGTCTGCGACCCTGGCTTGCGAGCGCGCCCGTGCCGAATCTCTGGGGAAGGTGACCAACCCGATCCTGGCATGCCCTGTCTGAACATCTCTAGAGATGACTGTACTTACTATCGTTATGGAGACCGCTTCTCCGTATTACATTACCTGACCAGAAAATCCTTCGGCACTCTGGTGTCTGATAGCGTTTGTCAGAGGAGACATCTACATGCACGGATTGATCTTTGTAACCTGGGAAAAATACCTGGCCGAACGATTTGGCACCCCGTTGCTGGCTACCTACCGAAAAATCATAGGGGAGACTCCGGCAAATTCGCCTCTCACCAGTCATGTCTACGATGACGAGACGCTCTTAGCCGGTGTCGGCGTTGCCTGCCAGTTAACGCGCCTCCCGGCGGACACACTCTTACATGAGTACGGGCGCTATTTCATCATCAACGGCCTGACCAGCCACCTCTGTGCCTACCTGCTGACACAGGTTCACAACGGCAAAGAACTGTTGATGGTCATGCGTGACGCCCACGCTCAGATGCGGCGCACACCTGACTCATTGACGCCGCCGCTCTTTGAATACGAAATCTCACCGCTTAACCCGGATAGCTTTGTCCTCATTTACGATAGCCCGCGCAAGCTCTGTTCTGTCCTGCATGGAGCCATCGAGGGAGCGGCGGCACGCTATGGGGAGAAGGTGCAGGTACGCGAGCAAACATGTATGAAAAAGGGGGCCGCGACCTGCCGCTTCGAGGTGCATTTCTCCGCCCCGGCTTCCGGTTCGCTGGCACAGCAAGAGACGCCGGAGCAGCGAGAGCGACGGATAGCTCAGCGACGGCTCGATCAACTCGTTCTGGCCGTTCTCCCTGCCGAGGATGGCGTGACCATGCAAGAGCTGCAAGGAATCCTGCAACTCCACAACGCCATGCCACAGCAAACGCGGCCCAGTGTCCTGCTGGAGGCGCTCCGGCGCCTGCAACACACCGGCCTCGTCGCCAGCACCGCCAACCAGCCCGGCGATGACCTGACCAACCGTCGCTACTGGCGCGCCCCCACCTCCGGCAAATAAAATCAGGGACGCAATCCACGTGATGGATTGCGTCCCTGTGCGAGTGGAAGCAGTTGCTCCCTGCTTCAACGCCTGGTAGGCCTGGCCCATCTTCATCCTTTTGTCTCATCTGATCTTGCTCACAGCGCGAGGTCTGGTATATACTGTGCCGGGTATGATATAATATCTGA
>CADDYT010000200.1 GCA_902810755.1 Chloroflexota bacterium
CTGCCACCCAACCGTCGCCTCGGATGCTTCGCTGTCGCTCAGCATGACACGTCAGAGGGTCTTTGTTATGGCATGACATGGCCATAATTCTTTATTTATGGCATGTCTGCACGTTCTGCCCAGATTCCTTCAGTATTCCATCGATAAAGCCGATACATACAGTGGTATGTATGGCTGAATGTGAGATGAGAATGGAGGAAGGATAGACGGGATGCGACGTAAGAAAGCGGTGACGCTGCTGCTGCCTGTGGCGCTGGTGGCGGTGATAGGGCTGGCTCTGGCCGGGCAGCGGGCGGGACGTGTTGATACGGGGGCGAGAGCGAACAGCTCGCTGGCCCCCGGCAACTATATCTACTATACCCTCAGGCAATCAGGGGGTTTTGTGCTGGCGCGCGCGGTGAAGGGGACGGACGGGCAGCCGGTGAGCGCGCCGCAGGTTATCGCCAGCTTCAACGATTCTTTCGGGCTGGCGAGCGGCGATGGCGTGCTGTCGATGCAGCTTTCGCCGGATGGCCGCTACCTGGCAATCAATGGCACGCGCGATCATGGCGAGCAGGTCTGGGTGTATGACACGCAGCACATGCTGATGCGCCTGACGCCGCAGCACGTGCTGGGCAATTTCCTGCACTGGCTGCCCTCTGGCGACCGTTTCCTCTACCGGCCCATGTTCCCTATGGGGCCAGACGCGCCAATGGACGGCAACAATGGCTGGAATCCGGGCCTGTGGATTGTGAATGCGGCAACGGGGAACCATGTGAATATCGATATTCATCTTCCCTCGGCCTTCCTGGTGGATGCCGCGCCCTCGCCGGATGGGGCACATATTGTCTATTCCACTTCGCAGGGGCTGGGCCTGGGCAGCGATACGTGGTTGATGAAGAGTGATGGCAGCGAGCAGACGCACCTGTTTCATCTCAAAGGCGGCGCGCAATCTATCGCCGGTCTCTTCGCATGGTCGCCGGACGGCTCGAAGATTGCGTATGAGCGCATTTCCGATAGTCCGGTGCCGTTCCTGCCTGCCGGGCTATGGGTGATGAATCGCGTGGGGGGCGGGCAGCGTTTGCTGGCGCAGGCTGATGGCGGGCATGGCTACGCCCCGCTCTGGTCGCCAGATGGCAGGCGCATCGCCTTTGTCGAGCGCACCAACCTGGCAGACCGGCAGGCCGATACCTCCATGCAGGCGCTGCAATGCGGCGTTGCGGTGGCGGATGTGGCGAGCGGCCAGAGCTGGCTGGTGGCCTCGCCGCAGCAGACCCACATGCAGATCAATATCAATCCGCAATGGGCCAGCGATAGCGGTAGCATTACCTTCATGTCGTTCGCGCCCATGAACACGCTGATCGGCGCGACTCCGCATTACTGGTCGGCGGCGGTGGGCAGCGCGACGATGCACCCCGCTGTGCGTTCGCTGGCAACACCGACCATGCGCATTTTCGCGGCAGACTAGCAGGCAAGATGAGGAGGAAAAGACATATGCATCTACAGAAGCGAACGGGGAACACCAGCGCGAGCAAGCCAGCCGCCACGCCGCAGGCCGCATCACAGGCCACGCCATCGGTCACGGAGCAGGCCACGGAGCAGGTCACGGAGCAGGCCACGCCATCGGTCACGGAGCAGGTCACGGAGCAGGTCACGGAGCAGGCCACGGAGCAGGCCACCCGCAAGGGGTGGCCCTACTATACGCGAGGCGGTCGCAGAGCCTGGGGAACTGACGTATATAGTAGGGCCACCCCTTGCGGGTGGCCTGCGATGTGGCCGACGGCATGGTCTGGGGGCAGGCCTGCGCCGTGGGCTTCTGCGCGAACTGGTGCATGGTCTGGGGGCAGGCCTGCGCCGTGGGCTTCTGCGCGAACTGGTGCATGGGCTGGTGCGTGGCGGGTGGCCTGCTCACGCTTGCATCCCTTTCGGGTCATGCTGGCGGGACTGATCCTGCTGGTTGTGCTGGCAAGTCTTGCAGGTGGCTTCTTTGTGGGCGGGAAGCTGCCGTTTGGAGGGCAGACGGCGAGCAGGCATGTCGTGACACTGGCGGCGCGGCAGCAGGCGAACGCGCCCGCACCCTTTCTGCACCGCCCCTACTATGGCAATCGCACCATTGCTTCGCGCACGGTCTCGTTTGTTGACCACGACCGGCCCTGGTACGATTACGACGGCGTCTTTGTGCGCTACGACGGGCAGAAGTGGACTGGCGTCTCTATCGGCTCCTGCACGGGCGGCGTCAACTGCTACGACGGGCATAACGGCTATGATCTGAACCTGTGGTACGAGCCGGTGCTGAGCGCGGCAGCGGGAACGGTGATTCGCGCCGGCTGGTACGACCCGACGAACCACCAGAGCGCGCTCGGCCTGTGGGCCGCCGTCGATCATGGCAACGGCTTCGTCACAGCCTATGGGCATTTGAGCGCGCTGACGGTCGCGGTGGGCGATACGGTCGGGACACAGTGGCAGCTTGGCACGAGCGGCACCACCGGCTCTTCGACCGGGCCGCACCTGCACATGGCCACCTACTATCTCCCCTACTGGAACGCCACCGACCCCTTTGGCTGGACAGGCAACTATGCCGACCCCAATGTTGTGCCTGACTACTACCTCTGGGTCAATAATGCGGGCACGGCCAGCACGATTCCGCTTTTGAGCAGCAACGGCAGCGCCGTCTATCCGGGCGCGACGCTGGTGGACGATGGCGGACCGGGCTGGAGCAGTACGGGAAGCTGGTCTGTGGCCACATCTGCCACCGATATCAACGGCGACCTGCGCTGGACGACCAGCAGTAGCGGCGCGGCAACGGCAACAGCGACATGGCAGCCAAAGCTGTCTCAGGATGGTTACTACGAGGTAGGTGTCTTTGTCGACGATAATCATGCCAGCAGCGGCTGGGCGCCCTATACCATCTATAGCGATGACCCGAACCACCCCGGCACGGAGATTCAGCACACCGTGTACCTGGATGAGGAGCATATTGGCTCGTTTCCGGGGCCGTATGGCTGGGAGAACACGGGGCCGCAGTGGGTGAGCCTCGGCACCTACTACTTCAGCGCCTTAATGAATGGGCGCGTCGTCTTGAGCAACGCGACGGGCGAGAACGGCACGCAACTGGCAGCGGACGGTGTGGAATTTGCTCCCGTCGCCAGCATGCCGGGTCAGACGCCGCCCGTCTACAGCTTTGCCGTCTCCGGCGACGATACTCCTGCCGCTCTCTTGCCCAATAGCACGGCAAAGGTTGATCTCACCCTGCAAAATAGCGGCAATTTCACCTGGCCCGCCACCGGCACCAGCGCCGTCGCCCTCATCTATCGCTGGCTCAACGCGCAGAATCAGGTGATTTTGACGGGGAACAGCACTGCCTTGCCACAGGATGTGAAGCCCGGTGGCTCCGTCTCGCTCAGCGTCTCCGTGCGAACGCCGACTGTGTCGGTGGGAACATATACGCTGCAATGGGATATGGTGCAGGGGCAGACGGTTTTCTCTCAGCAGGGGGCAAAGCCGCACAACGACAGCGTTGAGATCGCCGCTTACGCCGCCTCTATTGCCACGAGCGGCCTGCCGACGAACTTGCCGCCGGGCGCAACCGTGCAGGTGCAGGTGAGCGCGAAGAACACGGGCGCACAAACATGGGCGGCAACGGGCAGCGAGCGGGTGACGGCGGGCTATTACTGGCTGAACAACGCAGGCCAGCCCGTCGCCCCATCAATCGCGGGGCCGTCCAGCACAGGAACGCTGGCCGCCGATGTTGCGCCGGGAGGCAGCACAACCGTTTCGCTGACCCTGCACACGCCCGCGCTGGCCGGAACGTACCGGCTGGTCTATGACTTCCAGCAGCAGGGAGTCTGGTTCTCCTCGCAGGGCGCGCCATCGCTCACGCTCAACATGACGATTACGCCCGGCCTGCCCGCGACATACTACTTTGCTGAGGGCTACACGGGGACGGGAACTACCGAGTACCTGTCCCTGACCAATCCGTCGGTGACCCCTCTCACCGTTACCATTACGTATCTCTTCCAGGGCGGCGCGCCGCTGACGCGCACGTATACGGTGGCGGCGCAGGGAGAGAACGTGCTGAATATCAATCACGAGGTGGGCGCGAATAAGGCAGTAGGGATGATGGTGCAGGGGAATCAGCCTTTTGCCGCGGAGCGCACCATGTACACGCACAAGGGCGCGTTTGTGGCCGCCACGGACAGCCCCGGCATCGTCTCGCTTGCCAGCAACTGGTACTTTGCCGACGGCCACACCACGCCGGGCTGGAATACCCTGCTCTCCGTGCTGAACCCGTCTGCGCAGTCCGTCACGCTCACCATGACTGGCCTGACCGGGAGCGCGGCTGGCCTGAGACCGAGAAATAACGCCGGTACCTACACCATCGCGGCACGTTCGCGTGCGACGATTGTCCTCAATACAGTCTTTCCCAACCAGCAGTTCGGGCTGGCAATTTCCGCCAGCGCGCCCGTAGCGGTTGAGGAGCCGATGTACCTGGCGAGCGGTTCTCAGCGCGGCGGCAGTGTTCTCGCAGGCGTGTCAGCCCCACAGCAGACGTGGTACTTTGGCGCGGGCAATACCACCGCAGGCTTCAATGAGCATCTGATCCTGACAGGCCTCAACGCGCATCCCGTCAGCGCGCAGGTGCGCTACCTGCTGGCGAACGGGCAGGTCGTCACGCAGAACGTAAGCATACCCGCGCAGGGACGCCTGGATGTCAGCGTGAATGGCGTGGTCAGGTCGGCGCTGCACGCGATAATGGTTACTGCATCCGCCCCAATCGTAGCGGCGCGCGAATCGTTCTTCACGACGCAACCTGGCGGCATTGGCACGGTGACGGGCAGCACGACCGTGACGGGCAGTACCGCACCGCATAGCGCCTGGTATGTGGCGCAGGGAGATAGCAGCGCCGGACATGTGGAATCGCTGGCGCTGGCAAACTTCGCCAGCGGCACAGCGCAGATACAGGTCGTCTACTACCCGACCGGCGGCGCACCCATCGTCAAGACCTACACGCTGGCGGCGAACACGCTCATGACGCTCAATCTGGCAAACGAGGCGGGAACCGGCACGCCGGTGGGCATGGCAATCTACTCAACGCAGCCGATTGTGGTGGAGCAGAGCATGTTCTTCAATCTGAACGGCGCGAGCGGCGGCTACGCCAGTATGGCTTACGGGCAATGATGCCGGATCATGCTGAAACACACTGCAACGCGATACGTCCCTGGCACGTACTACATGGTGGATGTGGATGCGGGGATCTGGAGAGAGCAAAACTGATGATGAAAAGTGAAAGGGAAAAATAGATGTCAGGTAATCGCGGTTGCGTGATGAATTCGCTGCTGTTTCTGGTGATCGTGTTTGTGCCGGTGGTGGGGCATATTATCGAAACGGTGATGGTGTTTGAGGATGAACATACACCCGTAGGAACTGTCCTCTGGTTGCTGGTCATCTGGTCAACGCCGTTCATTGGCCCCCTGCTCTACCTGCTGTTCGGTCAGACGCGCCGCCGCGTCATGTTCGGCCAGCCCTACTACGGCTACCAGCCTTACCAGCAGCGCACGTTCTAATGTCATTGCGCTAGAGTGATGCAGAAAAGCGGGTGGTCGCGAGGCTGCCCGCTTCGTCGTAGTTTCAGGGAACGGGCCAGAAGTATGGCAGGTCTTCTGGCACGTCCCAGCCGAACTGGCGATAATATGCAGGCTCTTTGCGCAGCAGGTTGGACTGATGGGAGCGGTGCAGGCGCGGGTCTCCCAGCCACCAGGGATAGGTGATCTGTATGCCCTCAAGATCATAGTATGGTATGCTATTCCGGTAGCCGCGCCTCTTCCACTCAGTGATCATGCTGTTGACGTACTCTTTGAGCGCATTTTCATAGCCGCGCCACATCTTGACCGCCGGGTGATTGAACCAGCCGCCCCGGTAATCAGGCGGTTTAGCCAGCACATGAAGAATCTGCAGCCCCTCTACCCGCTGTTTCCCCAGCCGTCTATTATCCAGCGTTTGCGCAACCTTCTCGAACGAGGCATAGGGCAGAAATGTTTGCATAGCCTTCTCTCCTTCTAAAGATTCCTCCAGGGCGACCACCAGGGTCGTCCCTCCCCTCGCTCCATGTATGTGAACTGTGCTGTAAAAGATGAGACGTTTCTCATGGGAGAAAGGGGGAAATTATGAAGGTCTGGCGTGGTATAATGTCTCCACAGGAGAAGATAGGTGAAATGTACAGAATTGCCCTTGACATTGCCGCAGGTTGGCGGGTATACTTGTTACTAACAAATCGAAAGTGGTGTACATAGACAACCGAACAGGTGCAGGAAATCAAATTTCTGCTCTCATCCAGAGAGGTGGAGGGAAACGGCCCGATGAAGCCCGGCAACCCATCCGCAGCGTCGCGGGAAGGGTGCCAATTCCGGCGGAACACGTTGCTTTGCGTTCCGCAAGATGAGGGGAAATGCGCAGCGTTGCCGTAACCCCTGAAAGGCAGGGGTTTTTTTGTGGCCTGCGCATTGTGTACTTTAGCAGTCAAGTAAATAACTACTGTGAAGAGGACGAGTAAACGAGAGGGGCGGCTACAGCGAGCCGGGGCCGATGAGAAGCCGGTGCCGTACCCGCGTTGAATATGACCTCGGAGTAGCAGGCTGAACGCTCATACCCTCAATGGGCAAGCAAGTAGGCTGTGCCGTTGGCCGCGTTACAGGCCGGAGTGTTGCAATAGTATACTGCCGTACCCTCGCCGCGCCGCAGGGTACGAGCCGCACCGAGCCGCAGACCAGGCGCCGGGCCGCAGGCCACCCGCCGGGCCGCAGACCACCGGGTGGCCCTACTATACTGGATAGCGCGAATGACGTGGCTTGCGGGTGGCCTGTGGTGGGCGGGTGGCCTGTGGCGGGCGGGTGGCCTGCGCGCCGCGGTTATCGAAACTGTAACACTCCATAAGGTCGCTGTCGTGAGGCAGCGACAAATCAGGGTGGTACCGCGAAACCTGTGAACCCTCGCCCCTGCCAGGGAGAGGGTTTTTTTGCGCTCATTTTTTCGTCAGTCAGTCAATCAGAGAAAGGAGGATGCAATGGCGACCAGTATTGAGCGAACAGAGCAGGGTGGGCCGACGCGGGGAGCGCGACCGGCAACTGGCAGAGCAGTCCCTGTCGGCATGCAGACGTACACATTTGAGCGGCTGCCATTGCAGCGCGGCGGCGACTTCGGCCCCATCACGCTGGCCTATGAGACGTGGGGGGCGCTCAACGCGGAGGGAGACAACGCCATCCTGATTACCCACGCCCTCACCGGCAGCGCCCACGCTCATGATGTGGAGCGGCCCGATGACCCGAAGGCTGCATGGTGGAATCCTCTCATCGGCCCCGGTCGGCCCTTCGATACGTCGCGCTATTTTGTCATCTGCTCGAATATTCTGGGTGGTTGTTATGGTAGCACGGGGCCATCATCGTTCGACCCGGCGACGGGCCGACCGTATGGCATGCGTTTTCCGCTGATTACCATTCGCGATATGGTGGACGCGCAACGCGTGCTGCTCGACCATCTGGGCGTGCGCTCGCTGGCGATGGTAGCCGGTGGCTCCATCGGCGGGCAGCAGGCGCTGGAATGGGCTGTGCGCTATCCCGACATGGTGCGCAAGGCGGCGGTGGTGGCGGCGACGGCGGCGCTGACAGCTCAGGGTATTGCCTTCAGCGAAGTGCAGCGCCAGGCCATTATGGCCGATCCGCGCTGGCAGGGCGGCGATTACGCCCCCGGTGAGGGGCCGCGCGCGGGGCTGGCGATTGCGCGCATGCTGGCGATGATTACCTATCAGAGCGAAGAGTCGATGGAACTGCGCTTCACGCGCAATCGCAACCCGGAGCGTTTTACCCGGGCTCCGTCACCCGGTAACGTACCTGATCTTGGGGAGCGTTTCGATGTAGAAAACTACCTCTACTATCAGGGAGAATTGCTGGTGCGGCGCTTTGACGCCAACAGCTACCTGTATATCAGTCGGGCGATGGATCTCTACGATGTGAGCGAAGGCTTCCCATCGCTGGAAGCGGCGCTGAGCCGTATACGCAGCAAGGCCCTCTTCGTCGGCATTCGTTCGGATTTCCTCTTCCCTGCCGCGCGCGTGCGCTGGCTGGCCGAACAGGTCAGGTCGCTGGGTGGTGACGCGACCTACGTTGAACTGGATTCACCACACGGTCACGACGCCTTCCTCAAGGAATGGGAGCAGATGGCCGCCGCCCTGAATTTTTAAGGGGCTTTATTGAATTGTTCATATGTTTAGAGGTGGAATTATGCATTTCACCCGGAAGGAGAAACTGACCTCATGGCGCTAAACAACAACAAGAGTTATGGATTTGAAACACTGTCTTTGCATGCCGGGCAGGAGACGGCAGATAGCGCGACCGGCGCGCGTGCGGTTCCGATTTACCAGACAAGCTCATTTGTCTTCGATAGCCCGGAACACGCGGCGAATCTCTTTGCGCTGAAGCAGTTTGGCAACATCTATACGCGCATTATGAACCCCACGCAGGATGCCTTTGAGCGGCGCATCGCGGCCCTCGAAGGCGGCGTGGGCGCGCTGGCTACCGCGTCCGGGCAGGCGGCGGAGACGCTGGCGATTCTGAATATTGCCGGGGCGGGCGATGAGATTGTGACCTCAGCCAGCCTGTATGGCGGCACCTACAACCTGTTCCATTACACGCTGCCGAAGATGGGCATTACCGTGCGCTTCGTCGATGGACGCGAGCCGGAGAATTTCCGCGCCGCCATCAATGATCGCACGAAGGCCATCTATGCCGAGACGGTGGGCAATCCGCGCCTGGACACGCTGGATATCAGCGCGGTGGCCGCTATCGCCCACGAGAATGGCCTGCCGCTGATTATCGATAACACGTTGCCGACGCCCTACCTGGTGCAGCCATTGAAGCATGGCGCGGACATCGTGGTGCATTCGGCCACCAAGTTCATCGGCGGTCACGGCACCTCTATTGGCGGCGTCATCGTCGATGGCGGCAAGTTTGACTGGACGAGCGGGCGTTTCCCGGAGTTTGTCGAACCTGACCCATCGTATCACGGCCTGCGCTACGTTGAGGCGCTTGGCCCGATAGCCTATATCATCAAAGCCCGCGTGCAGTTGTTGCGCGATCTGGGTCCTGCCATTTCTCCGTTCAACTCCTTCCTGTTCCTGCAAGGTCTGGAGACGCTGCCCCTGCGCATGGAACGGCACAGCCAGAACGCGCTGCGTATCGCCGAGTTTCTGGAAGGCCATCCAGCCGTGAACTGGGTCAGCTATCCCGGCCTGAAGAGTCATCCGCAGCACAAACTGGCGGCGAAGTATCACACGCACGGCTACGGTGCAATCCTGGGCTTCGGCATCAAGGGCGGCCTGGAGGCGGGCAAGCAGTTGATCCGCAACGTGGAACTCTTCTCCCACCTCGCCAACGTAGGCGACGCCAGATCGCTGATCATCCACCCGGCCAGCACTACCCATTCGCAGCTCACGCCCGACGAGCAGTACGAAACCGGCGTCACGCCCGATTTCATCCGCCTCTCCATCGGCCTTGAGACCGTCGATGACCTGATCGACGACCTTGACCAGGCCCTCAAAGCGGCAACAGCCGCCGTCGGCGAACCGGCGAGCGCCTAGCGGAGATGGAGGGTACAACCAGACCAGGGGTGGCCCTGAAGTCTGGGGAGCCGTCGTATATAGTAGGGCCAC
>CADDYT010000201.1 GCA_902810755.1 Chloroflexota bacterium
TGTGTCATATGAGTCTGCATTCTTCCCCGCAAAGGACGGAGACCCCACTGGCCCTACTATATCGGAGGAGTGATCCCTCTCAGTTGCCTGGATGTCGAGATTCCTGTTGATGCTATCTATCACAACATCCCTGTTGTCTAACCGTGCCACAGGCAAAAACCCGATATCCATGTGGTCGGGGTTTTGTTCTATGGAGAGGCAAAGGGTGAGACCAGGAAATAGTGACACACATCAAGTCAAGATACGCACCTGCTTGCCGCTGATGGCATCCCAGAGTTCAACGTAGGCATCGGGAGCAGGGGCAGAGTCGATGTTGGGGTTGGAGCTATAATCGCCGCCGCCGGAAGCCAGGAGATTGCCGGTGGGGTCGAAAGCAACAACAAGTTCGTCGGCGCCCTGGATATCGGGCAGCTTTTTGCCGGTAGTCAGGTCCCAGCGTTCGATGACGCCAGGGTCGGCGGCGGCGGCCAGTATGCGACCATCCGGGCTGATGCTGAGCGAATAGATCAATGCGCTTTGGGTGGCGAGAATACGCAGTTTTGTTGCCCCTTTGCCGCTTAAGTTCCATAAGGTGACCTGCTGTATGCTATCAGAGACCAGCGTCTCCGAACTGAGGGCCAGCAAGTCTCCACGCGGACTGAATGAGAGGGCGTTGACGGCAGCGAGATTGCTGCTATGGGGAAACGGGAAAACCCTCTGTCCACTGGCGACATTCCACACTTGAACCGTTGTAGAACCGGCCACCAGCAACCGACCATCGGAGCTAAAAGCGACCGTCGTGCCGCCGCTGGCCGAGGAAGACGCAGGAAACGTTTGGAGCAGTTTGCCGCTGTTCGTATCCCACAACCTGACCATACCGTCATCATCTCCGCTCGCCAGCAACTGCCCATCCGGGCTGAAAGCGAGTGAGAAGACGGCGCTGCTGTTGGCAAATCTATCGGGCAACGTATTTCCGCTCACTACATTCCAGAGCAGGATATTCTCATCTTCCGAGCAGATCGCTACCCAGTCTCCATCCGGGCTAAAGGCGACGGCATTAATGTTTTCCTGCCCGGAGAGCGTGCGCAATTTTTTGCCGGTCGCCACATTCCAGAGTATAACGCTGGAGCCAGCGAACGCGCCATCAGTATTATCATGGTCTACAGCCGCGACAAGCAGACGGCCATCAGGGCTGAAAGCGAGAGATTGCACGTAATCGACAGCCGTGATAACGCCAGCACTGGTGGAGGCGTTGAGCGAATTGAGGAAATAGTAACTGGATGAAATAAGCAGGAGAAACACAGCCAGCCCACTGAGCAACCAGGTGACAGGCCGCTTCCACCAGGGCAGACGCAAATTAGCCTCAAATGAGGCATCCTGGACTTCAGGCTCATCCTTCATAGACTATCCTCCGCGTCGTATCACTGGCATGCAATAAGAAATCTACGGAACTGTGATACAGTAGATTCTATCTCTGCCTGTTGCGGGTAATATACTCTATGTATCGGCAAACTTCAATAAGCAATTTTATCAGAATGCGTAGGGGTGTCATAGCGGGACAGCGAATCGACGAGCGGGCAGAGGATCAGGCCTCCGTCCCGCAGCATCCCCCATGCCTGATCTTGAGAAGCCAGGCTATTCAGCTCGCAGCTTTCCCTGCTGCTGGATGAGCATTGCCACAAGGCCGGTCCAGCCAGTCTGGTGACTGGCGCCCAGACCGGTGCCAGTATCGCCATCGAAGTATTCGTGGAAGAGCAGGTAGTCGCGCCAGTGGGGATCGCTCTGAAAGGGATGGAGCGAGCCGTTGTACGGACGCCGACCTGTTTCGTCGCGCAGGAAGAGGCGAATTAAGCGGCGAGAGAGTTCACCGGCGACCTGCTGCAAGGTCAGATAGCGACCGGAGCCGGTGGGACATTCGACGGTGAACTCGTCTCCGTAGTAGCGGTGGAATGTTTGCAGAGCCTCGATAAGCAGGTAGTTGATGGGGAACCAGATGGGGCCGCGCCAGTTGGAGTTGCCGCCGAAGAGGCCGGTTTGCGACTCCGCCGGTTCGTAAGCGATGGTATGCGTCACGCCATCAACGTTGAGCGTGTAGGGATGATGGGCATGGTACTTGCTAAGAGAGCGAATGCCGTAATCGGCGAGAAATTCGTCAGGCGCGAGCATGCGGCGCAGCAGTTGTTTCATGCGATGGCCGCGTACCAGCGCCAGCAGGCGACGCTGACCGGAGCCGGGCTGCTGCCAGTGGGAGACCAGCCGCGTCAGGTCTGGTCGGTTGGTCAGATACCATGTCAGGTGGTAGTTGAAGCGCGGCAGGGCTTCCAGCAGCTCCGGTTCCAGAACTTCCACCGCGCACAGCGGAATCAGGCCGACCAGCGAGCGAATTTTGAGGGGCATGCGTGAACCATCCGGGCGGCTGATGACATCATAGAAGAAGGCATCTTCATCATCCCACAGGGAAATGCCCTCCCCGCCAATATTGTTCATGGCGGCGGCAATTGAGAGGAAGTGTTCAAAGAATTTGAGAGCAATATCCTCATAGACGGAGTTGGCACGCGCGAGTTCAAGGGCAATGCTCATCATATTCAGGCAGAACATGCCCATCCAGCTGGTGCTGTCGCTCTGCTCCAGTTGCCCGCCGGTGGGCAGCGGCGCGCTGCGATCAAAGATGCCGATATTGTCCAGACCCAGAAAACCACCCTGAAAGATGTTCTTGCCCTCCGAATCCTTGCGATTGACCCACCAGGTGAAGTTGAGCAGCAATTTGTGGAAAACCCGCTCCAGGAAGGCCCGATCGGCACAGCCGCTCTGCTGGCGGTCGATGTTGTAGACCTGCAGCGCGGCCCAGGCGATCACCGGTGGGTTGACATCATCGAATGCCCATTCAAAGGCTGGAAGTTGCCCGTTGGGATGCATATACCACTCGCGCAGGAGCAAATCAAGCTGGCTTCTGGCAAACGTGCTGTCAATCAAAGCGAAGGGAACGCAGTGAAAGGCTAAATCCCACGAGGCATACCAGGGATATTCCCATTTGTCCGGCATCGACATCACCCGTTCGTTGTGCAGATGCCGCCACTGCCTGTTGCGTCCATGCCAGCGTTCAGCAGGCGGCGTCGGCTGGGCCGGGTCGCCCTGCAACCACTGTTCTACGATGAAATGATAGAACTGTTTGTTCCACAGCATCCCCGCCAGGGCCTGTCGCTGCACGCGGCGCGTATCCTCATCCAATGCAGCAGGCTGTAAGGCAGTATAATAGTCGTCAGCCTCCTGCCTGCGCCGTTCAAAAACGGCAGCAAAGTCCGCAAATGGTTCGATAAGGGCTGGATATACCTGTGAAGCCTGCTGACCCTCATCCTTCTTCCCCATGTCATCCCTGCTATCATCGGGCAGTCGGGTCAGGCGCAGGCGCAGGGCGAGCGTGGCACCTGCCGCGAGAGTGCGCCTGTAGAGGGCGGCGGCCTTTGTCCCCACACGCGCGGGATTCACCGCTTCCGGCCTGCCTGCAATCAGATAATCATGGAAGGCATCCTTCACATAGGGCGAGGCATTCGGCACGTGAAAAAGCCGCTGCATATTCGTCTCGTTCTCGGTGAACAGCAAGGTATCGGCGGCCTCGCAGGATAGAAGATAATCTCCCAGCAGGTGATGTCTGGCTTCGATAGAGAGCAGGTCGGCAGGAGGTTGAACAACGGGGGAAATATGCTCTTTCAAAAGCGGTTTTCTGCTATCACGCCCCCAGCACCAGGTATTGCGAAACCAGAGCGTGGGCAAGATATACAGGGAAGCCGCCTCTTGCCCGCGATTCACGATGTTGAAGCGAATCAGGATATCGGTGGGATCAGCTTTGGCATACTCCACAAAGACATCGAAGTAACGATTGTCGGCAAAAATGCCGGTATCGAGCAGCTCAAATTCGGGGGCCTGCCTGCCGCGCCGGGCGTTCTCCTGCACGAGCAATGTATAGGGAAAAGCGGCCTGCGGATAGCGGTAGAGCATGCGCATATAGCTGTGGGTGGGAGTGCTATCAAGATAATAGTAAATTTCTTTGACATCTTCGCCATGATTGCCTTCCAGACCCGTCAGGCCGAACAATCGCTCTTTGAGAATGGGGTCCTGACCGTTCCAGAGCGCGAGGGCAAAGCAAAGATAGCCTTTATCGTCGCTGATGCCCGCCAGGCCATCTTCCGTCCAGCGATAGGCGCGGGAGCGCGCCATATCGTGGGGGAAATACTCCCAGGCCGAGCCATAGGCGCTATAATCCTCGCGCACTGTCCCCCACGAACGCTCGCTCAGATACGGCCCCCAGAGCAGCCAGGGGTCGCCATAGTAGGGCAGGGGCTGCACACGCTTCTCTTCAGGCCCTCTTGTTCTACGCGCAAATTCCATACTGGACTCCCGACCCGCGAAGCAATCACGAGAAAGATTCCCTGCATCCTGGTTTTCCTGATTACGAGTCAGTTTGATGCAATGGGTCTATTTTACCATAACAGGCCTTGCCAGCAATAGCACCGTATGCTACACTCCACCTGGCAGGGAAGAACAGTTGTACAAACAGGAAGTTGAAGCATGGTAACTATTGCTCAAACACGCAAGACAAAGGCGAAGGCACAGACGCTCTACTGGAGCAGCACGACAGGCCCGGTGGGAACCATCCTCTTGATGGCGACAGAACAGGGCGTGTGCTGGACGGGCATGCCTGGATATACCATCAATGAGGGATTGGATTGGGCAGCGCGCTGGATGACAATTGAGCGGGTGGCAGAGGGCGAGCAGGTTGAGCCGCTGCGACAGGGCATGGACGAGTTGCGGAGATATTTCGCGGGGGAGCGTCTCAATTTCTCTTGCCCGCTCGACCTGTATGGTACTCCCTTCCAGCTTGAAGTCTGGCAGGCGCTCTGCCGCATCCCCTATGGAGAGACGCGCTCCTACGCACAGATTGCGCAGGCCATCGGTCGCCCGCTCGCCGTGCGGGCCGTCGGCGCGGCCAACGGGGCCAACCCTGTCGGCATCATCGTCCCCTGCCACCGCGTCATTGGCAGTAACGGCTCCCTGACGGGCTACGGCGGCGGCCTACCGATGAAAGAATGGTTGCTGGCGCTGGAAGGGGCAAAGCTATAAAAAGCATCGTAAACGTGTCATGCTGAGTGCAGCGAAGCATCTGAGGCGACCACATAGATCAACCCGTTGCCTCAGATGCTTCGCTGCACTCAGCATGACATATCGGGTTTACCTGCTATAGTTGCCTGCCGAGGTCATAAAAATCTTGACCAGGCCGCGAATGACGGTGATGGCAATGGCCAGGACAACGAGAATCATGACGATCCAGACCCAGGTAATGCCTGCCCTGTTCGCGGGGGCACCGCTGCTGAGCGAGTTGATGAAAAGCGGGGTCAGGATAATCAGCGGGATCGCCAGCAGCGCGAGGCAGCAGAGAACGACAAACGCGGGGAGCAGGATGCGCCAGAGGCCCGAATCGCGCAGATTCTCAGTTTTGGCCGTGCCATACGCCTGCCTGGTCTCCTGTTTCGGTGTCTCCAGCGTCACGCTGACCCCCTCTTCGGTGGCCGGCGTCTCCTGCACCTTCAAATCCAGCACGCGCGCATTGTCCTCAAGAGCGCGCTGCGCCTGTGAGGGTGATCCCTGAGAAGACTGTGTATTTCCATTCAACGGCGTCTCGTCCATCTTTGTTCATCTCCTGAAAGAAAGAATTATTGCTCCCTTTCAGTATATCACACTCCGAGGTGGAGAAGCAGCGGCGAAGAAGATGTTCACTGCTTGCGCAAGCCGTTATGAAGAGGTACCATGTTGGTAGAGAAATATAACCGTTATCTACGACTGCGGAGAGCATTTGCAATACATGTTATGGGAATTATGACCAGGCGAAGTTCCGGGTACTGGCAAGCTTTCCGTTTCCCTGCTGACCGGGAATACCGGACAAAGAAGCTGGAGTATAATACGCAAACAAGTTTGCATATGTCATCCTGTACTTGCTGGAGGGATAAGTGAACGCTATCCTGCTCTTGCAGAAATCGCAGCGCATCACGCAGCAATGGCTGGACCTGCTGTTTCCGCCGCGCTGTGCGGGTTGTCGCAGGAGCGGCCACGTGCTGTGCGCGGATTGTGTGAGGGCTATTCGGCTCTTGCAGCCGCCTTTGTGTCAGCACTGTGGGTCGCCGTCGGCGGTAAGCGGGTTGTGTCAGTCATGCCGCTACCACGCGCCGCGTCTGCACGGGTTGCGGGCGGTGGGCATATTCGAGGAGCCGCTACGTGCATACATCCACGCGCTGAAGTATAATGGAAACACGCGGCTGGCAGAGCCGCTGGGCCGCTTGCTGGCTCAGGCGTACATACGTAACGGCTTTCAGGCCGATACCATCATCGCCGTTCCCCTGCACCCGGAACGGCTGCGGCAGCGCGGCTACAACCACGCGCAACTGCTGGCCGAGGTCTGCGCCTCGCTGGTGGGCGTTCCGCTCTCTAACGATATTGTGCAGCGCCTGCGGGCCACGCCCGCGCAGGTCGGGCTTTCGGCCAGCCAGCGTTTCCAGAACATGGCTGGCGCCTTCACCTGTACGCCCGCTTTCGCGACAGGCGCGCTACGGGGGCGACGCATCCTCATCATCGATGATGTCTGTACAACAGGCGCGACCATCGAGGCTTGCGCCGCCCCGCTCTACGCGGCTGGCGCGGCTGCTGTGCTGGGCCTCGTGCTGGCGCGCCCACTGTAATGCGAGGAGCAAGCATACGATGAGCGATAAAATTGGTGTGTATGGTTCAAGCATGAGCGAGGGGCCAGAAGCGGAACGACTCGGCAAGGCGCTGGGCAGGGCGCTGTCACAGCATGGCTGCATCGTCATTACCGGCGGCTGCAGCGGCATGCCCTACGTCGTTGCGCACGAGGCGGCAGAACACGGCAGCCAGGTATGGGGGTTCACGCCAGCAGTAAACGCTGAAGAACACCGCCGCGCCTACCCTGACGATGATATCGGTATCTATACGCGGCTGATCTACGTGCCAGAGAACTATCACGAGCTGTTTATCAAACAGCCTGCATCGGCGGCGCTGGACTGGTCGGAACGTTTGAAGTATCGCAACGTCATCTCCACTATCAACAGTGACGCGGGCATCATCATCTCCGGCAGCTGGGGAACGCTCAACGAATTTACCAATCTGATCTACGAGGGCAAGCCCATCGGCGTCCTCACCGGCACAGGCGGTCTCGCCGACCAGCTACCCGACTGGTTTCCGCGCCTGCGCAAGAAATCCGACTCGGTTGTCATATTCGAGAGCGAGCCGGAGAAGCTGGTCGAGCGGGTCATGGCCGCTATTGAGCAGGAAAAAAGATTATGAGATTGATGGAGAGTATGCTATAATAAGCGACGATAGAAAAGGCGAATGCCAGGCGGTAGTATGTTCATTTCTATTCATCCCAGAATGTACCCGCCGTCGTAGTAGAGAGGAGCCCCGATGTCGAGCGGGAAATGGATTAGAACGAGTTTTTTCTGGCTCCTGATTGCCCTGGCCCTTGCTCTGATTGTCGTCTTCGTCTTTCGGCCAACATCCGATACCACGCAGGTCAATGTATCGACGCTGTTGAGCCACCTCAAGACTGATGTGCAGAGCGGCCATAGAGATACACTGGAAGTCGGCACCGACCTGCTGACGCTGACACGCGCCAGTGGGACAAAAGAATCGGCGACGGTCAACGATTCGTTCAACGTGACGCAGGTGCTGAGAGATAACGGCATTAACTATACCGATAACCCGAATCTCTCGCTGCAATATGACGCCCCCAGCGCATTGGGCGCATGGCTCAATATCCTGGGCGGGCTAATTCCCTTCATCTTGATCGGCGGCCTGCTGATCTTCATGATGCGACAGGCGCAGGGAAGCAATAATCAGGCGCTCTCCTTCGGCAAGAGCCGCGCCCGCATGTTCATGGGCAACAAGCCGTCGGTGACTTTCGCCGACGTGGCCGGAGTGGAGGAGGCAAAACAGGAGCTACAGGAAATCGTGGAGTTTCTGAAATACCCGGAGAAGTTCGTGGCCCTCGGCGCGCGCATTCCCAAAGGCCTGCTGCTGGTCGGGCCGCCCGGAACCGGCAAGACGCTGATCTCGCGTGCGGTGGCAGGCGAGGCAGGCGTGCCGTTCTTCAGCATCAGTGGCTCCGAGTTCGTTGAGATGTTCGTGGGCGTGGGCGCCAGCCGCGTGCGCGACCTGTTCGATCAGGCCAAGCGCAACAGCCCCTGCATCGTCTTTGTCGATGAGATCGATGCTGTTGGTCGCCAGCGTGGCGCAGGTCTGGGCGGCTCGCATGATGAACGCGAGCAGACGCTGAACCAGATTCTCGTCGAGATGGACGGCTTCGATACCAACACCAACGTCATTGTCATTGCCGCCACCAACCGGCCAGATGTGCTTGACCCCGCGCTGCTGCGCCCCGGTCGCTTCGACCGCCAGGTGGTGCTTGACCGGCCCGATATTCGCGGGCGCATCTCTATCTTGCAGGTACACGCGAAGGGCAAGCCGCTGGAGGCCAGCGTCTCGCTGGAAACGCTGGCAAAGCAGACCCCCGGCTTCTCCGGCGCTGACCTCGCCAACCTGCTTAACGAGGCCGCTATCCTGGCAGCGCGGCGCAATAAGCGCAAGATCGGCATGAGCGAACTGGAAGAGGCAATTGATCGCGTGGTGGCCGGGCCTGCCCGCAAGAGCCGCATCATCAGCGAGCGCGAGAAGGCGATTACGGCCTATCACGAGGTGGGACACGCTCTGGTGGCGCGCATGCTGCCCAACACCGACCCGGTGCATAAGGTCTCGATTGTGGCGCGCGGTCAGGCAGGCGGATTCACCATGCTGCTGCCCACCGAGGATCGCTACCTGTGGAGCAAGCCGCAATTCGAGGATATGCTGGCCTACGCCCTCGGCGGCCACGTGGCCGAATTGATCATCTTCGGTGAGGTCACAACCGGCGCGTCAAACGATATCGAGCGCGTCACAAAGGTTGCCCGTTCGATGGTGACGGAGTACGGCATGAGCAGTCGCATCGGGCCAATGGCGCTGGGCCACAAGGACGAACTGGTCTTCCTGGGTCGCGACTTCGGCGAGCAGCGCAACTACAGCGAGCAGACTGCCCGCGAGATAGACGAGGAGATACGGCGCATCATCCAGGAAGCCTTCGACAAAGCCTACAACATCCTGCTCCAGAACAAGACGCGGCTGATTATGATCAGCGAACGGCTTATCAAAGAGGAGACGCTGGAAGGCCCGGCCTTCGAGGCTCTCTTCAACCAGCCCCTGCAGGACGAGCAAGGCTACTCGCCCGAAGTGCTGGCTGGCGCGGGCTTCCCCGGCGCAAACGTCCCCGGCGACGAAACGATCAATCTTCTCCCGGAGCCAGGGGGGTCATATCAAATGCCCCCGCAACTCCAACCACCATATAGTAGCGAGATGGGTGAGGGATAGGGCAAATACGCAGATAATTCTGATCCCGAGCAGGCCATCAGCGCGACCCAGCTTATCGGCGCGAGCAGGTCACCAGCGCCGACAGGCCAGCCGCCAGGGGTGGCCCTACTATATACGGCTTAATGCGTGGGTCGGCCAGCGAATAGAAGATATTCGGCAGGCC
>CADDYT010000202.1 GCA_902810755.1 Chloroflexota bacterium
CCCATCATCACCCGCCTCCACCACGACACCCTCCTCCTCGATCCTCGCACCGTGCTGGATGAGCAGGATGAGGAACTGGTGAGCGGGCTGGTGGAAGAATTTTCCAACAAATAAAGATATATTGAGGACTGTGTTATGGAGAAACTAACCTTGAATCAGCTTAAAGCTGAGGTGTACCTTTTGTTCAAGTCTTGAATAGCGAACCGATAGCTTTTCTCTATGGGGTCACGGATGGCAAAGCAGTGGGAACGTATATAGAGCAGGCCTTTCACAAGTATCTCAATGAGCGATATTCGTATATGGCCGGTAGCTTTGCGAGCGGTATTGATTTCCCTGAGCTAGAAGTCGATATAAAGACGCTGGAAGAATGAAATCTTCCGCTGGACGAGGGCGGACGGGAGCTTCTCGCCGAACGTATCTTGCAAGAACCGCCCCTTCAGGGCTATCTCACCGTTTCCAATGCGCTACAATGGAGATTACAATACGGGAGAGCTATTGGAGTTGTAGGTACTACCGAAGGTGTGGAGAATATGCTTTGAGTAACTGTCATTGTCATCGTTCCTCCCCGGTCGCGATCCGTACATAGCTGCGATAGCGTTGGGGGTTGATGAGGCCATCGTTGACGGCCTGACGGATGGCGCAGCCTTCTTCGTCGAGATGCATGCAGTCAGAGTATTCACACTCGCCGAGGTAGGGGCGGAACTCGACGAAGCAGCGGGCCAGTTCTTCCGGTTCGATGTTCCAGAGGGCGAGGGCGCGAATCCCGGCGGAATCGGCCAGCCAGCCGCCTCCTGAGAGCGGGTAGAGGTGCGAGCCGGTGGTGGTGTGTCGCCCCTTGCCCGTCGCGTCACTGATAAAGCCGGTTTGCAGGGCCATCCCCGGCTCGATGACGTTGATGAGCGAGGATTTGCCCACGCCGGACGGGCCGGTAAAAAGCGTCGTGTGATCTTTGAGCAGTTCGCGCAACTGATCGATGCCCTGCCCCGTCTGCGTGCTTGTCCAGAGAACGGGGTAGCCCAGACTGCTATACAGTGCGGCGGCCTCCTCCACGCGCTGTTCATGCGGCAAATCGACCTTGTTCAGGCAGATGATGGGGCGAATCTCAGCCGATTCGCAGATGGCGAGATAGCGATCCAGCATGCCAAAATGCGGCTCCGGCTGCGCGACGGCAAAGACCAGCACCACCTGGTCAAGGTTGGCAAGCATCGTCTGCTCGATGGTCTTCTTCTCGGTCGAACCGGCATCTTTGCGCGAAATGGCGCTCTGGCGCGGCAAGATTTCTTCGATCAGGCCGGTTTTCTCATCCAGCCGACGCACCTTGACGCGATCGCCAACGGTCAGGCGAACAACGCTGGCTTCAGGCTCCTCGCGCTGCGTGCGGGAAGCGCGCGAGGGAGTGGGAATTTTCTCGTAGTGAGGACGCGGCCTGCCCGTTGATCTGCTGGCCGCCTGCGCCCTGGCAAAGGCTTTTTTCAACTTTCCGCGCAGCGTGCTGCGCAAAATGCCCTCGTCCGTGTACACATCATAGATGCCATGCGCACCGCCGAGGACGACACCGGTAAGCGTTTCCGGTTCATTGCTCAATGCTTTCCCTCCACAAAACTAAAAAAACCTTGCACCTCCTTAAAACTGGCTATGCCAGAATTTCGTGGCTGCCCACCCTGCTCGCGCTCTTCCCCGTGCCGATTTGCGCTGAGTTGTGCGGAGAAGGGGACGGCCATATCTTTACAACATACACGAATGAGCGTCTATTCCAGCACTGTCGGTTCGCTATTCAGTATACACAAATGGAACGGCTGTTGCAACTGTTCTGCGGCGGCGCTGCGGCCGCCGCAGACTCCGTAATGTTTCTATAACTCTGCTGCGTGCTATAAGAAGTCAGAAAAAGCGTGTCGACGAAGTGACCCAATTAAGAACAGAGGAGCGACTCCGCTTTCCGGCAGTCCGACCGCGAAGAATCGGCCTGGTCACGCTCACTGCCGACATGATGTCCCATCACACTGGATAAATCGGATTCCGGCACTCCGAGAACCGTGCTTCTTTGGTCTGGTAGACCTTGTAGCGGGCGATAAGCTCGTCGCGCAGGGACCCGAAGGGGGTGATGGTGTCGACAATGAGTTCGGAGGCCAGGCGGAAGATGTCAATGTCTTCGGCGTAGCGGGCCTCCATCATCTTGCGGAACGGCTCGCGCTGCTCTTCAGGCAGCTCGGCGATCTGGTTGGCGTAGACGGCGTTGATGGCGGCTTCTGGCCCCATGACGGCGATCTGCGCGGTGGGCAGGGCGATGACGGCGTCGGTGCCGAAGGCGGGGCCGGCCATGGCGTAGAGGCCCGCGCCGTAGCATTTGCGCACGACGACGCAGATTTTGGGGACGACGGCCTGCGAGACGGCAGCGATGAATTTGGCCCCGTGCCGGATGATACCGGCCCGCTCGACGGCGGAGCCGATCATGAAGCCGGAGACATCGGCCAGGAAGAGCAGAGGGATATTGAAGGCGTTGCAGATGTTGACGAAGCGCGTCCCCTTGTCCGAGGAGTCGGTGAACAGCACGCCGCCCTTGACGCGCGGCTGGTTGGCGACGATGCCGACGACCCTGCCGTTAAGGCGCGCGAAGCCGGTGATCAGTTCGGGCGCGAAGAGCTTTTTGATCTCGAAGAAACTATCGGCATCGACGAGCGAGTTAAGGAAATCGTACATGTTGAAGGGCCTGCTCTGCACCTCCGGCACGATCTCGCTCAGGGGCCGGTCGCTGGCAGGCGGTCTGGGTTCGGCATCGGCAGGTCTGCCGAGATAGTTCTGGGGCATGTAGCGGAAATATTCTCGCGCCAGGTAGATGGCCTCCTCCTCGCTTGTAGCCAGGAAGTCGCCGAGGCCGGAGACGGTGCAGTGCATGCGCGCGCCGCCCATCTCTTCCAGCGTCACCTTCTCGCGCGTCACCATCTCGGCCATGCGCGGGGAGCCGAGGTAGGCGCTGGAGTTGCCTTCGACCATGATGGTGATATCGGCAAAGGCGGGGGTGTAGGCCGCGCCCGCCGGTGAGGGGCCGAAGAGGATGGAGATTTGCGGCACCACGCCGGACATCTTGATCTGGTTGTAGAAGGTGCGCCCGCCCTGGTTGCGCCCCGGAAAGAGCCGAATCTGGTCGGTGATGCGCGCCCCGGCAGAGTCGATCAGGTAGAACATGGGAATGCGCATCTGCATCGCCATCTCCTGAATGCGCAGATTCTTCTGCACCGATTTCTCCCCCGCCGAACCCGCCTTGACCGTCGAGTCGGAGGCGCTGAACGCTACCGGTCGGCCATGAATGCGCCCCACGCCGGTAATGACGCCATCGGCAGGCAATTCGGGGTTCCGGCACTCGGCAAACATGCCGTCCTCAAACTCGATCTTGCCGTCGTCCAGCAGCAGCTTGAGCCGGTCGCGCGCAAACAACTTCTTCTGCTGCCGATTGCGCTCATGATACTTCTCCGCCCCGCCCTTCTTAATGCGCTCAATTTCCGCGAGCAGATGCTCCTCTTTGCCTGTCATACTCTTCTGTACCCTTCCTGAAAATATGCATGTAAAACCCGCAACTCTCGTAGACGACGGTAATGCTGCTACCGCCATAATTACGAGTCGTCGATACTGTTGCTGCTGTTCACAATCGCTTGCTATAATCAAACGAGCGGTTATACGTCTGGAAACCAACCGATTCGTAGAGCCGCCACGCTGGTTCGTTGCTGCCGACGCAACAGACGATAGCTGTTTGCATGCCGTGCGCTTGCAGGCGGCGCAGGGCATACAGCATGAGAGCTTTGCCGATACCTTTGCCGCGAAAGGCGGGGCGCGTGCCTACCGGCTCGAATTCTCCGATGTTGTTCACCGTATCAAGCCAGCAGATACAGTAGGAAGCAAAGGTGCCATCGGGCGCGACCGCTACGAAGTCACATTCGGGTGTGTAGCCCGCGATGTCACGCATGCGTCGATATGCCTCAAGCGTGACCTTCGAGGGATGCCAGACCTCGCGGTGAATGTCGACGCGCTGCTCAAACTCGTCTTCCCCTCCGACGGGGCGCACAATCCACCCCTCCGGCAACTTCGCTTCGGCAATGGGCTGGCTGAGATCCCGGCGCATGTGCAGCATATAAAACTCGTCGCGCCGGAAGCCCTGTTGGGCGAGCAGCTCAAGCAGGGGGAAATCGTCCTCAAACGCGGTTACAGTATATACCGGCTCCGCGCCTTCCTGCGCCATCGCCCCACGCTGGCGCATCTCTCCCCATGCCACCATCCAGGCCAGAAGCTCGCTATCGTGGCGATGCTCAGGCGCGACCTGCACGCAAGTACCATGCTTATCTCTCCATGCAAAGCCGACAAGCTCGCCCGCCCCATTTTCCCACAGACGCACATTCTGTCGCGGGTCGAACAGGGTATTCTGATACATGCCCCACACCAGATCACCCACGTGCCAGAAGCTGTGCTGCATGTCATCAGACATACAGGCGGCAACGAGCGATTTGAGACGGGAGAGATCATCCAGATCAGCAAAAGGACGAGAAGTTATGTTCATAAGTTATCTCATTCCCAGCAGTTCGCGCGCGATGAGCAACTGGCGAATTTCGTTAGTGCCTGCGCCGATTTCGCCGAGGCGGGCGTCGCGCCACATGCGTTCGACCTCGAAATCGGTCAGGTAGCCCCAGCCGCCATGAATTTGCAGGGCTTCGTTGGCGGCGCGAGATGCCGCACGGGCAGTGAAGAGCAGGGCTGCCGCCGCCTCTTTGCTCACGCGCTTGCCCTGCTGCGCCAGCCAGAGGGCGCGGTGGGACATATGGCGTGCCGCTTCCAGATCGGTGTACATATCGGCCAGCTTGGCCTGAATAAGCTGGAAGTTGGCAATGGGCTGGCCGAATTGCTCGCGCTCCTTCGCATATTTGAGCGAAACTTCCAGCGCCGCCTCGATACCGGCGATCATGCTGACGGCGAAGAAGGCGCGCTCGATATCCAGCCCGCTCATAACCACTTTATAGCCCTCGTCAACCCTGCCCAGCACGTTCTCTTCGGGAACGAAGGCGTCCTCGAAGACCAGTTCGCCGGTGGGTGAGCCATGCATGCCGACCTTCTGCAATTTGCGCGCCACGTGATAGCCGGGCGTATTCGTCTCGAAGATAAAGGCGGTGATGCCCCGGCTTCCGGCTTCCGGGCGCGTCTTTGTATAGAGAACCAGCAGGTCGGCGATTGGCCCGTTGGTGATGAAGACTTTGGACCCATTGATAAGATAGCCGCCCTCGACCCTGCGCGCCGTCGTGCGAATGCCCATGGCGTCCGAGCCGGCGTTCGGCTCGGTCAGGCCCAGCGCGCCGATCATTTCCGTGCTGACCAGCTTCGGCAGGTATTTCCGCTTCTGCTCCCCGGTGCCGTTGCGCAAAATGTTGTGGGCGCAGAGGTTCAAATGCGCGCCGAACGACATGGAGATGGCCCCGTTGACACGGCTGAGGCCACGCGCCACCAGCGCCGCCATCAAGAAATCGCCGCCGCTGCCGCCATACTCCTCTGGAATGGCGATACCCGTGTAGCCCTGCCCGGCCAGACGCTGCCACAGCCAGCGTGGAAAATCGTCGCTGCGCTCTATCTCAGCATTATGCGGCTTAATCACCTCGCGCGCAAAGGCCAGCGCGCTCTCATAGGCCAGTTGATGCTCTTCGGGCAGTTCAAAATCCATAGCCTGATCCTTTCTGCAAGCAAAGACACGCTCCGCGCTCAGACAAACAGCTCTACACGGTTGAAGTTACAAAGTAAGTGTACGTTGTGAGAGGGAATATTGGCAAGGGGATAAAATCTAAAGTTCAGGCAGGCCACCCACCGACACGACAGGCCTGGTGAGGGTAGATAGCCTGGCATAATGAAACCGACGCCATATCCGGCTCTGTGAAGGTAACAGCAGGCGATGAAGCAAGACGACGATAGCGAGGAGAGTGAATGGAAGCCTTCTTTATGCAATCCCCGGCAGCCAACAACGCGCAGGGAAGTTTTTCGAATTTGAAAAAGGAATATGCCAGCGATGAGATGAGCCTGCCATGACCCGCTTCACCCTGGCCCATCTCATCCCTCAAATGCACCCGCTTTACCCAACCTGTCACATCATATGTGATATACTTTCGCAAAAGGGCAAAAAACACAACGATTGATCGGGCAGGTAAAGGGTCTGATCTGATAGCAAATGGGTAGGAAGCAGGTCTGGCTATGCTTAATACTGCGTCGGTGGAAGCGGTGAATGGCGCGAAGTTCTCACAGGACTTTGTGCGACCGCTGTATGATTCGTATTGCTTCGCAAATATTCCGCGTACCGTCAAATACCTGCTTACCGGCGAGGGGCAGAGTGCGCTGCCGGTGGATGTGTTCGGCCACCTGCCCACACGCTATAACAGGGTTATCCTGTTTTTTGTCGATGCCTTCGGCTGGCGTTTTTTTGAGCATTACGCGCCCCGCTCTAGCTTCCTCAAACGCCTGCTGAACGAGGGGGTTGTCTCCAAATTGACCTCGCAGTTCCCCTCGACCACCGCCGCGCACACCGCCACCATTCACACGGGGCTGGAAGTCGGGCAGAGCGGCGTCTACGAATGGCATTATTATGAGCCTCTGATCGATGAGATGATTACCCCCCTCTTTTTTTCTTACGCGGGCGATAAAGAGCGCGAGACGCTCAAACGAGCCGGTTTGCCAGCCGAGGGCTTTTATCCCCGGCACACCTTTTATCAGGACCTCAAAAGTTCCGGCGTGGCTTCGCATATCTTCCAGCACGAGGGCTACACCCCTTCCACGCCCTCCAACGTCTATTTTCGTGGCGCGTCCGTTCACCCGTTTCGCACGCTATCGGAGGCCCTGGCGCAGATGACGGAACTGTTGCATAAGGATGCGCAGGGACCGGAATACTACTTCCTGTATTTTGACCGTATCGATTCCGCCGGCCACCAGCACGGCCCGCATTCAGAACAGTTTGAGCAGACGGTGGAACGCTTCCTGAACACGATGGAGCGCGAGTTTTACCAGCCGCTTTCCGGCCATCTGCCAGGCAGCCTGTTCATGCTGACCGCCGATCACGGGCAAATGGCCGTCAGTCCGCAGAAAACGTTTTATCTGAATCGGGAGGCGCGCGAGATCGAACGCTACCTGAAGACCAATCAAAAGGGCCAGTTTCTTGTCCCGGCAGGCTCGGCCCGCGACATGTTTCTCTATATTGAAGACGAGCATCTCGACACGGCCATCGCCTACCTGCAAGAGCGGCTGGCGGGCAAAGCCGAGATTTACCGCACAGCAGACCTGCTGGCGCAGCACTTCTTCGGCCTGAACGAGCCGTCGCCGGAGTTTCTGAGCCGCCTCGGCAACGCGGTCATCCTGCCCTCCAAACACGAATCGGTCTGGTGGTACGAGGAGGGGCGTTTCCGCATGCACTTCCTGGGCAATCACGGTGGGCTGACACCAGAGGAAATGCACATTCCCCTGGCCTTGCTGCCACTTTAATGCAGCTTGAAGCCTGGGAATTCGAGGCTGGACCCCTGCCCTTTTATACAAAGCAACAATATCGTACACTGAAAAGAAAGATGGTCAAGGATATTTAGAGGGAGCAAAATACCATGCAAGAAGCCACAACGCCAACCGCTGACCTGTTGTATCGCAGCAAGGAAGAGATTCGGGCCATTCAGGATGAGCGGTTTCGCCGCCAGATTGCCCTCTGCTTCAAAGCGCATCCCTACTATCAGGAGATGTTCACCCGCCGACACCTGGCGCCGGAAGATTTTCAGACGCTGGATGACCTGCACAAACTGCCCGTCACTTTCAAATCAGACTATATGAAAAACCCGATGGCGTTCCGGCTCAATCCCCTGCCCGAATTGACGCCGCACGAGCGCATCCTGTGGGATGTCAGCTACACGACGGGGACGACGGCAGGCATGCCGACGCCTTTTTACAACACGACGCACGATTACTTCGCCATTCTGGAGCAGTTGCGGCGGCTCTGCGACATCGTGGGTATCAGCGAACAGGACATGATTATCAATCTTTTCCCGCTGACGCCCGTGCCGCATATCGGCTTCCTGCGCACCCGCGACTACGCCACCATCATCGGCGCGCCCGTCGTCAACGCGCTGACCGGCACGCCCTACCCGGCCTACAACGTGCATCGGCGGCTGGATGAGGCCGTGCGCATGGTCGAGCAACATCGCGGCACCGTGCTGAGCGGCATTGTCAGCTATGTGCGGCGCGTCATCATGCGCGCCGAGGAGCTTGGGGCTGATTTCTCCCATGTGCGACTGGCCATTGTGCTGGGCGAACCCTGCCCGCACGGCATGCGCGAAGATATGCGCCGCCGCCTGCTGCGCCTGGGGGCCGACGCGCAACATCTGATGATTAACAACGGGCTGGGCTTCACCGAGATGCAGGGGTCAACCGGCGAATGCACCGAGCTGGGTGGCGGCCACAATCCGGCCCCCGACCAGTTCTACTTCGAGGTCGTCGATGAGCAGACGCACGAGCCGTTGCCCGATGGCCAGCGCGGCCTCTTTACCGTCACCCACCTCGACCGGCGCGGCACCGTCCTGCTGCGCTATGTTGTCGGTGACCTGAACGCCATCAGCAACGAGGTCTGCCCGCACTGCGGTCGCCAGGGGCCGCGCATCGTTACCAACACGATACGCACGGCTGAACTGATCAAGTTGAAGGGAACACTTATTAACCCGGACGCCATTAAAGAGGCCATCGCCACCGTTGAGGGCATCGAGGAATACCAGATCATTTTCACGAAAGAGAAGGAAGATGATCCCTATTCGCCCGATAAGCTGATCGTGCGCGTGGCCGCGCCGCCGGACGAACAGGCGCGTATTGGCGCGCAACTCGCGGTCAAGGTTGCAGAGGCGGCGGAGATGCGCCCGGTAATCGAATATGTAAGTATGAGCGACATCTTCGACCCCAACAAAACGCTCAAATCAACGCGGGTGGTGGATAAGCGACCGACCGGCGAATAGCCAGCTACCCACCCCCCAGGCCACCCGCAAGGGGTGGCCCTACTATATACGACCATCGGCATGCTAACGTGACGTATATAGTAGGGGCCACCTCGGCGCGTGGCCTGCATGCCATTACAAACTCTGTTGGACATGTCATCCTGAGCGCAGCGAAGGATCTGAGGCCACCCCCCGACCGCTCTGGCCCACGTGAGATCCTTCGCTGCGCTCAGGATGACATGTCCGGGATGGTTTTTCAGAGCCTGCTACAAGCAGCTATCTTATACTGGCTCATCATGGCTTCAACGTCTTCAAAGCATACAGAGGAAAGGCAGATAAATACCGGCAGAACTGATCCCTGCAAGCGGCAGCTTATCGGCATCACGCTGGCCGCCAGCCTCATCCTGTTCATTTTTGCCTTCAGCAACGCCGTGTGGGGGCCAAACATCGGGCCGCTTTCTCAGTGGCTGCATACCCCTGTCTCTAAGATTCAGCTTATTCTTGAGCTATGGGGTCTGGGCTATATTCCGGGCGCGCTATTTGGTGGCGTCTTCCTTGATCGGTATGGGCCGCGC
>CADDYT010000203.1 GCA_902810755.1 Chloroflexota bacterium
TGGCCTGCGGCGCGCTCGCACGGGCTTCCGTTACCGCTTCTGGGGGTGGCCCTACTCTAGACAAGGAGGCCGTGCCTCCTCTCGACTTTCCCTTTTCAGCCAGTCTAGCATCCTCTCGTACTCAAGTATATCTTCTTTTATTGCAGAGTTTGTTTTATGAATGAAAGGAAGTTGATGGGCTTTTAATCTATTGTCCATGAATAAAAAATGCGAACATGAAGATTTTAGCACACAAGCAGTGCATTTCACTTTATCCGCTACCTGTTCTTAACCCGCTCTTAACTTTTATATAACCGGAGAGCCTTATGCTCTCCTTAGAAAGAATAACTTTCTACCCGTCTCTAAGGAATTGTATCCTTTGTTACTTACTCCTACGTACAAAGAATGGCATTCCTGATGTTGGGGGTGATGAACGATCAGGGCAGGCTAAGGGGGTACCACAAAAACCTGCTATCAAGCAAGGTTATTTGCACAGGCAGACCCTGAATCATTCAAACCAGCAAATAGAACGGGGTATGTCTCACTGCACGCCCACTGTGGTGAGAACAGCAAGGATGCGACAGACCTTTCTCCGGGGGAGAAACTCCTGCCGTTTGTACGCAGGAGAGTAGCCACCTTAAACGGGGTGGCGTACTATTATGCTCATCATCGAGATGAGAGCAAGAAAGGACAGCATTTCCTATGCAAAAGTCAGATCAACCCGCCCTGGAAACCACACAATTGATGACATCGTTGTCGGCCCGGCGCTCGCGACGGACACTGCTCAAGGGCGCTGCCGTCGGCGCGGTTGGCGCAACTGGCCTGGGTGCGCTGGGCGCCGGTCTTCTGCTGCGTTCAGGCGCCCCTGCACACGCGGCAGCGGCCAGCGCAGCGGTATGCTCCAAAGTCACGCCCATTCACGATATTTTCACCATTGCGCGTACCGCTGAGCGCCTGGCAGTCACGTTCTACAGCAATGGCATCGCCCATGCCAGCGATCTGGGGCTGAGCGGCAGCTTCCTGGAAGATATCCACGCGGCGCTGATCGAGGAGCAGATTCACGAATTCTTCTTCCGAGACAACGGTGGCGGTGTCCTCGCCAGCACATTCAGCTTCCCGCAGGGGCCTGACACGTTCACCGACCTGAACGTCTTCATCGCCACCCAGCAGACGCTGGAAGGGGTCTTTGACTCGGCATTCCTCTCGGCCATCCGCGAGTTCTGCCAGCAGGGTCGGCCAGACCTGGCGCAGATCGCCGGGCAGATTGCCACCATTGAGGCGGAGCATCGTGCGCTGGGACGCCAGATCGGCAACCTGATTCCCGCCGATAACTGGGCCTTCTCGCCCGTCCTGATCCCCTATGTGGGCGCTGCCCCGGCCATCGTAGCGAAAGCGGGCTTCTTAAGCCCACGCAAGGGCAATAGCTATACCTACGCGCCGGTGGATACAGCCTCATCCAGCATTCTCTACCGCAAGCCATTTGAAGCCTCCTGCTAGCGCAGGACAGGCACAACAGGTTTAACGCCTCTCTCTTCAAAGAGAGGTTGGACGCGAGGGAGTGGGGAAACATCCATTCCCTCGTTTTCTGAGCAGGGATTACAGGTATGGGTAACGAGATTGATCTCACCGGCAAACAGATTGGCAACTACCGTCTCATTGCTGAATTAACAAAAAACTTCTCGATCGTCGTCTACCTGGCGCAACATATTTTTCTGGAACGCCGTTTTGTTGCCCTTAAGCTTTTACATACCGCTCTACATGCTCCGGAGAAACAGAAACGAGAAAGTTTTTTCCAGGAAGCCTCTTTTCTTGACCGCTTTAAACATCCTTTTATTCTTCCACTGGTGGATGCTGGCCTCTTTGAAGATATGCCCTATGTGATGACGGAGTACGCGCCCAACGGCTCGCTCAAAGATCGCCTGGCGCGGCAATTTCCCGCTCCCCTACCGCTGGAAGAGACGCTGACCATTCTCCTGCAAGTGGGGCAGGCGGTACAATATCTGCACGATCACAACGTGGTGCATTGCGATCTGAAACCGGCTAATATTCTATTCAATGCGCGGTGCGAGGCGTTACTGGCTGACTTCGGCTTTGCCTTGACGCTCACAGCCCCGGTTCTCCGGCAGGAGAGAGCGCCGGGTACCCTCCACTACATCGCGCCGGAGAAATTTGACGGCATCATCAATCGCGAAGGGGATCAATATAGTCTGGGCTGCATCGCTTATGAACTGGTCACAGGGCAGCGTCCTTTCGTTGATCTGAGTATTCGCGGCGTGATGCTCAAACATAAAACGGAAGAACCCGTACCGCCAACGTGGATCAATCCACAGGTGCCTTCTTCCATAGAGCAGGCCATCCTCAAAGCAATGGCGAAGGAGCCGACCGCTCGTCACGCGAACGTCACTGCCTTCCTCGCCGCGCTGGGTCTGCCTGTGTCGCCCGCATCGCCGTTATCACCGCTATCTGCCCACCAGCATACCTCGATGGCAATGCTCTCCACGTCGATCGCCTCAAACGAAGCGCATACAGGCGATGAAGGAGAAAAAAGCGGCGAGCAATGGCTTGACGAAGCCAGCGTCCATTATGAAGCCGGACGCTTCCCACAAGCCCTCGCCGCTTACGAAGCCGCGCTCCTGCTCGACCCGGACGAGGCGTACACGCACATCGGCAAGGGGCTGGTTCTCTGCGAACTTGCTCTATACGAGCAGGCGCTCGCCAGCTTTGAGCGTGCCATTGCGCTTGACCCGACAGATGCCTACGCCTATGTCTGCACGGGCCTCGCCCTGCGCATGCTCGGCAACTATGAACAGGCCCTTGACACCTACCAGCACGCCATCTCCCTTGACCACTCCGACGCCGCCGCTTACCTGGGCAAAGCCCTGACGCTCGAACAGATGGCACAATTCGAACAAGCCCTGCAAGCCTGCGAAGAGGCCCTTGAATGGGCCAGTAGCGACATCACTGCCTGGCAGCACAAAGGCGACATCCTCCAGCGACTTGACAGGCCGCAGGAAGCCCAACAGGCCTACGAAAAGGCTCACCAGCTTTCCGCCATCGCCCAGGCCACACAGAGCATGTCATGAAAAACCCGTTGGAGCCTGTCATGCTGAGCGGAGCGGCGTAAGGCCAGGGCGGAGGCTACCAACCCGCATTGCGTCTCAGGACGGCTTCGTGGTTGGTAGGGGCGCCGCCGACCTGCGCTCTGGCTTCTCACCACCTACGAGCATGTTTTTCACCAGCATGGCATGATACAATAGGCGCATGCAATCTTATCCAGAGAGAAGGTATCAGTCATGAGCCAGGAAGAGAACGCGAACGCTACAAAACCAACGATGCCATCGCACCGACGGTTCGCGGCATACTATGAGCGGATGGGGCGCAGCGAGACGGAACGGCGCTATATGGAGCCGCTGCGTCGCAAGTTGCTCGCGCGGGCGCGTGGCCTCGTACTCGAAGTGGGCGCGGGCAACGGCCTCAACTTTCCCATCTACGACCCGACGCAGGTGGAGCGTGTCGAGGCCGTCGAACCTGATCCCGCCATGCTGGGCTATGCACGCGAGCGCGCTCAGTCGGCTCGCATCCCTATCACGCTGACGCAAGCCGCCGCCGAGTCTCTGCCCTTTGCCGATGCCACCTTCGATAGCGTGGTCGTCACCCTCGTCTTCTGCTCCGTGAGCGACCCGGCGCGGGGGTTGCGCGAGATCGGGCGCGTGCTGAAACCGGACGGCACTTTGCTGATGGTGGAACACGTGCGCTCCCGCCACAGACTCGTGTCGGTGGCACAGAGCGCAGTCACACCGCTCACCAGGCGCCTGTGCGGCAACTGCCACTGGAACCGCGATACCCTGCGGGCGGTGCGCGAGGCCGGTTTCCAGATCGACTACCTGCGCAACTACGGCGGCGTGTTCCTGCCGTTCATTTTGCTGGAAGCCAGAAAATTCCCCCTCGACCGCAAGGCAGAACTCTGATATAATGTGGGAAGGCAACAATAGAACATCGGTTTCATATGCGTTTTCTTACATGTGAGATAGTTCCTGGGAGAGGGAAATGACGACTGAGCGGCTGGTCTCGCCACAGATGAGCGAGGAAGAACAGATCATCGAGGGGAGCCTGCGCCCGCGCAGGCTGGCGGAATATATCGGGCAGGAGAAGATCAAGGAGAATCTGAGCATCCTGTTAGAGGCGGCGCGGCGGCGCAAAGAGCCTTCTGTCGATCACGTGCTGCTCTATGGGCCGCCGGGGCTGGGCAAGACAACGCTGTGCAACATCATCGCCGCCGAGATGGGCGTGAGCCTGAAAACGACCTCCGGCCCCGCCATCGAACACGCGGGCGACCTGGCCTCCATCCTCACTTCGCTGCAGCCGGGCGAGGTGCTGTTCATTGACGAGATTCACCGCCTGGCGCGCGCGGTAGAGGAGCGGCTCTATTCGGCGATGGAAGATTTCGCCCTGGATGTGATGATCGGTAAGGGGCCGAGCGCGCGCGCCCTGCGCCTCTCGCTGCCGCCCTTCACCGTCGTCGGGGCCACCACCCGCATCGGCTCCATGACCGCTCCGCTGCGCGACCGCTTCGGGGCTATCTACCGCATGGAATACTACGATAACGAGGCGCTCAAACAGATACTCATTCGCTCGGCGCGCATCCTGAAAGCGCCCGCCGACGAGGAAGGTATTGAGGAGATAGCAGGGCGGGCGCGCGGCACGCCGCGTATCGTCAACCGCCTGCTCAAGCGCGTGCGCGACTACGCGCAGGTCAGAGCCGACGGCGTGATTACCAGGCCGGTGGCGAAGGCCGCGCTCGACGCGCTGGAAATCGACGAGCTGGGCCTCGATCAGACCGACCGCAACCTGCTGCTGGCCATCATCCAGAAGTTCGGCGGCGGCCCCGTCGGGCTGGAGACGCTGGCCGCCAGCACGAGCGAAGACCCCGAAACCATCGAGGATGTTTACGAACCCTATCTGCTCCAGCTCGGCTTCATCGCGCGCACCCCGCGCGGTCGCGTCGCCACCCGCCTGGCCTACCAGCACCTGGGCATCCTCCCCACCGATGAAGGCGACAACGCCAGCGCCGCATCCGGCCCAGGTTTGTGGGGTACGCCCGGCAAGTAAGCGCGAAGCCCGGCCCAGGGGGCTCTGTCTCCCGATGTCGTGATACAATAAAGAATGTTCAAAACGCTGAGGGAGGCAAAACGATGCCAGCAGGCCCCAGGTCAAAGACGAGGCATGCGGCTACCTGCTCAGCTTCGGCTCCGAAATCGAGGTTCTCGACCCGCCGAAGATGCGCGAGCAAATCATCCGGCTGGCCGAGAATATGCTGGAGTTTTATGCTCAAAAAACTCCTCGAATATCTTAGCGAGAATACGCCCCTACTGCTTCCTCTGCGAGCTTTTGCCATCTCGCAAATTCAGCCTCTACCCAACTTTCTAACTCTGGCATTCTGCTCATGCGGAAATTGCAGATGCGCTGAGGGGTCAATTTTCGGCCATAGTTGAAACGCCAGCGTTCCAGGCGGATGAGAGCTGCGGCAATAAAGAGACAGGCTAGCGGCAATTGCTCCTCTTTCGCCAGGAGAACAAGACAATCATCGTTGACGCCACAAGGCTCCATTTGTACGAATGCCTCACCGATTGTCCCTGTTTGAGCAACCGTTACAAACGGTGGTTGTATCAAATGCTCAAAATCCAGCCATCCATAGCAGCCGTTATATTCTTCGGTTGGTGAAATGATGAGCGAATCACCGGAAGCAATCCCTTCGCGGCTATGCAACTCTTTCTGACCGTAAAAGAGATCAAAAAACTCGCCAATGGTGCCTGGATCTTGAGGCAACTTGCCCGCGTTGGCTAATTTTGCCTGACCTGCAAGTTCCCGATAGGGCGTTACTTTCAATTCACCGGACTGCACTTTCCTGCGTTGGGTTGCCACCTGCGAAGCGTAGCGCACGTAGAATGTGGCCCACCTTCTTAGCAGCTCGTCAATACCCGTTTTCAGTTCCTCTTCTGTGGGAAGAGCAGACGGAATATATAATCCTGGAGACCATTCCGCATCACCTGTTACCGTTGCGACTCCTGAAAAACCGGCTACCTCTCTTTTATTGATGATCGCGTCAACCGCGTCAGGGATTTGATTTTTTCCGTCTAAACGAGCGACACGAGTTCCTTTTTTCAGTGTCAGGCCATCATACTGAAGGCGTACAAAGACTGTCTTACGTTGTGTGTGGTGAGGCACTCCCTTTTCGAGGAGTACAACGCATGTGGTAGCCGAGGCGTAGGGTTGAAATAATTCATCTGGCAACTGACAGACAGCCAGCAGGGAATGCCTGGAGAGGATTTCCCGCCTCCAATCTCCATTTTCGGCCTTTGAGATCAGGCTTGCTGGCAGGATCACCGCCAGTTTTCCCCTTTGCTCCAGCGCGTCTAACGCCGTATCAACAAACTGCTGTGGCAATGCATCCGTCTTCTTATGGGGAAACGGGGGATTCATCAGCGCAACCTGGCATTTGCCTGTCGGATAATCTTTTGCCAGGAAACAATTGTCCTTGCGAATGCCTGTCCTTCCATCTCCGCGCAAGATCATATTGGCTACACAGAGTGCAGCTGTAATAGGTTCAGATTCATAGCCGATCAGGTGGTCGCGGATAATGTTGATGGTATCTTCATATCTCAAGTGCGAACCGCTGATAACCCGCTGTAAGCAAGCAACCAGGAAACCGCCTGTTCCGCATGCGGGATCAATGACAATATCTCTCTCCGTAACTTCGCAAATATCGGCCATGAAGCGAGTGATATGGCGGGGAGTAAAATATTGCCCGATAGTGTTACCGCCGGTATAGCGAAAAAACGTTTCGTATAATTGACCGAGATAATCATATGCAAACGATGCTGTAACTACATTGAGCTTCTCAAGTGTCGCCAGTATTTGCCAGGCCGATGCCGCCAGTTTATCATTGGCTTCATCGATATGTAGACTTCTCGCAAGCTCGGCCTTACCGCCTTTAGCAAAAGCAATCTCACAGGCGTTGTTGATATCCTGGAGTACGTAATCGGGGCTTTTTCTCAACTCGCCGCGAGACTGCCAGAGGGCCAGCATCATTGCCCCGACATATGCCGGTCTATATTCATCTTTTACGTGCGCCTCGCGCAATATTCTGTTAATCAGATCTGCCTTGCTCGCCAGCACTTCTGGTCTGGGAATAATCGGGGCAAGATCTAACCGATCAAGAGATGACAGGAGAGCAAGCACATCTTCATATGTAGGAATCCAGGAAATAGGCTTGCCCTCATAAACCACTTCTCTCCACTGGCCTTGATAGTATTTTGAGACTCCGACACGTATCTTCGTCCGGTTCTGACCGGCAACGCCAATAGCTATTACAGTGTGTCCGGCTACCCGGCATGCCTCGGCGTAAACTCCACACGCCTCCTCCACTGCCTGCGCAAAATCATGCTCGTCTGCCTTCGCCTCAATCACCATAAGAGGTCGATGGCTAGCTTTATCAATTACCAGAAAGTCGGGGTAAGCATCGCCTTTTCCAGACTTACTTTTCCCTGTAAAAATGTCTGCCAGTTCCAGAAAACCTTTATATTCATTCTGTCGCACCACGCAGCCATGGGGTGGACGTGAGGCATCCCAGCCCTGAATGCTGAGTAGATCTGTCACGACATCTTCAGTTCGTACTTCAGAAATATGCTTTGCCATACAGGTATCCTTCGAATGTGATATTCCCCTCTTCCGTATAAACCGCTTCCCTCTGTATTATGGCACAAATTTTCGAAATAGAGGTAGAAAAAGGCGTTCGCGTAGCCGGAATGGCTACGCGAACGCCTGGATCAATTATTAAAGGGCAATGCTTAATTCGCCGCGCGCAGTTCTTGCAGGGTAGCCAGGCGCTCGCGGGCGATAGGGCTGTCGGGGTTGATGCGGGCGAGGTTGCGGTAGACGCGGCTGGCCTGTTCGTACTCGCCGACGGACTGATAGGTCTGGCCGAGCAGGTCGTAGGCTTCGAAGTTGTTGCGATCAATAGCGATCAGCTGTTGCAGCGCGGCCACCGACTCCTTGACCTGGTTGGTATCGAAGTAGTGGTGAGCGATGATGGACTGGTAGCGCGCCGCCTCGCCCGTCTTGCCAAGTTGCATGCAGTAGCTGACCATCTCGCGCAGCACCTCCATTGAGCCGGGCATCAGATCGTAGGCGCGGCGCAAGTTGGAAAGGGCCTCCTCGGTGTCGCCCGTCTCGGCGTAGATGTTGCCGATCTGCTGCAAGGCGGCTCCGGCCTCCTCCTTCTGGTTGTAGCGCAGCTTGATGTCGGCCAGCAAGCGCAGTTCCGCGATGGCCTCTTCCAGCAGGCCGCGATTGATGTAGATGTCGGCCAGTTCACGGTGCGCGCGCGCATCCTGGGGGGCCAGGCGCACCATCTCTTTCAGGACGGTCAGCGCGTTGTCGCCCTGCCGCGTCTCTTTGTAGTGCCTGACGAGTTCGATGTACTCTTGCAACGCGCCTTCTACATCGCTCGGGCGGGCGGAAATCTCGGCCAGCGTTGAGGAGACTTCATCCTGGAAGGTGGTGGACTGGCGCACCTGGCGCAGGATAGATTCGGCCTGCTCGCGCCGCCCCGTGCGTTCGTAGGCTTTTGCTAGCAGCATGGAGATTTCCACTTCAGGGGCCTGATGCGACTCTCCCTCTTCGCGCGGGCGCGCCGCCCAGACAGCCGGGTCGATGCCGCCCTTCGAGCGGCGCACGCTTTGCAGCGCCTGCTCAAGCTGCTGGATGGCCGCCTCCGGCTTGCCCTGGGCCAGCAGGCAGTGGGCCGCGCTCACACGCGCCAGCGCCTCGACGGCGCTGTCACGCAGGGCCAGCATATAGGCATCAATCGCCTTATCATAGAAGCCGGACTGCTGGTGCATCTGTCCGAGCGCGTAGTGGACATCGGCATTGTTGGGATAGATATCCGCCGCCGAGGTGTATTCGCGTACCACCATCTCGTAATGGCGCTGGCCCTCGCCGCGCAATTGCCAGCGCACGCGCGTCAGTACCTCCAGCGTGCTGGCGCGGGCCGATCCCAGGGTGGTAATCATGGCGACGTGCCAGCGCACCAGGGCCGTGATATTGCGCGGGTCGACCTGCAGGACGCGCTGGTACTCGGCCACCGCCTGCTGCACGCGCCCCAGCTTTTGCAGGGCCAGGGCGTAGTTCAGGCGCGTCGGCACGCTCGTCGGGCTTTCCTGCAGCGCCTGCTCCAGTTCGGTCAGGGCGCGATCCATATAGCCCAGGCGCAGGTAGGACTCCGCCGCCAGCGTGCGCTCGCGCAGCAGGTCTTCGCGGTCGCCCTGACTGCTGAGCAGGTTAATGAGGCGCATGCGGTAGGTCAGGTTGTTCGGCTCCAGTTGCAAGATACGCCGGTAGGTAGCAATGGCGTCATCGATGCGCCCGTTGACGACATAGGTATCGACGAGGATGGCGTACTTGGTGACGGCCTGCTCGAC
>CADDYT010000204.1 GCA_902810755.1 Chloroflexota bacterium
GCGGGTGGCCTGACTTGTTATCACAAGTCTAGTGGATGAGCTACTACCGCCTCTGAGGCTGACTGATCATGATCAGTTCGCGTCGGTTCTCGCTCATCGCTAAAGGCGACGAGCATTTTTCGTCGGCTTGCCATCAGGTTTTGTACCATGTCAATTAAACTTGTGATAACAAGTCAGGCCAGCCGCCAGGGGTGCGGGCCTCGGATGCGAGCCTAATTCTGCTGGCGGCGACCCGGCCAGGAGGGGCGAGAGGCCCAGCCCTGCCAGATGGGGCGCGAAAAGCCTTTTGTCCGCGTCGGCTTCCTTCCGGCGACCGCGCTCTGCTGCGCCTCCTCCTGCTCTTCGCCCGCGCGGGTCATGTGCCAGGTTGAGGTAAAGAAGAGCAGCCAGCCCCAGAGCAGCACCGGGACGCCGATGGTCAGCAGCGCCTGCCCCTGCCAGACCGGCTGGCTGAAGTCGTAATAGAAACTGAATAAGGCCCCGAACAGCAGGAGAACGGCCAGTAAAAGCGTGCGCCCGCTGGCCGCGCACAGCGCCAGAACCAGCGGCGGCAGCAAGAGCCAGGGCCAGCTCACCGGAAAGAAGATAAACAGGGCCAGAAAGAGCCAGCTACTGAACAACAGGGTTAATTGCAGACTGTCGATCAGCCAGACGCCCAACAGCACAATCAGGGCAACCGAGATGGCGGCGAACAGAATCCAGTGATGGGGGGCGAACAGCCAGGCAAAGGCCGACAGGGGGCGCACGGGCAGATTGATCAGGGCCGCGTCAAGCGAGTTGACGGCGCCGACGGGCCAGAAGGTCTGCGCGAGCATAGCCACCAGCCCATCCCATCCCCAGCCATACCAGAACGGGGCATAGGCCAGCACGATCACCAGCGCCGAGATAGACAGGCAGCCGAACCACCAGAGCCATGCTCGACCTCGCGGCAGCAGGCGTGTCTCATAGTGCAGCAGGCGCAGGAAGAGCGGCAGCAGGAACAGGCAAAGCGGGTTGATGAGCGCCGCCAGCAACAGGAAGACCCAGCCGAGCAGCAACGACTTGCGCTGAAAGAAAAACACTGACAGCAGCAGGAACAGCACAATCCCCACCTCTTGCTGCATGGAAGCAATGGCAAAGAGCAGCGCCAGCGGATTCCAGCCGTAGAGCAGCGTGGCGGCAATGCGCGTCTCCGGCCTCACCTTCGCCAGGATGGCCCAGATCAGCAGCGTGTTCACGAGATGGGCTACCAGGCCGAGCAGCCGAAAGGCGATTACCATGCTGCCAGCATTGCCATGCGCAAAGAGGGCCAGCGGGATGCTGATATCGAGCCAGACGGGACCGGCAAGCGCGACCGAAGCGCGCGCGCTCACGGGCAGCAGGGGATAGAGGAGATCGTGTGGGAAGGCAGAAGGAGACACCACATAAGGATTGACGTGATAGATAGCCACCATGCGACCATACATGCCGTAGAGGAAGAGGTTTTGCACCTGTACCGGCGGGGCAAAGAGGAACGTCAGGCTGAAAAGCGCGGTCGCGAGGAACAAAAGCCAGAAGAGGAAGCCGGTCTCCACGCGCGAAAGCCGGTTGCGCAGAACGCGACGTCCCACGTGCCAGGCCAGCAGGACGACCAGCAGGGCCAGCACAAGCAGGACCAGCAGCAAAGCGGCATTGCCCACCGACAGGCCGGGCAGGGGAAGATGAGCAAGAGCCTGGGAGAGCGCAGGAAAAGCATTTGTCCAGTAGAGGCGAGGCAGCCAGGGGAAAAGGCCGGAAAACGCCTGCAGCGCGCCGGAGCGGGCCGCAGGGACGGCGGCGAACAGGGGATACAGCGCGAGATAGATAACTTCCAGCAACAGACCGAGAACCGCTAACTTCCAGGCGGCGCGCAGACCATAATGCGGCTGGGCCGGTTTTCGCCCTGGCCGGGGCGTATCGCTAACAGCAGGCGCCGTCAGGGGAGCGGTGGGCCGCATCGCCCCCGGCAGCATGGGCTGCGTTCTCTGCGTCGTCCGTACCCCCCGCCCTCCCTGCGTCCGCTGTCCCGGCTGTTTTCGCGCTTGAGAGGAGAGACCCCCAGGATAGTGTTGCATATCGTCCCCGTCTGCAAAACGTCGTCGAAAAATGTGCCTGCCATCCATCGCCATTTAAGCGAGCAGTAACTACAGTATCAAACAAATATTTCGCTCTGTCAATAAGCCCCACTATGGCACGCCAGAAAAAAGCATCGTGGGCTGCCATGCAGAGCGAGAGCGAAGCATTTGAGGCAACCGATTCTTCTTTCTAAAGAAGGGCAAGATCAGATGCTTTGCTCTCGCTCTGCATGGCAAAGACTACCATTACCATTACAAAGAACCGTTTTTTGTAATGGCTTTTCCGTTTTTTCAGACGGGAAAAGAATAGTGCGGTAGGAGTTTTTACAGACGCGAACCTGGCTCTATTGTCAGAACGGACGATCAATGCTATAATAGCGGGGTGTTTAGGACTTACCACCCCAGACGGAGTGGTAAGCAGGACCTGCTCCGGCAGTTGTCACTTGAAGCCCTGTCTGAAAGGGCTTGCCATTCCGTCCGGGATTGAAACAAACCCGGCGCAACGAGTGAGCTGGCGGAAGCATACCCAGAGGTAAAGGAAGGAGGAGGCTTCGTGGTCACAAGAGACTATGAACTGGGTTTCATACTCAATCCCGAAGTCAGTGAAGAGCAGACACAGGCCATCTTAAACCGTGTCGAGCAGATTGTCGCCACCCATGGCGGCCAGATTGTGCAGGTGAACAAATGGGGACGCAGGCGTCTGAGCTACCCCATCGAGCATCACCGCGATGGCAACTACATATTCCTTGATATGATCCTGACCCCCGAAACTGTAGCCGAGCTGGATCGTACACTCAGAGTTTCTGAAGAGGTGCTTCGCCACCTGATGAAGCGGCGCGACAGTCGGACGGTGCAGAAGGAACGCGAGGCTCGCGCTGCCGCTGCGGCAGCAGCAGCCAGCGCAGAAGCCCAGGCACAGGCAGAGCCGACCAGCGCCAACATCGAGGGAATCGAAGCGGCAGTCGAAGAGGCCCTGGCAGACGCCGACCTCGAGGGAGCCGAAGGCACAAACGAGGATGTCATCGAACCCGTGACTCTGAGCGAAGAGGACATGGCCGATGTTCCCCCTGCCATCGACGAGGAAACACTGGAGTAGTACGGTTGTTTTGAGAGGTCGTCACATCTCTGCAAAAGAGTTGAGGCAAGCGCATTACGCCGAAAGGACCTGAAATCATGAACAAGATTATGCTCATCGGCAACCTGGGGAAAGACCCTGAATTGAACTACACAAACACTGGCGTTGCCTTCGCGCGTTTCTCGCTCGCGGTCAATCGCGTCACAAAAAACAGCGCCGGTGAAAGACAGGAAGAGACTGAGTGGTTCAATATCGTTGCCTGGCGTCAACTCGCAGAAACTTGTAGCAACTACCTGCACAAAGGCTCAAAAGTCTTTATCGAAGGCCGCGTTCAACAGCGCAAGTATACTGACCGTAATGGAGTCGAGCGTACAGCAGTCGATGTGATAGCCAGCGAAATGGAAATGCTGACGCCCAGGTCGGCGCAGACGAGCAGCAGTTCCGACTTTATGGCAGGTGGCGTTGACGACCTCGGTGATCTGGAAGATCATGGGGGTGGAGATGAAGCCCCCTTCTAACAAGAAGGAGCATATTGGTGCAAAGACGAAGTGAAACGTCAGCGCCGCACCGCGAACGGCGCGAGGGCGGGCGGGGCGAGCGCACGTCCCGCCGCAAAATTTGCCAGTTTTGCCACGACCACGTCCGCGAGATTGACTACAAAGAAGCCAGTCGCTTCATGAAACGCTATATCTCGGACCGGGGCAAAATTGAACCCCGGCGCAAGACCGGGACGTGCGCCAAACATCAACGCCTGTTGAGCCGGGCCATCAAAGAGGCTCGCCAGATGGCTCTGTTGCCCTACACTGCCGAGCATATTCGTGGTATGTAGCGCATTGAGCAAAGCAGGCATGGTATGAATTCAGCGTGAGATGGATACATGTTCTTCTCTTCCTCTCTGCGCTTCCCTTCTCAACGCAAAAGGGAAGCGCGAAGAGCGGGGAAACATGTAGGCCATCTTCGCTGTGTTTGTTGACGTATGACGCTACCATCCATCGTTTGATGCAGAAGGGGAGTCAGTAGGCTTATGAACAGTCAGACAGCGCGCAAGCCGGAAAATAAACGGTCGACGCGCTCCAACAAATCGAATAAGTACGTCAAACAGACGGCTCGCTTTGATGCGCGGCGTGATGGCAAGCCCATTATTTTTGGCTGGGGCGGTCACCTCTCGCACAAAGAAAAGCTCCAGTTCCAGCAGCGCGCCACCTGGGCCGTCGCTGCTCTGGTCGGCCTGCTGATCGTCGCGGTGATCGTTGGCACCTGGGTCAACCTCAACGTGATTACTCCCAGCTTACCGATTACCACTGTCAATGGCCACCAGATACCGCAATCTGCCTATCGCAAGCTGGTTGCGCTCAAAACGGAACTTGAGGAAGAGAAGCTCAACGGGCCACATGGGCTGAACGCGCAGGCTGCAAGTCTGAAAGCACAGGTTGACGCGCAGCAGAAGATCATCGACGCGGACACAACGAAGATCGACAACCTGAACAAGCAGATCAAGGCCCTGCCCGCCGGGGCCAGTTCGGACGCGCAGCGCCAGCAACTGAACAAACAGCTTGCCAGCGTAAAGAAAGACCTGACCGCCGCACAGACCAAACACGACCAGCTCAACAACCAGTACACTAACCTGGAACAGAATACTATCGCCAATGAGCAGCAGCTTTTCACGCAGTCGCAGGTTGGCAACGACAGCGCGACCTGGCTGCAGGATGATGAAATCATTCGCGAATGGCTGGCAAAGCAGAGCAAGGCGGTTCAGGCAAAGGTGAATCCCACCGCCACTCAGGTCAACCAGTTCATTGCCACGCTCAAGGCCAACCTGCCGAAGGGCATGACCTACAGCAAGTTCCTGAGCCAGGATAATATCACCGATAGCGATGTGCAGACAATGGCAACCCTCATCGTGCGGCGCAACAACATGCAGGCATACCTGGCCTCGCTCATCAAGTCGCCGACGTACCAGGTTCTCGCCCGTTCGATTACCGCCAGCACGCAGGCAGACGCACAGAACATCCTGAAGCAGCTCAAGAAGGGGGCAGACTTCGGTTCGCTCGCCAAACAGAAATCGGTGGATGCCACGACCGCCAGCAAAGGCGGCGATCTCGGCTGGCTCGCACGCGGCCAGCTGGCGCAGGCCGATCAGACGGGCGTGATCGACAACTGGCTCTTCGACCCCGCGCGCTATGTGGGCGAGATCAGCCCGGTGCTGAACGAAAATGGCGCCTACCACATCGTCCAGATCACCGGCATCGACCCCTCACGCGCGCTGGATAAGACAACGCTGCAATCGCTGAAGACGAATGCGCTGACCAGCTGGCTCTTCGAGCAACGCGCTCTGCCCGGCATGAATATTACGCCGGTCGACCAGAATAAACTGACCGACCCGTCGAATATGCCGCCCGATCTGCCTTCGGGTGCGCCCGCCACCGCCGTTCCCGGCGTACCTGGCGGCTTACCAAACTCGGGGCCGTAAGCGGTTGGGTAAACGCGGCATACTTTGAAAAACCATTGTGGACGGGTCATCTTGATTGGGGCGAAGGATCTCTCGTGGGCCGAACCTGTCGGTTGCCGATAGCAGATCCTTCGCTGCATTCAGGATGGCATTTAGCCCGGACGGCATTCGGCCTGGTTGGTATCCAGAGGAACATTTCTCATATGATAACGCAAGCACCTCTTACAACAATTATACCGGTTAATGAAGCACCCGTATCAGAACTTTTAGAGACTGTTTCTCTCTACCTGCATATTCCTTTCTGTCATACCCGCTGCTACTACTGCGATTTCAATACCTATGCCGGACTCCTGCCCCTGCGCGAACCTTATGTGCGCGCCCTGCTGACCGAAATTGCGCTGATGGGCGAAATGGCGCGCCATCCAGACGGCAAAGCGCGGCGGGTACGCACCATCTTTTTCGGCGGCGGCACGCCCAGCCTGCTCAGCGTGGAACAGATCACACGCATCCTCACCGCCTGCCGCGCAGCCTTCGCTGTGGACGAACAGGCCGAAATCACGCTGGAAGCCAACCCCGGCACGCTCAGCCTGGCGCAACTGCGCGGCCTGCGCGCCGCCGGTATCAATCGGCTCAGCCTGGGCGGCCAGAGCTTCGACGCCGCCCTGCTCAAGACGCTGGGGCGCATCCATTCGCCAGCCGAGATTGTCCAGGCCGTCGAGCATGCGCGTGAGGCAGGGTTTACCTCTATCAACGTCGATTTTATGTTTGGCCTGCCGGGGCAGAGCATGCGCCACTGGCAGGAAACGCTCGAGCAGGCAATGGCCCTGCGCCCTCAACATCTCTCGCTCTACTCCCTCATCATCGAGGAAGGCACGCCCTTCCATACGTGGACGCAGGAGGGCCGCATCACCCCCGGCGATGAAGATCTGTGCGCCGACATGTATGAGTATGCCGACACGCTGCTGCTTGAGCATGGCTATATGAATTACGAAATCTCGAACTGGGCGCTGCCCGGACACGCCAGCCGCCATAACCTGACTTACTGGCAAAACCTGCCCTACCTCGGCATGGGGGCCGGAGCCTGCTCCTTCTTCGGCGGTCGCCGCTTCTCCGATGTGCGCGACCCTCACGAGTATGTGCGCCTGCTCAAGGCCGGGCAGCGACCGGAAGATGTAGAGAGCAGCGAGATCGTCGGGCGCGAACAGGAGATGGCGGAGACCGCTTTTCTGGCCCTGCGTACCGCGCCGGGCCTGCATCTGCCCACCTTCGAGCAGCGTTTTGGCATCCCCTTTGCGCAATTCGTCGGCAGTCGCCTGCAAACGGTCGAAGAGGCGGGTCTGCTGGAACGGGACGCGGATGGCACAGGAGGGTGGCTGCGCCTGAGCAAGCGTGGCCGCCTGCTCGGCAACGAAGTGTTTATGCGGCTCCTGCCGGATTAAAAGAGAATATGAAGGATATGCCTGTGGAACCACCTCTCGCATCGCCAGAATCGCAAGCGCCTTCACAGTGGAAGGTCTACACACAACTGAACCGGGAACAGTTCAACGTCTACGAACAGGCGGGCATCGACCCCTTACAGGCGCAACTGCTGTATAATCGCGGCCTCACCACGCCGGAAGCCATGCGCGCCTTCCTGGAGGCGGACTACGCACAGACACCCGACCCGCTGACGCTCATCGATATGCCGCAGGCGCTGCAGCGAGTTGTGCGGGCGTTGGAAAAGGGCGAGCATCTAACCGTCTATGGCGATTACGACGCGGACGGCGTCACGTCTTCGGCCCTGCTCACACGCGCCCTGCGCGCCCTCATCGGCCATACGCGCTCGCAGGCTACCCTCGATTATTACATCCCCCACCGCCTGCGCGAAGGCTGCGGCCTCAATATCCCCGCGCTCGACCGGCTCAAAGCCGGAGGAACCACATTGATTATCACCACCGACTGCGCCAGTTCGGATGTTGAGCAGGTCGCGTATGCGCGCGCGCTGGATATCGATGTCATCATCACCGATCATCACCACCCGCCGAAGCAACTGCCCGCCGCTTCTGCTGTGGTCAATCCCTGGCGGCCCGATTGTAGCTATGGAGAACGCTACCTGTGCGGTGTTGGCGTGGCTTTCAAGCTGGTGCAGGCCCTCTTCCGCCACTACCGGCGTCCTCGTGAAGAGGAACTTGACTATCTCGATCTGGTGGCCATCGGCACGATTGCCGATCTGGCCGCGCTCAAGGGCGAAAATCACACGCTGGCCCGGCTGGGTATGGAAAAGCTGAATAGCAACCCGAAGCCGGGCCTGCGCGCCCTGATGCAGCTTGCCAGCCTGCAACCGGGCCGCATCCGCGAACGCGACATCGCCTACGGACTCGCCCCGCGCATCAACGCCGCCGGGCGCATGGAACACGCCAGCATCGCCTTTGAACTGCTCACCACCGATGATGAGGCTCGCGCCGCTAAGATCGCCGCCCGACTGGAACAGATCAACCAGTCACGGCAGCAGCAGACCGAGGAACTGATGCAGGCGGTGCGGCTGGCGGCGCAGGAACAGAGCGAGAAGCAGGTCGTTCTGGTCAGCGGCGAAAACTGGCATGAAGGCATTCTCGGCCTGGTGGCCGGTAAGCTGTCCGAGGAGATCAATAAACCCGTGCTGGTGCTGAGCGAAGACCGCGAGAGGCATGTGAGTCGCGGCTCTGCCCGCAGCCGGAAAGGCTTCAACATTATTTCAGCCCTGCGCGCCTATGACGAGGCCAACCAGCATCACCTGGAACGCTACGGCGGCCACGAGCAGGCGGCAGGCTTCACCATCCAGAATGCCCACGTCCGGCAGTTGCACGATTACCTGCTGGAGTATGCTCGCCTGCCCATATCGGCCACCCCGCTTTCCGCATCGGAGGAGGTCGAAAGCGAGCCGGAAGAGAAAGATGAAACATTGCTGAGCAATGGCCTGTCCGAGAGCGCAGCGGAAGCAGGAACAGAGGCCGAGCCGGTAGCCCTGGCGGTCGAGGCCGAACGCGCCCTCGCCCCGGCAGGCCCGAAGGTCGATCTCATCTTCACGCGCGTCGAGCGGCTCACTTACGAGACGTATCAGCAGATTCGCGCCCTCGGCCCTTTCGGGGCGGGCAATCCCGAACCCACCTTCAAAATGGAGAATCTGCGTCTCCTCGCCAGCTGGACAAGCGGGCCGGAGGGGCGCAACCTGCGCATGCGCCTGGCTGCCAGCAACAGCCATCAGCAGCGGTTCGGTACCATTTTGCGCGGCGCGGCGCAACTGGCATCCCTCAACGGCGTCTCCCGCGTCAACATCATTTTCCGTCTCGAAGCCAACTACTACCCCAATGAAGACGGCAAATACGATATCTGGCTGAAGATTCTGCACGTGGAACCGATAGCTAGCTAAACTGCCCGCAGGTCACCACAGGCCACCCGCCCTCAGGCCAAACCCGCCCGACGACCCGCCAGTGCTGGCCACCGCAAGCAGATCACCGCCCACAGGCCACCCGCACATCGCAGGCCAAACCCGCACATCGCAGATCACCACCGACAGGCCAGCCGCCAGGGGTGGCCCTACTATATACGTCATCACCACGGGTCGCACGACCGCCCGTCGTGTATAGTAGGGCCACCCCTGGCGGCTGGCCTGTC
>CADDYT010000205.1 GCA_902810755.1 Chloroflexota bacterium
ACGCCCCATGCACCAGCTCCCCCGAAAACGGCATCAACGTCCCCCGCTCCAACGGCCTCAACCGCAACATCAACGCATACAACTTCGCCGGAGAATTCCCCTGCGATGGTGTGTTCATTGGTAGCAACCTGCCTTTCCTTCTCATCAATTCCTGGCGATTATCCACACTACCGCTCCCCAGGCCACCCGCAAGAGGTGGCCCTACTATACACGTCCCATCAGCACAACACGAGCGCGCTCATGGTCGATATTGCTGTTTGTGGATAATCACCAGTTTGATCTTGCAACTCTACCTTCCTCAGGCCGATAACCGCTTCTGGCCACTGGGCCGATAACTCATCCCAACGGGCAAGCGGATACCATTTCCTCGCTTATCATGCTCGTCTTTGAGTTCGTAGAACTCACCGGAATACGAAGCGTTGGTAATCAGGCTGGCCGGAGCCATCGCAACGATATTGCAATTGTCAGGTAGGAGCGAGAGATCAAGCGGATTGAGCGCCCCATCGGCTCGATAGCTCCCCTGCCTGACCTGAGCCTGTCCCTTGCGCACTACATCTACCCGTGCCTTTGCCATCCACTTCCCCAGCCGAATCCAGCGTGGTAACGCAACCTCGCGCTCGCTCAGTACAAAGAACTCGAAGGTACTCTCCGGCGCAAGCTCCTTTGCTCGCCCGAACACCACCTGGTTGGTACTGATCTGCGGCGTCAGGTTGTAGTAGTTAACACTGGCCATCTTGAAGGTATGAAAAGCGAAAGCGAAGCGCAAGGGATGCGCCGGAGTGATGTACACCCCTTGCTCATTCAGCACGGCCAGGTCTTCTTGATAGCGCGGCACCTGCGCAAGATTCGTATAGGGAGCCTTTACCAGCCCAAGCGCATAGGTCAGCCCGTAATTGTGCAGATATTTCTCTGTCTCATAAAGACGCCCCATCTCTCGCGAGGCGTAGAAGAGAAAATCATGCAGTGTCAGATGACAGACCGTAATGAACATGGCATGCTCCTACCTACTTCTTGCTCTTCGCCTTCGCCTCTTTCCCTGCATCGACGCCATAGGTTTGTGCGTAACGGCTTGCCTCACCTGCTGCCTGTGCCAGCAGCGCGTTCAACCGCTGCTCATTACTGGTGATTTGTGTCACCTCGGCCAGCAACGCCTGCAACCGATCCCCGGCAAAGCTTTGTGCCACCACACCATCTTCCTGCAACAGTTCCGGCACCACAGCCTCCATTGCTTCCAACACCACCGATTGCGGCAGTGGCGTCTTCGCTCGTTGCTCAGAGGAAAGCGCATCATAGACGGCCTGCGTCAACTGCAAATTGGAGAAAATCTCACCGTCAGCGAAAATCACGCCGGTAACGTGGTTCTCTACTGTGCCTGTGCGCGTATTCTGCGCCCCGTACCGCTTTGTGCGCAGAATATTGTTCAGCACGTAGATGAATTCAGCCTCCGTCGGATCCTTGATCGTCACAACCGAGGGGAAGTAGACCTGTGGCAGCACATAATCCTGCTCACCCAGCGCCGTCTTCATCTTGCCATCTTCGCTCATCGTCCCATTCTCAGAAGGCGCATTGAAGGTGAACTGCTGGTGCGACATGTCATAGCCGGTGATCGAAAAAGCCGAATCGACCAGCACCTTCGAGCGTTCCGATCCCTGGTCACCAATAGCAAAGCCGTAGTAGATGCAATCCGGGCAACGTTTGCAGAACTCGCTCGTGTTATACTTGCAGTTCTCTACAAATCCGTAGCGGCGCAACAATTCACGGCCCGTCAATCGCTCCGGCGTCGATTGCTTGCGCTTGAACAACACAATGCGCGTAGCCTGATCCTGATTCTCCGCTTTACGCCCCTTGCTCACTCGACTGATATTCAGTTCGCCATCCGTCTGGAACAACGCAAAAGAATTTGTCTCACGCAGCACGAGAATGTGCGCGTACTTGCCCATCGGCAACTTCGGAATCTCCTGATGGAAAACGTTCAACCCCTCTAAACTGTTCAAAAACATGGTATACTCTCCTTCCTGATTGAAGAATCACGACAACAACAAAGACTATCCTACAGGTTCTGGCGCTGGCTCCTGGCCAGGCTCCTGCTCCTCCTTGATACGCTGCTTGCTTCGCAGATAGGTGTAGTATGCCTCGCACCCATCCTTGAACTGGTTGATACGGCTACGCAGGATGCCGCGCTCGCCCTGACAGTAGTCCTTGAAAACCTCCTCGTAAAAGTAACGGACAAATTCCTGTACCGCCGGTATTTCCCGTGTATCGATATCTTTGCCCCAGAACATAGCTCGACCGGTGGCGTGTCCACCGCGCACACGATCCAGCCAGCTCCTCAACTCGCCCTGAATCTGCCAGAGCAAATCCTCTTCCTCGATATTGAGCGGGCTGTTGATAATCGCCTTCGCTACGATATCTACCGGCTTCAGAATCGAATGGGACTGGTAGCCCCCGCGATAAAAGACGGTGTAGAGGTCTACACACCTTTCAATCTTGCTCACATCTCCCTCCAAAAGTTTGTAAATGTCCAGGTATTGTTCTGCCTCGTCCGCATACAACGAATCACGACGCTCTCGACGCTGCTGCTTGCGCAGGTAGCTAAACAGGTACAATGGATCAGTCTCCAGGTCACGCGCTATGCCGCCAAGGTGCTTCCACTCCGGCTTTCCTTTGTTAGCATAGGTATCCAGATTGACCCGGTAAACACTGGCAAGGATACGAATTTTCGTCAGCAACTCGTTAACGCGCACGCGATTTCCCCTTAGCAGTCGCGTCAGGTAGGAATGCGGCGCGTCGAAGATGACCGTCTCGCGGAAATCGCGCCCGGAAGCGAAAAGCGGCAGCGACATCTCCGAAATGACCACCTTTGTATTTGTCACCAGCGGCAATGCCAGCGCCAGGAACGCAGGCATGGCCCACGACGATGTATCATCATCATCGCTGGCCCTCATGCCAAAGAAGCACAGGCCAGGGTAGCTATCCTGTGGAAACTGGAATTTGATATAGCTGCGCTCACCAGGGCCGCTTTGTTCCGTCGCTTCCTCCTGCTCTTCCTGCTCATCATCCTCTCCGAAATCTTCATCCTCATCATGGGTGACGGCTTGCAGTTTTCTCCCCTCGTCTGGCGGCGCGGCAAAGGCATCCAGCGCCATCAGGTCGCGCATAGTAATACCTCGCCCATCCAGTGTACGCCTGATGGTGAAGAAGTTAATATCGCGTAGCTGATCGAGTATCCCCTGCACCATCGCTCCCGTCTCTGCCGTAAAGAAGAAATTCGGGTAGACGGCCAGGTATTTCGTCTTGAGCGCCTCAAACTTGCTGCCCGTCAGCCGCAGTTGGCCCTTCTGCAGAATTTGTCGCAGCATCAGCTCCAGCGCGCATATCGCACAGATGCCGCCCGCGTTCTTGCCTGCGTACAGAGAGAGCTTGTTCTTGTAGACCCAGGGCTGGAACAATACCGCATTATCCGCCTGCTCTTCAGTCGGGTAGGCGCTATTACACAGTGTACAGATAAGCTGTCGTCCCTTTTTCGCTTTTGCGGTTTCATACCGCTCCAACTCGCCCTCAAAATCCGGTAGCAAACTGCCACCGCGAATAGCAAGCGGTACCTCAACAATGCTATCCAGATAGTGGGTGAGATGGCTCAGGTACTTTTGCGGCATCTGTCTGCGTAATTCATCACCTGCCATCCTCAACACAAGCTCCAGCGTTGAATGGAAAGTTGCCTCGAGGTCGTTGGTATCAAGCCCTTTATGAGCGTCCAGGTAGCAAGCCCCCAGCCAGAACCAGCGATACTCCACACCTCCCTTATTGGGAATCATCCGCGCCTGCTCCCAGTAAGGCGCCAATCCCAGATGCCTCACTACCTCCTGCTCGACCTGATCGCGCAGCGCCTGCTGCTTCTTATCCAGCATGTCAAGCAATGTCAGAAAAACCACCGACAGGAAACGACTTACCATACCAATACGAGGATCAGGTTGAAAATCGAGCGGCAAACCGGCGCCGATCTCTCCATCTTCCTGCATTTTTTTGAGCTTGCTCAGGGGAATCGCACTGATATCGTTGGTTGTGCGCAGAATGGTGAAACGCGCCAGCAACTCAGCGTACTCCTCAAGGGTCAAGAACTCAAAGTAGTAGCCGGGATGCTTGGCGATGCCCTGAATACTGAACTTGAAACCGGGGGCCTGCTGCTTGATGCGCCCGGCACAGATTGCCCGCAACTGTTCCCGCACCGTCTCAACAATTTGCTCCGTTGCCACTGTGAATTGCAGCGACTTGCGTTTGATGTAGACCACGCCATCCGAGAAGAACAGGTACGGCCAGATGCCCTCACGCCCTTCAATAAAGAGGCGAATCAGCCCGTTATTGATCACATTGGTAAACAGGCCGCGCACTTCGCGCAACTGGTGGTAACAGAAAACCAGTTTATCATCGCTTAACTCGTGCAGGATAGCGTTTATCTCAGACTCCAGCAGAATAGCGGAAGGTGAAGGCACCAGGTAGGCAATGTGGTCAGAATAGGTGCAGAGCCGCCGCAGGAGCAGCACGCGCCTCTCAGGCAAGCGAAAACGCCAGCCATACGTTTGTAAATGCGTTCCCCAACGCTGCTGCGTATTGACCACGAGATAGGTAATATCTTCCACATATGCCTCAAAGTCGGGGAAGAACTCGTCGGCATTGCACTTATGTAGCTCCCCGGCTATAACCCCCTTTGCCCACTCTATCGCCTCGCGATTCACTGTCGGCACCCCATGCATTTCCAGAATTTTGTCCACATCGTGCATGAGATAGGACAGAATATAGACCCGCCGTTCTTCGTCTGTAAACCGGGCCTGTGGCGCTCCCTCCGCCTCTAGCAAATTCATCAGGCGCATAGTCGGGAAAATGCCGTTGAGCAGGTGACTGACCATGCTCTGGTCGTCCTTCGCCTCAAACTTGCGCTTCGTCTCCTCATCCAGTCGCTCGCTTCCTGAATGCTCACCTCCTTTCGCGGATTTCGTCGCGTACTGTTCCATCATGGCCGGAACCATGTGTTCGATAAACGAGCGTGTCACCTCATCAGCGGCATGCTTCGCTAGAAAGTGAGTAAAAACGTTGCCGGTCTCTTCCACTGAAACCTCCTTTCCTGTATCAAAACCCGCTACAACATCAACGGCCTGTCACTTTTCGGTTTGCGAAAAAACAGAATTGAATCGAGCAGCAGCGCCTCCTGCCCGAACGCCACCGAATACTCTGCTCCCGTCTTATCGCGCAATCGATAGATCGGGAACATCGCCCCCAGGCTCAGCTTCCCCTTGATCTCCCTGCGGGGCATATCGCTGAAAATACAGGCCAGCTTCAGCCCCCTTAATTTGCGATTCACTCTGTCCAGGTCGGTATGGCGAGGAGAATCGACAAAGAAGCCATCTGTCGCCAGCGCATGATGCAAAATCTCGCTCTGCGCCCCCAGATCATCCCGCAGGCCCAGCACCAGTTGCATACGCTCCGGCACATACTTGAAAACCCTGAAGTACAACAACTGCTTCTGAAAATCTCGCTCCTCAAAGCCGCGCTTGCGCACCTCCTGCATAAAATCTTCCTCTTCCAGCAGCGCAAACTCTGTATTCGCCAGCAGGAAAAAGAGATCATAGGTCTGCAAATGATCGTCAGTATCCCACACTCCACAGGAAAGCGGACTTTGCCCTCGGAAACTGCTCAGTTCCTGAATAATCGCCGGAAAATTCTTCTTGAACCGGTGGAACTTCCCGATCCCTCCCTTCATGGCAGGCTTCTCAGCACTTCCATACAGCCGGTTATACTCCTCTGTCAGCGCCGCCGTAAATTCCTGGTTCTCGTCCATCTTGCTCTGTCCCTGCAATTCCACCAGCACCTGTGCCGCCTGCACCACTCCCCACAACTTCGCGTAATGCGCAAACTCCTGCTCCGTCGGGAATGCCTCTCGTACCTCTCCATTGAATTGTTCCCGTTCAACCTCCCCTCCCGTCCATTTTTGTGCCAGCCGTTCAAGCACAAAACGCGGTATCAGCGCGTGCGCCTCGTAAGCATCAAAGCCCTCGTGCCGCCCCAGGCGGCCAAAACGCTGCAAAAACGAGCCAGCCTCGTATGCTTCGAAGACAAGAAAATTAATGCGGAAATCGATACCAATATCTACCGTCGACGTGCCTACCAGAATCGCCTTCTCAAAAGACTCGCGCCGCTTCTCCGGGTCCGTCAACCCTGTATTCTCGCCAACACTGATGCCATAAGGCTTCTCAAGCTGCTCTTTCAGCAGCATCACCAGCCGCCGCGCCGTCGCCACCGAATTGACCAGAATCGCTCCCTTAGCCCCTTTGTGCTGCTCGAAAAACGCTCGTACCTCATCAAGATGCTCGATGACCCACTGTTCCGTCGTCTGTTCCTGGCTCACCTCGTGTAATGTCAGCTCGCATCCCTGCAAGATGCGCCGGTAGCCATCGCGCTCCGTAGAGCTATAGTGTCCCTCAATCTTCCTGTATCGCAACCCGCTTCGATCAAGGAGTGTATTGAGCAGCCTGCTGGGAGTAGCCGAGAGAAAGACAAACTTCTTGCGATCAGAGGGCTTATCTCGGTAGGTAACATCCAGATAGCCGAGCATATTCATCACCGAGACCACCTGTGGCACACCAAACACATGAAATTCATCATAGAGGAAATAATCGTAATAGCCACCTACTGTCGTCGGCAGTTCTTTACGCAAGTAATCCCACCCATACTGGTGGCTCATAATCAGGTGAACAAGGTCGGGGTTCGTCAGTACAATACCATTATTGACCAGCAGTTTGCGCACTTCTTCCAACCGCACCTTTGTTTCATGCTCGCGCATCAATTCCGTAATGCGCGCCCCGTACATCGTCTCAGAGCGCGGCAATTTCACTTCCAGCCGCTGCCCATAGCTCTCAAGCCCCCTTTGCTGATCCTTCACCAGCTCATTTGTGGGATACATGGCGATAACGTGCTTCCTCTGCTTCAACGCAGGCAAGTACCCCGCCAGGCTCTTCCCATCGCCAGTCATCGCCACATTAAAAATCACATCCACATCCGGGTCCTGGAACGCCTCCCACGTCTCGTACTGGTGCCTCAACAGTCGTACCGAGCCAATCTTGCCCTCCGGGCCGGGGTATTCCTGAGAATACACTGGAAGAATACGTAAACGAAGACTTCCCATCTCGTCTACCTCCTAAACAGCTATTTCGCTCATCGCCCCGGTTGAGGAAATGTCAGCGTTTCTGGCATTTCCTCAACCTGCAATTACTTTCGCCGACACCTGTAAGGCTTTACCTTGTCCCCAGCGCCATCAACTCTTTTTCTGCCCCTCTGCTCTTTCTTATCTCCAGAGATGAAAGCAGCCAGGCCAGCCAAAACCAACTTTCGCCACCGGTAAAATGAGCTTCGTGGAATGCCATGCTCTTTGCAAAACTTGGTTACAACCACATTCTCCTGAAGACTGGAGAATATCAGCTTCACCTTCTTGAAGTTCGATACCGTCTTTCTTGACATTTCTATACTCCTCAAAACAAAAACTATCGTAGCAGCCTTTTGACCAGGCTTCTGTCAATAAAAACGCATATCTCTTCGATTTGTAACAAAGTTAAAGATTATGGAGTAACAGAGTTAAAGATTACGGCGTAAGAGATTCATCCCACAACCTCCCAAATCTCATTGATAAATCTTGCCATCTGTGATATCCTCTCAATAAGAGCAAATTCGCGCTTGCGATTGAAACAAAGACTATGGAGTCAGCGTAACTTGATCCCAAACCTGTCCGTCTGGAATTGTTCGCAACGCCGCTCGTTCATGAACGAGCGGCTTATTTATTTCTCTTCCTCATACAACCGACTCATCGCCTGTACCGTCTTGCGCATCTCCTCAACTAAGGATTCCGGCTCCAGGGCCTTGACCTGGTCGCCGTAGCCGAGAAGGAGGCGGCGCGCCCACCAGATGGATTTTGTGTAGCCTTCGACGATGGCTCCCTGGTCGTCTTCCAGCATGGTGACGTGCTGTTCGTGCAGGCGGACGCTGAGGCTGCCATGCCGGGCCAGCATGGGGGAGACCCAGTATTTGATCTGGACGCCGTGCCGCTGCCGGATGCCGGGCGTGAAATGCTCGTGTTCCAGGCGCAGCGAGCCGGGGCGGATACGGTCGACGCGGTAATCAAGAAAGGTGTTCTGCTCGTAGGCGTAGGCGACGAAGTACCAGTGTCCGTCCCGGTACTCCAGTTCGTAGGGTTCGACGTGTGTATGTGGCACCGGCTCCGCGTCCCAGCTGTGTGTCAACGGCGTGTAGGCAAACGAGACATACGCGCCCTCTTCCAATGCACGATCCAACTTCAAAATGATGCCCTCGTGCTGGCTGTAATCTACTACCGGCGAGAGCGGGAGCAGTACGGGTCGCGCCCGTCGCTTGCGCTTCTGCGCTACCAGTTGTCGGCCTTTCTCGGTAAATTGCCACTCCCAGCGCCTCAGCAAGTGCTGCACAGCCTCCGCGTAGGGCGTTCCCGGCGTGAATCCCTCCTGCAATGCCACGAATGCCCGCGCCTCATCCTCGTTGATATCCAGTGAGAAAATGGATGTTGCCAGTCCGAAGGTCTTCTCCCGACGATTATAGGTAATCGGCAAGAGATCCAGAGCTTGCTGTCTGGCGCACCATTCTTGAAGGTCTGGCACGTCTGGTTCTGGCAGATCATCTACAAGCCGACCGGTAAGGGTCTCGATATCACGATATAAAGCTCTTGGCCGCTTGCTTTCCCCGTAATAGGGGAGTTGCTCTATGATTTCCTGCGCTGTTAAACGTTTCGGCCAGCTTACTTGAAATAGCACAGCCAGCCGCACCGTGCGCATAGTCTTCTCCGTACTGGCCTCGGCCACTTGCCTGACTCGCTTGCTCCCCTGTTCCGTACTCTGCGACTGCTCTTTCCCCATCATATAGCCTTCCCGCAAAACAGTGTTAGATGGCAGGTAAAGCGCCGCTATGACTGGTCTCTCAACCCGCCTGCAAATGAAGCATAGCATAGTGCCAGGGACAAAATCCGTCCCTATAAATCAATTTGAAACCAACGATGACAGGTTAGAAATACACAGGCAATCAAAAGTCTATACTGGCTCATATTACCACTTCCCTTCTCACTGGTAAAGCATATCCGGTACTTCTGTCTATTTCCTGATTGGAAAGAGTGGGCAGGTTCAGAAGAAAAGGGAAGTGGCAGGGCG
>CADDYT010000206.1 GCA_902810755.1 Chloroflexota bacterium
GCAGGCCAGCCGAGAGCAGGCCAGCCGAGAGCAGGCCAGCCGCAAGGGCTGGCCAGTCGCTTCAGTTCATGCCTTTACTATGCCCAGCGGACGAGGCCCATGTCATGTTTGCCGGAGAGAGCGGGATGAGCGGGCAGAACGCGGACGCCGTAGGTGATGCTGCCGCTTTCAGTCGGTTGCAGGCGGATGTCGTAACGGTACGAGCCGTCGAGTTCGCGTTTGGTGTACTCCATCGGCAGGGCGAACTGCGCGGTGGGGTGGTCGTCATTGGCTTCACCGTAGACGAGTTCAACGCGCAGGTCTTCGGGTTGCAGGTTGTCCGCGCGCACCCAGGCCTTCACGTCGAGCCACTCGCCCAGACTCAACTGCCCGTCGCGCTTCCCATCGGCGTAGAGCTGGACGCTCGGCCAGTTCCTGTTGATCTTCTCCTTCCAGGCCGCCAGCACGCGGGCCTTTTCATAGCGATCCTGCTCGATTGCCTTGCCCTGCTCGATCTCTGGCACGTAGAAGCGTGTGGTGTACTCTTTCACCATGCGGCGCATGCTGAACTGCGGCGCGCACGTTCGCATAGCCTCTTTCATCATGGCGATCCAGGCATGAGGGATGCCGTCCGAGCCGCTCTCATAGTATGTGGGGATGACTTCCTCTTCCAGCAGCTGGTAGAGTGAGAGGCTATCCGCCTCGGCCTGCACGTTGGCATCGTGATATTCACGCTTCTCGCCGATGGCCCAGCCGTTTTTGCCGTTGTAGCCTTCGTCCCACCAGCCATCGAGAATGCTCAGGTTGGGCTGGCCGTTCAGGGCCGCCTTCTGGCCGCTGGTGCCGCTGGCCTCGTGCGGGCGGATGGGGTTGTTCAGCCAGAGGTCGGTGCCGGAGACCAGGTAGCGCGCCATGTCGATATCGTAGTTTTCCAGGAAAATGATTTTGCCCCGGAAGGCGTCACTGCGCGAAAGGCGATAGACCTGCTCGATCAATGCCTTGCCCGGCTCATCGGCGGGGTGAGCTTTGCCCGCGAAGATGATCTGCACCGGGCGTTCTGGATTGTTCACAATGCGTTTCAGTCGTTCAAGGTCGCGGAAAATGAGCGTGGCCCGTTTATAGGTCGCGAAACGCCGCGCGAAGCCGATGGTCAGCGCGTTGGGGTCAAGCATGCGCTCAAACTCAGCTATCTGCAGCGATCCCTCGCCCAGCCGGAGATGATGCTGCTTGAGGCGGTGGCGCGAGTAGGCGATCAATGCCTCTTTGCGCTTGAGATGCGCCTGCCAGAGTACCTCGTCGGGAATCTCTGTGACGTGTTCCCATAGTTCCGGCTCGTCCACGTGTTCCGCCCAGTCTTTGCCCAGGTAGCGTTGGAACACCTCGTCGATTTCCGGCGCGACCCATGACGGGCTGTGAATGCCGTTGGTGATAGAGTCGATGGGAACTTCGTCGACATCGATGCCAGGCCAGAGGAACTGCCACATCCGGCGCGAAACGGCCCCGTGCAGCGCGCTCACGCCGTTATGCTGCCCCGTCAGGCGCAAGGCCAGCACGGTCATGCTATAGACCGGCCCCCAGCCCTGATCCTCACGCGCAATTTCCATGAACTGATCGCGATTCAGGCCCAGTTGTCCCCAGTAGGAGCCAAAGTATTTATCGATCAGATCATAGCTGAAGGTATCGTTGCCGGCGGGTACGGGCGTGTGCGTGGTGAAGAGCGAGTTGGCCGCCACTGCCTCACGCGCCTGCTGGAAGGTCAGGCCGGAGGCGACCAGTTCGCGGGCGCGTTCCAGGTTGAGGAAGGCCGCGTGTCCCTCGTTAAGGTGCCAGGCCGCCGGGGAGATGCCCAGCGCGCGCAGAGCGCGCACGCCGCCGATGCCCAGCACGATCTCCTGTGAGATGCGCATTTCGCGATCGCCCCCATAGAGGCGGGCGGAAAGCTCGCGGTCATTGGGCGCGTTGGGCGCAACGTCGGTATCCATCAGGTAGAGGGGAATGCGCCCCACCTGCACTTTCCAGACTTTGGCGTGAATGCGCCGTCCGGGCAACTCAACGCTAATCATCACCTCGTTGCCGTCCGGGCCGACCGCAGGGGTAGCCGGGGCTTCGGAAAAATGCAGCTTTTCGTAGACTGCCTCCTGCACTCCCTCGCGGGTGATGCGCTGCTGGAAGTAGCCTTGCGGATAGAGGAAGCCTACACCGACAAAGGGCAGGCCCAGATCGCTGGCCTCCTTGCAATGATCGCCCGAGAGGATGCCCAGGCCGCCGGAGTAGATCGGCAAGGCTTCGCTGAGTCCAAATTCCGCCGAGAAGTAGGCAATCGTCTTGTCTGCCAGTTCGGGGTAAGTACGTGAGAACCAGGTCTCGTCGGCGCGCGGGTGCATATAGCGATCAAAGGCGCTGAGGACGCTCTCATAGCGTTCCAGATAATGCGCATCCTCCGCGGCCCGTTCCAGCAACGCAGGCTCGACCTCGCTCAGGAAACGAACCGGGTTATGCCCGACCTCTTCCCACAATTGCGGATCGACGCTGCTATACAGTTCGCGTGCCTCCGGGTGCCAGCTCCACCAGAGGTTATATGCCAGTTCATACAGCCTGCTAATACGCGCAGGCATTATAGGGAAGACCGTCATGCGGCCAAAAACTTTCACAGGATAATGCTTCCTTTCTTCATCTCATCTTTCCGGGGATGAATACATAGGGGGAGAGTGCAGCGTCCACAACGACAGAATAACCTGTAGCCAGCGCGGCTTCCAGGTTCAGCATCCCGCTCCAGAACTGCTTCATACTTCCTTAATTCTGCACACAGGCTGACACTCCTTGCTGGTATATAGTATATACTGTTGGCCAAGCAAGGTCAACTGATATACAGGATGAGCTTTTGTCTGCCTGATTTGCTATGCGAGAGAAAATCCGCTATACTGATCTAAAATCGGCGATATGTGATAGAGACAGACGGCGAGTAAATTCAGGGAGCGTATGGCAGGAAGGCAGCGCAAAGCGGGATCACCTTTTCACCTGATCAGCGGGATTGTGGGAGCGGGCTTGCTCGTGGTCGCGCTGGTATGGGCGTTTTTACTGGTGTTTCAGCCCTCTGTGGCTTCGCGCATCTCCTCATCCCTGCCGATGCCGCGCTCCGCTGCTACTCCCGCCGGGCAGGCGCAAATTCCCGCGTTGCAGGCCGAAGGCATCACGCTGGGCCATCCCTCCCAGGCACCGGCGCTCTCGCAGCAACAGGCCCTTCTGCTTGCCAGGCAGTTGATACCGGACGCGGCCACGCAGGCCAAAAGTACGACGGCCAGCTACGTATTGCTCAACTACCCCGCCAGCAGCGGTCATCCCGCCTTCAATAACGTCCCGGCCTGGATGATCGTCTACCAGCAGGTACCCGTCACCTTCTCCTCTCAGGCCCATCAAGACCTCTATCTCTTCCTGGATGCTAATACAGGTAAAGAATTGCTCGCTATCTGGGCCTGAACAAGCTACAATCAATCGGGGGTACGGAACAGGCTCCCTTCCTGCTGGAGTTTCTCAAACGCAGCAATGCTCTAGCCAGCAAGGAAATTTTCCGCTTGCGAGAGGGTCCAGAAAGTGAAGGGGAAATCTTCTCCGCGCCGCTGGGAGACCTGGAAAGCGCCCGGCTTGTCGTCTCCGCCGGTGTCTCCCGGCTGACCGTGCGCGCCGACGACAAGATGGCAAAACTCTATCAGGCCCGTTTTGAGGGACCATTGCCGGACGTGAGGGTCAAAGATGGGGTGGTCGCCATCCGCTATCCACGCCGCCTGTGGATACTGGAAGAACAACGTGTGGCGGAGGTCACGCTTAGCGCCGCTATCCCCTGGCATGTCAAGATCCAGGGCGGACTATCGCAGGTCGAAGCCCGGCTGGGCGGCCTCAATCTTGCCGAACTGGAGATCGATGGAGGACTCAGCATGATTAGCCTTGAACTTCCTGTGCCTTCCGGCGTGGTTCCCTTACGAAATCAGCGGGGGGGCGTCGACGATCACTGTGCAACGCCCGGCAGGCACAGCCGCCCGCGTCCACCTCAAAGGCTGGGTCTCCCATTTTGTTTTCGACGATCAAACCTTCAGCGATGTGGGCAACAATGTGCGGCTGCAAAGCCCCGGCTATAAAGCGGCCGCCCTCCACTACGATATTGAGGTCTCCAGCAGCGCCAGCACGGTCACGATCACTATCGATTGACGATAAACTTGAAACAAACTAACTATCGCCGATTTTGATCCAGCCGTGGCGCAGCGCGTGGACGACCGCCGCCGTGCGATCATTGACCGAGAGCTTTTTCAGAATGGAGGTGATGTGATTTTTCACCGTCTGGTCGCTGATCTTGAGCGATTTGGCGATCTCCTTGTTGCTGTTGCCCCGCGCGATGTAGTCGAGAATCTCCACTTCGCGGCTGGAAAGCGGAGAGTAGAGGTCTTTCGACGTATCATCTTCCTCCTCCACCGCCAGTTCACGGAACGAGCGCAGGACTCGACTGGCGATCTGGGGCTTGGAGAGGACATCATCATTGATGAGGTATTCGCCCTGGCTGACTTTGCGTACCGCTTCCGTCAGCTCTGGCACAGTAATGTTGCGTGTATAGTAAGCGGCAGCGCCGACTTTGATGGACTGGAAGAGACGTTCCTCGTCTTCTGTAGGCGTCAGGATGATGATGGCCATGTGCGGGGCCAGGTGGCGCATCTGCCGCGCCAGTTCCAGCGCATCGACCATGGTCAGTCCGGCATCGATGACGGCGACATCGGGATTTTCCAGGCGGGCCATTTCAAGCACTTCATTGGTATCGGTCGTATCGCTCAGGACGATGCAGTTGCCCATTTGTTCGAGCGATGAACGAATCCCCTGACGAAATAACGGTTGCTCATCAACGATTATGACACGAATTGTATCCATGTAGTTCCTCGTAAGTGCAGTCTATACAGACCTACCGCACAACTACTACACATATCAGTATAGTCGCAGGTACAAATGAGATACGCCGCTTCACCTCTTTTCGCACAAACGAAAAAGAGGCAAGATCGCTTAAATGCGTTCCAGCTTACGCAGCGTTGAGTTAATGCCGACACGCAGGCACTCGATCACGCCCTGACCGGTGACGGCGACCGCTTCAAAGCTGGGTACCCGGTAGGGGTTCAGGTATTGTTCCAGCACGGAGGTGGGCAAGATTTCTTGCAAGTCTCGCTTGTTCCACTGCATGACCAGTGGAAAGTCCCGCACGTTCTTGTTCATCCGGTACAGTTGCTCTTGCAGTTCGTTCCAGCTTTCGATGTTCTCCTGCAATTTGCTGGCCTGAGAGTCGGCCACGAAGATCACGCAGTCGGCTCCTTTCAGCACGGAAATGCGCGTCTGCTGGTAGAGTACCTGCCCTGGCACCGTGTAGAGTTGAAATCGGATCTGGAAGCCATGCACTTTTCCCAGCTCAAGGGGCAGTAGATCGAAATACAACGTTCGCTCAGTCTCCGTATCGATGGAGACCATATCGCCGACATCCTGCGGATTCACTGCTCTGTGAATGTAGTGTAGATTGGTGGTCTTACCGCATAAACCAATGCCGTAATACACAATCTTACAGTTGATTTCTCGTTTCGCCATGTTAATTAGCGACATAGCTTCTTGCTCTCCTGCCAGCTCCTGTGCAACTTCCAGAAAGAAGGAGAAACCATAGTGGTTCCTCGTCGGGTAATATCGTTTCCGCAATGGAACGCAGAGACGACCCAACAAGCAGGTCGTCTCCTTCCCATTATGGAGTTAGCCATATCTTTATGCTAAGCAGTAGTATACCCTATTTTAGTAAAATGTCAATCAAGCTCTGGCGCGCTTTCCTTCGATTTACCTCTTCTTTTCGCAAAAAATTCGTTTCCCGGCTAAATTCATCTCGCTTTTTATCTGCATACATGCTGCTGAGTCGCCTGCTTGTTCCCTCTCTTCCGGCCCCATTTCTTCTTTCCTATGCCATAGTACTTTTGGGTGGTAATGCTACTGGATTTCTTATAGTCATATGTGATAAAGTGAATAGAGAAGAAATTTCTAAGAGAAGTATTTTTGTTATCACTTTGTGCTTGCTGGCTTCTTGACTTACTGCCAGGAAAAGACTAGACTACGGAAAAAGCACAAAACCATAAACGTGTGTTTGTTTTAAGAACAGGTGAAGAGAAGGTGGTTTTGAAATAATGGTTATAGAGACGCAAGAGACCCGTATTGATACGGATTATGAGGTGGTGATCGGCCTCGAAGTGCATGCGCAACTTTTAACAAAGAGCAAAATGTTCTGCTCGTGTAGCACCGACTACGCGAATGCTGCACCTAACACGCATGTCTGCCCGATCTGCATGGGCATGCCCGGTGTGCTACCTGTCATCAACCAGGAGGCAGTGGCCTACACCATTATGACGGCCCTTGCCCTCAATTGCACCATCCCCGAATACTCCAAATTTGATCGCAAGAACTATCCTTATCCTGACCTGATGAAAGGCTATCAAATCTCGCAATACGATATTCCTCTCAGCAGGAACGGTTATCTCACTATTGAATATGAGGGCCAGCAGCGGCGCATCGGCATTACCCGCGTCCACCTGGAGGAGGATACGGCGCGCCTGCTGCACCACGAGGGCTACAGCCTGGTGGATGTCAACCGCTCCGGCACCCCCTTGATGGAGATTGTCAGCGAGCCAGATATGCGCAGCCCGCTGGAGGCGCGCCTCTATATGCAAAAGCTGCGTGAAATTCTCGTCTATCTGGGCGTTTCCTCCGGTCGTATGGAGGAGGGCAGCCTGCGTTGCGATGCCAACATTTCGGTGCGGCCTGTTGGGCAAAAGGAACTGGGCGTCAAGACGGAAATCAAAAACATGAACAGTTTCCGTGCCGTCGAACGCGCCCTGGCTTACGAGGCGCAGCGGCAGATAGCGATGCTGCGCGCCGGAGAGCCGATCCACCAGGAGACGCGCGGCTGGGTCGAGACGCGTGGCATCACAGTCGCGCAACGCAGCAAGGAGCAGGCCCACGACTATCGCTACTTCCCCGAACCCGACCTGCCCCCGCTGATTATCAGCCGCGAATGGGTCGAGGAGCTGCGGGCAAAGCTGCCGGAATTGCCGGATGCGCGCCGCGCGCGTTTCGTTGCCGAATATGGCATCAGCGAGCAAGACGCTAACATCATGACCGAAGACAAGGCGCTCGGCGATTACTTCGAGCAGGTTATGGCGGTCTCGGATGGCAAAGAGCGTAAGGCCCGCGCCAGAACGGCCAGCAACTGGCTGCTCAGCGAGCTGGTGCGTCTGCTCAAGGCCAGTGGCCTGAGCATCCAGGAAAGCCCGGTCTCTCCGGCTGCGCTGGCAAACCTGCTCGATCTGCTCGAAAGCGAGCGCATCACCGGCAAGCAAGGCAAGGAGATTCTGGAAGAAGCCTTTGCCAGTGGTGAAATGCCGGAGGCCATCGTCGCCAGAAAGGGCATCAAACCCCCGATCAGCGACCTGGGCCAACTGGACCAGATTGTTGAGGAGATCATCGCGAAAAACGCGAAAATCGTGAGCGACTACCGCAGTGGCAAGACGAATGCCTTGCAGGCGCTGGTAGGTCAGGTCATGAAACAGACTCGCGGCCAGGCAAAGGCCGACATGGTTCAGAAACTTTTACGCGCAAAGTTGGATGAGGCACCGGCGTCGTAGCCGGTGTCTTTTCTGCCTGTACATACCAACTATGTTGTTGGTATCCTTTGAACTTCTATGGAAGAAGGAGATTGCGTCAATATGCACAATGATGTGAGTTCGATCAACCCCTATCAGATGGCGGTTGAGCAGTTCGAACTGGCGGCTGACCGCCTGAATCTCTCCGAGGATATGCGCGAGATTCTCCGCCAGCCCAAACGCGAACTGATCGTTCATTTCCCGGTTCGTCTCGACGATGGGCGTATCCACACCTTTACCGGCTATCGCGTCCAGCACAACGTCAATCGTGGCCCCGCCAAGGGCGGCATTCGCTACAGCCCGGAGGTGACGCTGGACGAGGTCAAGGCGCTGGCGATGTGGATGACGTGGAAGTGTGCCGTCGTCGGCATTCCCTATGGTGGCGCGAAAGGCGGCGTCATCTGCGACCCCAAGCAGATGAGCGCGGCTGAACTGGAACGTCTGACCCGTCGTTACGCGACCGAAATCTCCATTATTATCGGCCCGCATAGCGATATCCCGGCCCCCGATGTCAACACCAATTCCCAGGTAATGGCCTGGATCATGGACACCTACTCCATGCACGAGGGCTACTCTATCCCCGCCGTTGTCACCGGCAAGCCGCTCTCCATCGGCGGCAGCGAGGGGCGCAACGACGCGACCGCGACCGGCGTTCTCTTCGTCACGCGCCAGGCGGCGAAACGTATTGGCATGCCCCTGCAAGGCGCGCGCGTCAGCATCCAGGGCTTTGGCAATGCCGGCTCCATAGCGGCGCGCCTCTTCCACAACGAGGGCTGCAAAATCGTCGCCGTCAGCGATACGCGCGGCGGCATCTACAACGAGCGCGGGCTTGATCCCGCTGCCGTGCTGCGCCACAAGCAGGAGCGCGGCACCGTCGTCGGCTTCCCCCATGCCGAGACCATTGGCATCGAGGATGTGCTGGAAGTTCCCTGCGATATTCTGATTCCAGCCGCCACCGAGGGCGTCATCACCGAGGAAAATGCCGACCGCATTCAGGCACGCATCGTCTCCGAAGCTGCCAACGGCCCCACAACTCCGGCTGCCGATAAAATTCTCTTCAAGAAGGATATCATGGTCATTCCTGACATCCTGGCCAACGCGGGCGGCGTCACCGTCAGCTACTTCGAGTGGGTGCAGGATATCCAGAGCTTCTTCTGGGGCGTCGAGGAGATTACGCAGCGACTCGAAGTGATTATGAACCGCGCCTTCGCCGCCGTCGCGGCCAGGGCCGAGCAGTCCCACTGCGATATGCGTCTGGCTGCCAACATGCTGGCCATCTCCCGTGTCGCCGAGGCAACGCAGATTCGCGGCATCTACCCATAACCCATCGATGTAAATACACACAGAGCAGTCGACGGGGCGTGCGGCGAGCAAGGCAGTCGACGGGGCGTGCGGCGAGCAAGGCAGTCGACGCGCCACGCCGCAGGCCACCCGCAAGAGGTGGCCCTACTATATACGACGGCATACGATGGCTCTACAAGCGCAAGATGTGAAGCGTATATAGTAG
>CADDYT010000207.1 GCA_902810755.1 Chloroflexota bacterium
GGCCACCCCCAGAGGCGTTCACTTAAGCCCGTGCGAAGGCCAGGCAGGCCACCCGCCAGGGGTGGCCCTACTATAGACGCGGCTCCGCAGGCGGCACGAATGCATCGTCGAGAGGAGAGCCATTTCTTGCCGCTGGCCTGCCCGCCTTCGCGCCGTCTGAAGTACACGTTTATGGCAAGCTATTCCAGCCAGAGCTTCTTGTCCTGCTTCGTCATGCTGCTCTTCTCGATGGCCTCGGCGAAGCTCTGTTTCTTCTGGCTCTGTTGTTCCTGGCGGCGGGCCGCCTCACCCGTCTGGCGGCGGTTGAGCGTGAGCGCAGGCTGGCTGTTGCTGAGCAGGGTGGCGAACTGCTCCGTGCCGATCTGGAAGAAGCTGGCAAGGCGTTCAAGCTGGCGCTGGCTCAGACTCGCCAGTTCGATGACGCCATCCTCGAATTTTTTCCACACATCGACGCCCAGACGCAGGCTTTTGGCCGCATTGACCAGCGTCAGGCCGCGCTGCGCCCGCAGTTCGCGCAGCGTCGTTGCCGCCACCTCTGCCTGCCGGTCGAAGACGCGCTCAAGGGCCGTCTGGTAGGCGCGCTGCGTCAGGGGCAGCAAATCCTCTTCCGCCTGCCCCGGCTCGATTGCGGTGGCCGCGTAGCCCGCGATAAAGTCTATCAGCATTTCCTGCGCCTCCGGGTGGTTAAGCAGCAGGTTCATCTGCGCCTGCGTGTCGCCAGCTTCCTTCGCGGCCAGCCATGCCATCTTCAGTTGTTGCATTTCTCGTGTATTCATTTTTTTCATTCCCTTACGAGGCATCCCTGTAATCTCTCTTCTTTCCCGCCTCTACCTACTCTATCTTTCTCCGTTGCTCTGTTGCGGAATCTGTCGATATGCAACACGCTCGCGGCTCAGGCATTCGCGCAGGTAGCCGCGCGCGCGTTCGTAGCGCAGGCGTACCGTGCGCTCCGTGCGCTTGCAGATGCGAGCGATATCATCCCACTTCATGCCCTCGATGGCGCGCAGCACCAGGATAGTGCGGTCCAGCGGGTCTTGCAGATAGGTCAGGATGCGCTGGCTCTCGTCTGCCGCGTGCATCTGCTCGTACTGGTCGTTGGGGTCGGCCACGTCCGCCACGTAGCCGCCCTCCTCGTCGGCCTGCACGGGCCGCAGCGGCTCGATCAGCGAACGCGGCACGTGCTGCGGGCGTCCCGCTGGCCGCCCCTCATCGTCGCGCCTGTAGTTCAGCCCCTCCTGCCGCAGCACGCGATTGAACTCATCGACGCACAGGCAGCGCAGGTAGTGAATAAAATTCTGCGTCATAAAAATCTCGCTGCTATCCTGTGCCTCGCGCAGCAGGTGTTCGCCCATACTGGCGATGGCCTCCTCGCGCAGCTCTGGCCGCTGCCGCAGCCCGTACGTATACCGCTGAAAGAGCGGCATGCAGCGTTCCAGCAGCGCCTCGCTCAGCAGGCGCACAGCCTCGCGGTCGTCCGCCGCCTTCCGCGCGCGGATATTCAACACAAGCTCAATCTCGCCGACCTCGTACCGCCCCTCCGCCGTCCGGTTCCGCAGGCGTTCCCGCAACCCCGGGTCTTGCATATCAATCATGGTATCAGGCCCCCATTCATTAGCCCAGCAATTCTTCTCGTAACGATGCGGTGGTATATGTTTCTGTGTTTCTCCTGCTCTCTATTCTTTTTGAGACGATAGAAAACGGAAACCCGATTTCACCCCGCCAGCCCACACCATAGGCCACCCGCGCAGGCCCCGGCAGGCCACCCGCAAGGGGTGGCCCTACTATATACGATTGGAACCAGCCGGGCAGGCCACACGCCACCCCGGCAGGCCACCGACGCCGCACCGGCAGGCCATGCCGATGTACAGACCCCGGCAGGCCACACTCCACCACAGGCCATACGCCCACCACAGACCATGCCGATGTACAGACCCCGGCAAGCCACACTCCACCACAGGCCACACGCCCACCACAGACCATGCCGATGTACAGACCCCGGCAGGCCACCCGCAAGGGGTGGCCCTACTATATACATCCATCCCACATGTCTCTACAACCCCCACGAGATGCCTCGTGTATAGTAGGGCCACCCCTTGCGGGTGGCCTGCCGGGGTGGCGGGCGGTCTGCCGGGCTACTACCCCGCTGCTCTACCTATACGTGGCCTGCCCGGCTACTACCCCGCTGCTCTACCTATACGTGGCCTGCCCGGTTACTACCCCGCTGGCCTGCCGGGGTGGCAGCTACCCCGCTGGCCTGCCGGGGTGGTCGGCTTGAGCAGGCGGAGTTGGAGCGCAAAGCAGAGCGCGCGTGGCAGCTACCCCGCTGGCCTGCCGGGGTGGTCGGCGGCCTGCGTATACATGGCCTGCTGTGGTGGCCTGCCCGGCGACTACCCGGCGTAGCGGTCGCTCCCGGTGTGGCGGTCGGTGGCCCTGAGGAACGATGGCTGGTCTTACCTGTTCTTCACCTTCTCCTCCACCGTCCTCTTCACCACATTTACCCGCGATCCCTTGCCCGCTTCAAGCGCGTTCCATGCGTCCGGCGTCTCCGGTCGCGCATATTGTAACGCCAGCGCGCACGCCAGTTGTACCGCCCTATCTCCTGCATCTTCCGCAACGCCCAGCGCGAGCTGAATTTCGCGAACGGAACGGGCGGGCAGGTAGCGCAGGATATCCAGCGCCGCCTCGCGCACCCGCTCATCGCCTTCAGAGGTGAAGGCAGGATAAACAGCCTGCACGATACGCTCCACTTCTTCCTCAACAGGCGTGCCTTTCTCACCAGCCTCTACAATTTGCAATACTCTTCCCAGCAAAATAGTCAGCAGGTCAACTCGCTCTTCCGCCTCGGCAGTAGTAGTAAGCCGACCTTGAGCAGAACGAGCTATTTCCTGTGTAAATATCAGGTCTCTCAGGTCTCTCAGGTATATCAGGTATATCAGGTTTCTCAGGTCTCTCAGGTTTCTCAGGTCTCTCAGGTCTCTCAGGTATATCAGGTTTCTCAGGTCTCTCAGGTCTCTCAGGTATATCAGGTATCTCAGGTCTCTCAGGTATCTCAGGTCTCTCAGGTCTCTCAGGTCTCTCAGGTGTCTCAGGTAACTCAGGTCTCCCAGGTCTCTCAGGTCTCTCAGGTCTTCGACGATACTGGTTAGAAAACGTTCTGTATAATGTAGGACGGGCATTGCGCCAGTTTGATAATCGTGCAACAGGAGGGATGCCAGGCGCTGCTGGTCTGGTTGCTCTATGAAGAGCATAGCCCAGAGCAGGCAGGCTTGCTGGTAATCAATGTAGTTCTTGCTGCAAAGCTGCTGTTCGAGAGCGTTTTTCCACGTCTCTTGCCATGCCTGCTCAGGATGGGTAGCCGACAGGTCGAGCAGGTTGAGAAGCAGTTGCGCGGTGGGATAAATCACTTCTTCGGCGCAGTCTAGCAGGGCCTGCTGAATGGCGATGCAGGTCTCTATATGCTGCTGGCTCATGCGCGCTTGCTGGCCGCGCAGGGTAATCCATTGTCCTATGGCCTCTTCATAGCGTTGGTAGTTTTCTTTGGAGAGCGGCACGACGGCTGGCGTGATCAGCGTGCCGCACTCAAGGGAGTAGCGGGCCAGCAGGCGCAGGCGCTGCGGGTTGTCTTTGAAATACTGGCGCGCCTCGTGCAGGAAGAGGCCGGACGGGCCGGGTCTGCCCAGGAAGGAGAGGACAATCAGAGACAGGTCGATGATGTCCAGGCTCGGCGAGACGGCAATACCGGGAGCTTGCTGGTAGGGGCCTGCGTCGGGCAAGTTTGCCAGCGCCAGCAGGAGCGGGATGAGCGTCCCGAAGACGGCGGGCGGGCAGTCGGCCAGCGATTGCGCGATCAGCGCCAGCAGGGTGAGCGTGGCTCGTTGGCAAGCGTGGCTACCGCTAATAGCCTCACCCAGCACAGCTAAGACCGGCAGGCGCGTTATCTCTTTCGGCAGGCTCAGTAGCCAGCGTTGCAGTACGTTTTCGATCTGCTCGCAGTCCTGGAAACGCTGCGCGCGCTGTGCCTGTTCGTACATCTCGATCAGGCGGCTGGCTACTTCGCGTTCCAGCGTCTTATCGATGGAGAGCGGTTTGGCCTCGATGATGCAGGTTGCCGCCAGCAAGAGGTCGTGGAGCTGTTGTTGCCCGTCGGTCGCTGCCGGGGAGGTCAGCAATGTTCTGATGATCTCGTCGGCGATCTTCTCGTTTTCGCTGCTCTGGTAAGCGACGGCGAGCAAAAAAGGCTCGCGCCAGGTATCTTCCAGGAGGCGACCGCGCTGCACGAGGTCGGCGATGCCCTGCTGCTGGTTCGTTTTGATGGCGTTGAGCATATAGCGGGCGGCAAAATATTCCTGGAAGGTGCGGTGCATGAAGCCGAAGTAGTCGCCGGTGCGCTGGACAAAGAGGCCGCCGCGCTCGCGAATGCGCGCCAGGAATTCCCCGGCCTCTGTCTCGGCCTGTGCGGCTGTCGCGCCATTGGCTTGCAACGTGGCCTGCAAAGAGGCGAGGACATCGTGCTTGCGGGCAAAGCTGTTGCCCATCTCCTGCATGGTGAAGGCCAGGGGGCCAAGCAATTGCATGGCCTGGTTTTCGGGAATGGGGAGCAGGTCTTTCGCCATGTTGCGATTTTCGAGCAGGGTCTGCGTGACCTCTCTATACAGCTCAACGCGGCGATCGGGCAGCACGCCGTAACTCTGCTGCATCACCGCCAGCAGGGTGAGCAGCAAGGGGTTTTCCGCCATGTCGCGCACACCCTGAATGTGTTTTATGGCCTCGCGCAGCTTTGCAGCCAGCGTCTCGGCCTCACCGGCGATGGCCGCGTCCGCTTCCGCGCGATCGCCCGCGCCGACCGAAGGGAAACGGATAGAACGCACGCTGGCGCGGCACCAGCGGGGCAGAAAGTCGTTGATCTGCTCAGGCGTGAGTTCGGCGATCAGGTAATGGGCGTAATTGGGAAACGCAGCCTGGTCATAGCCGGCCACGCGCGAAGTAATCAGGAAGCGATTGAAGTCTGTCGCGGAAACGTCGGCGTTGCCAGCGACAAAGTTTCTGATCTGCGCCTGCACAAACTTGCGCGTATCCGGGTTGCTCACCTCGTCCAGCCCGTCCAGCATCACGAGACAACGCCCGGCCTTCAACGCCGCCAGCACGCAATCTGCCGCGCCAGAGATGCCCAGCCGCGAGAGCATGGTCGAGAGGTACGCTTCAATCGTAAGCTCGCTCTTCTGCTCACCTTTCTGCTCGCAGGCATCGGCATACTCTTTGAGCGGGAGCAGGACAGGCAGCAGCGTGGGCTGCAATTGCTGCGCGTCAACCATCTCAGCATCAGGCAGTTGCAAGCCGCGCCGCGCCATAAACAGCGTCAGCCGCTGCATCTGCGTGCTTTTGCCCATACCTGGATAGCCCTGAACGACGGCGGCCGGGTACTGGCGCGTCAGTTCCCGCCAGAGATCGGCCAGCGGAATATCTTTCCGCCCCCTCAGGATGCCTTCGTAATCTCGTTCGGCGGAAAACAGCACGCGCTCCAGTTCGATAGAGGTCTCCTGTGGATACAGATGGCCGTATTTCTGCAAGAAGTCGCTATAGAAGCGACGCTCCTCCTCAGTCGTCGGCTTATCCCCCGGCAGTCGTCCCGGCTTGAAGCGCAGGGGAATGAAGACCTCATCCAGAGGCACGCTCGCTACCACCGCCGGCACGCCTTTCGGAATGAGATTCTCCGTATCGCGTATCATACGCTGCAAATACCGCCGCCGCGCTTCCTGCTCCCGTTCTCGCCCATCTCGCTCCTGTTGTTGTGCCTGCGCCGCCGGTTGAGGCATTTGCCCGGAAGCAGGCGCGACAACTGCTACGTCACGATAATAGCGATGCCCGACATACACCACAAGGAAAAGCGCGAGGTAGAGCAGGCAGATAAAGAGCAGCAGCAGCCAGTTCTGGAAGCACCAGCCCAGAAACGTCCCATCATAGGCTTTATTGTTTGTGAACGGCCATTGCAACCCCATCAGGATGGTCACAACGCCGCCCAGCACGCCCAGACCAAACAGCGTCCAGAAAGCGCGTTGCATTCTCCACAGCGAATCACAGACGCCGGGAAACCAGCCCGGCAGCCTGCTCGCCTCATCAACAGAAGTCTCCGCCATGCCCTGCTACTCCTCTCAATCGATATGAGAGTCAATGCATCAATTCAAGCCTGGATGTAGTATAACCTGTAAGCAAGAAAAGGGCAAGCCTCATCCCTTCACCCTTCACGCTCGTCACCCCACCACCCCCGCTTGCCAGCCCACACACCGCCCCCGCAGGCCACACCGACCACATCGACCACATCGCCCACACACAGCCCACACAGGCCACCGCGCAGGCCACCCGGCAGCCGCCACGGAGCAGGCCATCCGGCAGCCGCCACGGTGGCCTGCTCCGTGGCGGCTGCCGGGTGGCCTGCTTCGCGCTCAATTAACTGTGACCGAATGGGGCGGCAGCGTGCTGCCTGAAGACACTCCCTTGCCGGTGGCCTGCTTCGCGCTAAATCAACGCCTCCGGGGTTTCACCCCACCTGCCCATCCCGCACCACACCCTCTGTCTCCAACTGCTTACACTCTTCCGCACTCAGACCGAGCGATTGCAATATTTCAAAGGTGTGCTGGCCGAGGACGGGGGCCGGTCGATAAATACGCGGAGGCGTGGCGGAGTATTTGACGGGGAAGCCGATGGCGTGGACGCGCCCGGCGACGGGGTGATCGATCTCTATTTCCATGTTGCGCGCCTGCGTTTGCGGGTGGGCGTAGACCTGGTCGAGCGTCAGCACCGGCCCGGTTGGCACCTCGGCCTGATCGAGCAGGGTGAGCCATTCCTGTGCTGGGCGCGTTTTCAGGGTTGCGGTGAGCGTCTCGACAAGAGCGGGCAGATTCGCCATGCGTTGGGCATTGTCGGAGAAGCGGGCATCTTCCAGCAGGTCGGGGCGGTCGAGGGCGCGCGCGAGCCGTTCCCAGTTGCGCTGATTGGCCGCGCCGATGGCAAGCCAGCCGTCGGCGGTGGCGAAGACCTGGTAGGGGGCGGAGAGCCGGTGTGCCGTTCCCAGTCGCTGCGGCGGTTGCCCGCTCGCCCGGTATTCGTTGGATTCCCAGATAGTGTAGGCCAGCGCGGCCTCGAAGAGCGAGGTGTCGATGTACTGGCCCTCGCCCGTGCGCGCGCGAGCCAGCAGCGCCGCCAGGATGGCGTGGCTGGCGAAGAGGCCCGCGTTGAGGTCGCTGATGGGAACGCCGACCTTCGCAGGCTCCTCCAGCGAGCCGGTGACGGAAAGCACGCCGCTCATGGCCTGCGCCACCAGATCGAAGCCGCCGCGCTCGCTGTACGGGCCACTGTGGCCGAAGCCAGAGATGGAGCAGTAGACCAGGCGCGGGTTGCGGGCATGCACCTGCTCGTAGCCAAAGCCCAGGCGATCCATTGTTCCCGGTCGAAAGTTCTCAATCAGCACATCCGCCGTATCAATCAGCTTCCAGAGCAGTTCTTTGCCGCGTTCCGCGCGAATGTCCAGCGCCAGCCCGTACTTGTTGCGGTTGACCGCCAGAAAGGCCGCCGACTCCCCGTTATAGTAGGGCGGGGCCATACGCCGCGAATCGTCGCCCCCGCGCGGATTCTCAATTTTGATGACCTCGGCCCCCAGATCGGCCAGCAGCATGGCGCAGAACGGCCCGGCCATAATCTGCGTCATATCCAGCACGCGCACACCCTCAAGCGCCGCAGTAAGCATACTATGCTCCTTCGTGATCCCATTGTGTGATATTATCCCTACAGGGTTGCTCTTTTTCACTATATAAGGAGGGATGCAGCGATGTCAACTCATACCGATGGGACAGGCGGTGATAACAACAAAGACGAAGGCCGACGCGATGAAGGAGCGGTACTGCTTGAACGAAACGGCCCCCTTGCCACGTTGACGCTGGCGCGACCGGCGGCGCTGAATGCGTTGAGCTGGGCGATGTACGGGCAATTGCAGGAACATCTGGGACAACTGGCGGCGGACGAGAGCGTGCGCGTGCTGATCGTGCGCGGCGCGGGCAAAGCCTTTGCAGCCGGAACCGACATCCAGCAATTTCGCGGCTTCAATGGCGAGGATGGCATCGCCTATGAGCGGCACATGGAGGAGATTCTGGGAGAATTGTATAACTTCCCCAGGCCAACCATCGCCGCCGTGCATGGCTACGCGGTGGGCGCGGGTCTGGTCATCGCCACCGCCTGCGACCTGCGCTACGCCTCACCATCCGCTCGTTTCGGCGCGCCCATCGCCCGCACGCTGGGCAACTGCCTGAGCATCCAGAACTATCGGCGCGTGGCTCACGCCTTTGGAGACATGCGCGCGAAGGAGATGCTGTTCACCGGGCAGCTGCTCTCCGCCAGCGAAGCCTTGCAGAGCGGTTTCCTCACCGCCATCTATGAGGAAGAGCAGCTTTTCGAGAAGGTTTTTGAGGTCGCGCGCCAGATCAGCGCCAACGCGCCCCTCACCCTCTGGGCGGCGAAGGAGGCCGACCGCCGCCTGTCAGAAGCCGGAGCCGGAACAGCATTTGCCTTTGACGATGTGGTGCGCCGCGTCTACGGCAGCCAGGATTTTCGCGAGGGCGTCGCCGCCTACCTTGAGAAGCGCAAGCCGCAGTGGACGGGCCATTGAGCCGCGACACAGCAAGCAGGGAACAAAGCGCACCGGCCTCACGTTTATTGTGTATAATGATATGAGTCGGTCGTCAGGGCAATCCCAGGACGGCCAGGCCAATCCCAGGGCGCGTGGGCCAATCCCAGGGCGCGTGGGCCAGCCACCGCGCAGGCCAATCCCAGGGCGCGTGGGCCAATCCCAGGGCGCGTGGGCCAATCCCAGGGCGCGTGGGCCAGCCGCCGCGTGGGCCAGCCACCGCGCAGGCCAATCCCAGGGCGCGTGGGCCAGCCACCGCGCAGGCCACCCGCAAGGGGTGGCCCTACTATACACGACGCGGCTTTCCCAGGCCGCATTTAAGAGTCCGTATATAGTAGGGCCACCCCTTGCGGGTGGCCTGCGCACGGCGGCTGGCCTGCGCACGGCGGCTGGCCTGC
>CADDYT010000208.1 GCA_902810755.1 Chloroflexota bacterium
GCCACGCCCCAGGCCGTCCAACCCGGCGCAGGCCAGCCACGCCCCAGGCCACCCGCAAGGGGTGGCCCTACTATATACGAGAGCTGCGCAGACAAGACAAGTCGTATATAGTAGGGCCACCCCTTGCGGGTGGCCTGCGGTGCAACCCGGCGGACGAACCGCGCCCGCACGCCGCGACTGGCCTGCGGTGCAACCCGGCGGACGAACCGCGGGGCGCAACCCGATGGCCTGCGGAACCGGGAGCCTGAAACGGCGTGGAATGGCTAAACCGGGAGGAGCGATAATAGTATATTTCTGGTATTGTTATCAGTATCTTTCGCTACTAAGGAGTAAAAGCTATGTCTGCTGAGATGCAGACAACGACACATGGGAAACAGTCTCCGGTGAGAGAGACACAGACGCCGGGGAATGAGGCGATTGTCGTTGAAAATTTTAGCAAGAGCTACGGCTCGCATCGAGTCGTTGATCATCTGCAGTTTCGCGTGCAGACAGGAGAGGTGTTTGCGCTGCTGGGGCCAAACGGAGCAGGCAAGACCACAACAGTCGAGACACTTGAGGGTTATCGCAGGGCCGATGAGGGAACGGTGCGCGTGCTGGGGCTGGATCCCATCCGCGACGCCGCCGCCTTGAAGCCGCAGATCGGCGTGATGTTGCAGCAGGACGGCTTATATCCCGCGCTGACGGCCCGCGAGGTGTTGCGCCTGTTCGCCAGCTATTATGAGCAGCCGCAGGATTGCGACGCGCTGCTGGAACGGGTCGGCCTGAGCGACGCGGTGAAGACGCGCTGTCGCAGACTTTCCGGTGGCCAGAAACGCCGTCTGGCGCTGGCTGTGGCACTGGTGGGCAATCCCCGCCTGGTCTTCATGGACGAGCCGACAGCTGGCATGGACCCGCAGGCACGACTGGCCACCTGGGAAATTATTCGCGACCTGAAACGCGAGGGCGCGACCGTCCTGCTGACCACCCACCTGATGGACGAGGCGGAACGCCTGGCCGACCGCGTGGCCATCATCGACCACGGACGCCTGATCGCGCTGGATACGCCTGCCAACCTCACTGGCGGCCAGAACGCAACCATTGTACGCTTCGTCGCCCCGGCGGGGCTGGATTGCCAGCAACTGGCGGCGCTACCTTCGGCGAGCAAGGCCGAGGAGGTGCGCCCTGGCAGCTATGTAATCGATGTGGCTGAGGCTGCTACAGTTGCCGCGCTGCTGGCGGAATTGACGGCCTGGCTGCGTGATAACAATATCACCCTCTCCGAACTGCGGGTAGGGCATGGCTCGCTGGAAGACCTGTTCCTGCGCCTGACCGGAACGGAGGTGAGGGAGTAACGATGGCGACACAAACAAGAGCAAACTCCCCTGACAGCACCCTCAAAACGGGGGCCGCACCACTGGCCCGGCAGATTCTCAGCCAGACGCGCTATGAACTGCTGCTCACCCTGCGACGCGGCGAGAATATCCTGGTCACATTGATCGTTCCCGTGCTGCTGCTCATCTTTTTCACTTCGTTAAACATTGTCCCGACGGTCAACGGCAGCGCCATCAACTTCCTGTTGCCCGGCATTCTGGCGCTGGCAATCATCGCGGCAGGTATGGTGAATCTGGGCATCGCTACCGCCTATGAACGCTATTATGGCGTGCTGAAACGGCTGGGAAGCTCGCCGCTGCCGCGCAGTGGGCTGATTGTGGCAAAAATCCTCTCCATTCTGGTGCTGGAAGCGGTACAGGTGATCCTGCTGGTAGGGGTCGCGGTGCTGCTCTACGGCTGGCGTCCGGCGGGCAACGCGGCGCTGGCGCTGCTGGTCATCGCCGTCGGCACGGTAGCCTTTGCCGCACTGGGACTGGCAATGGCGGGGGCGTTGCGCGCAGAACTGACGCTGGCGGGAGCCAATGCCCTTTTCCTGCTCTTCGTCCTGCTCGGCGGCGGTATCCTGCCGCTCGACCACCTGCCCGCTCCTCTGGCAGCCTTTGCGCAGATATTGCCCGCCACCGCCCTCACGCAGGCATTGCAGGCGGCGATGACCGGTGGGGCCGCTTTTCCCGGCTTTCCCCTGCTCCTCCTCTGCATCTGGGCCATCATCATCCTGCTGGTCGCAGTGCGCACATTTCAATGGGAATAGAGAGCGGATGCAGACAACAATGGCGCGCCATTGTTGTCTGCATCTATCAGATTGCGCTGACTTCTTCGGAGAAGTGGCAGGCGGCGTAGTGATTGTTCCCCTCTTTGCGCTCGAAGACCGGCTCCACTTCGCGGCAAATTTGCTGTGCCATGGGGCAGCGAGTGTGGAAACGGCAGCCTCTGGGAATGTTGATCGGGCTGGGCAGGTCACCGGAGAGGATGATGCGCTGACGGCGTTTCTCGATTTTAGGATCGGGAATGGGAACCGCCGAGAGCAGGGCCTTTGTATAGGGATGTTTGGGGCTGGCGTAGAGTTCTTCGCGATCGGCCAGTTCTACGATCTTACCAAGATACATCACGGCGATGCGGTCGGCGACGTGGCGCACAACGCTGAGGTCGTGTGAGACAAAAAGGTAGGTCAGGTGGAACTGCTCCTGCAGGCGCTGCAAGAGGTTGAGTACCTGCGCGCGAATGGAGACATCCAGCGCGGAAACCGGCTCGTCGGCAATCACAAGCTCCGGGTTAATGGCGAGGGCGCGCGCAACGGCGATACGCTGGCGCTGGCCTCCACTGAATTCGTGTGGATAACGGTCGATATATTCGGGGCGCAGACCAACGATATGCAGCAGTTCTTCGGTACGCTCGCGAATCTCTTTCGGGGACGCGACGCGATAGACATGCATTGGTTCAGCGACCAGTGAGCCAATAGTGTAGCGAGGGTTGAGCGAGGCGAAGGGGTCCTGGAAAATCATCTGTATCTTGCGGCGCATCTGGCGCAACTGCTCGCCCTCCAGCTTTGCCAGGTCCTGACCTTCAAAGAGCATCTCACCGGCGGTTGGCTTATACAGGCGCACGATGGTACGCCCGATGGTGGTTTTGCCGGAACCGCTCTCACCCACCAGCCCCATCGTCTTGCCGCGCTCAATGCTAAAGCTGACGCCATCCACAGCCCGTACATGGCCCACGACCCTCTGGATGATGATACCCTGGGTCAGTGGAAAATACATCTTGAGATCGCGCACATCGAGCATCGTTTTGCTCGCAACTACAGTATCTACCATCTTCTACAACTCCTTACGATGCCGGTTGGGCGGTCTCATCTGCCGCCAGAGCAATAGCAGCCTGCATAGCTTCCAGCCGCGCCCGTCGTCGCTTTTCGGCGTAAGCCTGCTCTCTGGGGTCGGTCACGTCCACCCAGCAGGCTTTGCGATGGGCAGAGTTGCCGGGCAGGGGATCGAGCGAAGGCATAGTGCGGCAAATGGCGCGCGCAAAGGCACAGCGCGGCATAAAGGGACAGCCGGCGGGCGGGTGAACCAGATCAGGAGGGGCGCCCTCGATGGTTCGCAGCATACTGGTGCGCTGCTCATCCAGACGCGGGACAGAGTCAAGCAGGCCGAGGGTGTAGGGATGGCGGGGGTTGGCAAAGAGTTCGTCGGTAGGCGCAGTCTCCACCACTTTGCCCGCGTACATGACCACCACGCGGTCAGTCATGCCGGCCACGACACCGAGATCGTGTGTGATAAGGATGACAGCGGTGCCAAACTCTTTGCAAACGCCGTTGATCAGTTCGAGGATTTGCGCCTGCACGGTCACATCGAGGGCGGTAGTTGGCTCGTCGGCGATCAGGAGTTTGGGATTGCAGGCCAGGGCAATGGCGATCATCACACGCTGGCGCATGCCGCCACTGAACTGGTGGGGGTAGGAATTGATACGGCGAGCGGCATCGGGAATACCAACCTGGTCAAGCAGGCTGATAGCGCGTTTCATGGCCTCATCCTTGCTCACTTTCAGGTGAATGCGCAGCCCCTCGGCAATTTGCGCGCCAACGGTCATCGTGGGATTGAGACAGGTCATGGGATCCTGGAAAATCATGCCAATCTTGCTGCCGCGAATCCGGCGCATCTGGCTTTCCGGCAAGCTCAGCAGGTCTTCATCCTCAAAAAGGACGCTACCGCCGATGTACTCGCCCGGCGGCTGGGGAATCAGGCGCATGATAGAGAGAGCGGTCACGCTTTTGCCGCAGCCGCTTTCGCCGACCACACCGACTCTTTCGCCAGGCTTCACAGAGAAGCTCACGCCATTGACGGCGTGGACATAGCCGGCCTTTACCTTAAAGTAGAGCTTGAGGTCCTGCACCTCGAGCAAATGTTCACCCAAATTTTTACTCCTTCCGCCACATTAGCGTTCCGTCATGTAGGGGTCAAGTGCGTCACGCAAGCCATCACCGACAAGGTTAAAGCTGAGTACCGTAAAGAAGATGAGCAGGCCAGGGACGAAGACGAGCAAGGGATCGACATCGATGAGGTTCTGCGCCACCCCGATCATGCTGCCCCAGCTGGCGACCGGCGGCTGAATACCAAAGCCGAAGTAGCTCAGCACCGATTCTGTGATAATATTGGCCCCGACGAGCAGGGTAGCGTTGACGATAATCGGCCCGGCAGCGTTGGGCAGGATGTGGCGGAACATGATACTGAAATTTTTCGCGCCAATAGTACGAGCTGCCAGAACGTATTCGCGCTCCCGCAGGGCCAGAAATTCCCCTCGCACCAGGCGGGCGCTATACGTCCAGCCAAAGGCGGCGATCAGGATAATCACGCTCCTGGGCGAGCCATCGGTAAAGGTGGCAGAAAGCACAAAGAGCAGGAGGTAGAAGGGTATCGCCAGAATTACGTCGGTGAAGCGCATCAACAGGTTATCGACGATGCCGCCGTAGTAACCGGCGAAAGAGCCAATACCCACGCCAAAAATGATGGCCATGAGCATAGAGGCCAGGCCGACAATAAGTGAGGTTTGTCCGCCGACCATAGCACGAGCCAGCGTATCGCGGCCAACATCATCGGTGCCGAGGGGATACTTCCAGGACGGGCCGGCCAGCGTGTCACTGACACTGGTAACATGCGTCGCGTTGGGGTCGTTATGGCCGGTGACGGTAGGACCCAGGAAACAGAAGAGGAACATGAAAACCAGGAAGGCTGCGCCAATGATGGCTGCCTTGTTACGCATAAAGCGATCGAAAATGATGCGGCCCTGGCTGCGCCGCTTCTGTACGAGCGCGGGAGTGACCTCCAGAAATGGCTCGATCTCCTCTTCTGTGGTATTAGAGAGGTTCAGTTGTTCCGATATGTCCATCGCTATCTCCTTTCCTTTCAGGAGGACGCAGGGAAATCTCCACCGGCTACGAGTAACGAATACGCGGATCCATCACCCCGTAGAGAATATCCGCGATCAAGTTGAACCCGATTACAAAGACGGAACTGAGCATTAAGATAGCCAGCAAGACAGGGTAATCACGCGCTTCCAGCGACTGGAAGAAGAGGAGGCCCATGCCCGGCCAGGCAAAGATACCTTCGGTGATGGTTGCGCCGCCGGCGATCGCGCCAAAATCGAGGGCCACGACGGTAATCAGGGGAATGACAGCGTTGCGTAGAGCGTGGCGCAGCAGCAAACGCACGGGGCCAACGCCTTTCGCACGCGCCGTGCGCATGTAGTCCTGCTTCACCACCTCGATCATGCTGGAGCGCATATAGCGGCTCCAACCGGCAATGAAGAGGATGGAAAGCACCAGCATTGGCAAGATCAGGTGCTGGAGGTGATCGATAAAGGCGTCGAAGGGGTCGAGCTGGTAGCCCAGCGTTTGCATGCCGGAGGTAGGCAGAATATGCAGCCAGACGCCGAAGATGTACTGTGCAAAGACGCCGAAGAGGAAGGCAGGCATAGCAATACCAAAGTAGGAGAGCGTCGTCAAAGCGTAATCGGTGATACTGCCTTGCCTGACTCCTGAGATAATGCCGAAGAAAAGCGCAAGGACAAGGGCCAGCGCCAGCGCGGGAAGAAACAGTTGCAGCGTAGCCGGGAACCGCTGCCCGAGGATATAGGTGACGGGCAGGTTGGTGGCAAAGGAGAAGCCGAAGTCACCGACAAGGGCGCGTCCCAACCATTTGACGTACTGAATAGGAACAGGATCATTCAGACCAAAGCGAGCGCGCATAGCTTCACGCGCAGCCGGGGTCAGGTGCGGGTTGAAGAGAACCTGATCAGGGCCGCCCGGCATCAGGTGAATCAAAGTGAACATGAAGATAGACAGCAGAAACAACAACGGAATTGCCTGCAAAAGCCGCCTGATGATATATCGTCCCATAAGCACCTCCGTAAAAACAACCATGATGAGGACGAAAATGTTGCATATAGTTTAACATATTTCTATGTCTGTATGCCAACATTTTATCTACTGAACTGGGACAAACGCCTGTACTTACGTATTTTTTCGGATGTTGACACGCGCATTGCCTGGTTTCTGGTCGCGATGGCACCACACGCAACACAGGGGAGAAGCCCGATAGAGACCTGCGCGGATTTACGCAGGTCTCCACCGGGAGGCACTCTGCTACTTACAGAGACGGTCTACTGCGCTCGTTAGACGAGCGTACAAACGCTACCAACGAGGCTAGCAGGTACCGCCAGTACACCACCACTGCCAGATGTTGATGGTCTCCGACGCGCCCTCAGGAGCGGGTGCATAGTTATGCACAGTGTTCTTGTGCATAGCGATATCGACCGGGCTGTAGAGAGTGACGAAGGGGAAATCCGTCAGGTAGATCTGGTGGATCTGGTTGAAGACCTGCTGGCGAGCATTCGGATCAGCCGTGGCCTGCTCCTGCGCGAAGAGCTTATCCAGGGCAGGGTTGCAGTAGAAGTTGATGTTGAAACCGTTGGGCGGAATCTGGTTGCAGGAGAACAGGGCGGAGTCGTCGGCGTCATAGCTCAGCGAGTCCTCGAACTCAGCGATGTCATACCTGCCGGAGACCGCGCCAGTCGCCGGAGAGGCTTTGCCGCCGCTCAGGAAGGGGCCAAAGAAGGTGCTGGCCGGGTAGTTCTGGATGTCGAGCTTAATGCCGATGGCCTGCATGTTCTGCTGGAGAATCAGTTCGTCGTCGGCGCGCCACAGGTTGTTGGCGGTCGTCGAGTAGTTGAACTCCAGGCGCATGCCATTCTGCGTCATGACGCCGTCAGAGCCCGGCTTCCAGCCGTGCTGTTCGAGCAAGGCTTTGGCTGCGGTGGGATCAAACTTCGGACAGGGAGCATTGGGTTCGTAGCCCGGTTTATACGCCTGACCGTGATCGGTACAGAGAGGCACCGCTTCACCGCGTCTGGCCGTCACGATCAGGGCCTGGTGGTCTACCGCCATCGCCATCGCCTGGCGCACCTCCTGATACTTGCCCAGGATGGGGTTGTGGAAGTCGAAGTAGAAGGCTTCGAAGTTGGAGGCGTTGGGGTTGGAGGTCAGCGTGTAGTTGGTCAGCGCCTTGTAGGCGGGAACCTTCGTGACATCCAGGAACCAGGAGGAGTCGATGCTACCGGCCTGCAGGTCCTTCAGGATGGTATTCTGGTCGGTGACGATGCGGAACACCACGCTGTCGAGGTACGGATAGCCCTGAGAGGCCAGGTAGTAGTTGGGGTTGCGCACAACAGTGTAGTGGTCGCCCGGCTTGCTTTCCTTCATCATGAAGGGGCCGCTGGTCACCGACGGATCCAGGTTATCCGAGGAGGAAAGGATCTTGTCGGGAGCAATGCTGCTGAAATGGTGAGCAGGCATAGGGGCTTCCAGCCCGTCAGTCCAGATGGAGAGGAAAGGCGAGAACGGGGCCTTCAGATGGAAGGTGATGGACAGGTGGTCGGATGAGACATCCGCGCTGGTGATGAGGTTCAGGCCGACGGTGCTGGCCGGGGTGAACTTCGGGTTCGTCCACAATCTCCAGGTGAAATCAACGTCGCGGGCATCCTCCGGCTGCCCGTCGGACCACTTGAGGCCAGGGCGCAGGTGGAACGTCCACGTCTTCAGGTCTGAGCTGATCCCGCCGTTGGCTACTGTCGGTATTTCGGTGGCAATACCGGGTTGAATCGTACCATTATAGGTACCTACGAACAGGGGAGCCCAGATCGACTGATCGACCATGTCGGAGAAGGTCTCGGACGAGGCATTGGGGATCAGGGAGTCTGGCTCTTCGTACAGGTCATCGGTCCAGGTGCCGCCCTTGACCGGTGAGCCAGCAGACGGCGTCCCATTACTGCCCGGGCCAGTTGTGGGAGCGCCACACGCGCTGAACAGCAGGATCAGCAGCGAGAAGAGGGAAAGGACAATCGCTAGAGAGTGGGGTCTTGTTCTCTTGAGCATAGTTCCTCCTCAGCTAAGATAACGACGACAAAGAGGCTTGCTTCCCAACGTCGGGAAACAACACGCACAGGTATCCTGCCACACATTGCGGCAAAGCAAATAGGCGCAAGGCACGGCCCTCACCCGCCGGGTGAGCCTACACCAGCGTTATAAATATTACGTAACGTATATGCAGACTTCTCACATCAAATCCAGGCAGATTTGCAGGTGAGGGTATCTTTCAACAAAATTCAGCAATTGAGAGGAGAGAAGAGCGAGCTTTTTTTGCACTCCCTTCTCTCTTCTGTCCTCTCAACCAGCCTGTTTCAGTAGCTGATTGGCGATCACAATATCGACGGCGAGCGTTTTGTAGCCGACGGAATCGAAGAGGATGACCATTTTATCGCTCTCGTATCGCATGACGGTCCCCTCACCCCAGGTTTTGTGAACCACTTTACTGTTGACGGGAAACGGCTCGTTTTCCGCCTGCTCCTGCACATCGAGGCCGGCCTGGCAGATATCGCAGAAGCCGCAGGGGCCTTGATATGGCTCG
>CADDYT010000209.1 GCA_902810755.1 Chloroflexota bacterium
CCGCTGATGAAGCGAGAATGATGCCGCTGTACGCAATGTTCTTGCGGCTGGCCTGATGCCGCTGGCCTGATGCGGGCGGCCCGGTTCTTTTTTCTATGGTATCTTTTTTCTTTTGATTTTTTAAGATAGACTGATTGAGAAAGCATTTTCAGGAACAGAAACTATGGCAAGAATAGTCGTCGCTATGAGCGGCGGCGTAGATAGTTCGGTAGCCGCCGCACTGCTCAAGGAGCAGGGACATGAGGTGATCGGCATGATGCTGCGCCTCTGGTCAGAACCCGGCGTCATCGATGATGACGGCGTGGAGCGCGTTGTGCAAAATAAGTGCTGCTCGCTGGAAGCGGTTGACGATGCGCGGCGCGTGGCACGCATCCTTGATATCCCCTTCTACCTCGTCAATGTCGAGGAAGAGTTTAAGCATACCGTTGTCGATTACTTTTATGAAGAATATGTCGCGGGCCGCACACCGAATCCGTGTCTGAACTGCAACCGGCATATCCGCTTCACGCTGCTGCTCAATCGGGCGCTGGCCCTCGACGCGGACTACCTGGCGACGGGCCATTACGTGCGCGTGGACGATCATCCCGTAACTGGCAAGCGGCGGCTGCGGCGCGGAGTTGACCCGGACAAGGACCAGTCATACGTGTTGCACGTCCTCAACCAGCGACAACTGGCGCATGCCTGCTTCCCGCTGGGGCCGTATACCAAGCCGCAGGTGCGGGCGATGGCTGCGGAGCGCGGCCTGCCGGTGGCCTCGAAGGCGGAAAGCCAGGAAATTTGCTTTGTCGCGCAGAACGATTATCGCGGCTTCATCAATCGTTACGCGGCGACAAGGGAGGCTCAGGCGGAGGAAATGGACGCGCGCGTCGGCCTCGGGGCTGCGATTGGCCTGCGGCTGGGAACGGCGGGAACAGGGCAGGCACAATCGTTGATCTCATTGCCAGAGCCGGGGCCGATCTACAATCAGGCGGGGAAGTTACTGGGACGGCATCGCGGCCTGGCATTCTACACCATCGGGCAGCGCAAGGGGCTGGGCCTCTCAGCGCCAGAGCCGCTGCACGTGCTGAAGATCGACGCGGAACAGAACGCGCTCATCGTTGGCCCGGCCAGCGCGCTGGAGCAGACCAGCTTCACCGTTGGCAAGATGCACTATCTGAGCGGTGAGACGCCACACGAGCCATTCGAGGCAGCCGTGCGCGTGCGCTACAAGGCGGCGGAACTCCCCGCGCTGGTCACCCCCATCGACGGCGGGGAGCGGGCGCAGGTGACATTACTACGGCCACAGCGAGCCATCACACCGGGACAGGCGGCAGTTTTCTACGGCGGCGAAGATGGTGATGAGGTGTTGTGTGGAGGCATCATAGAATGACAGATCAAGCACATATTCGCAATTTCTGCATTATCGCGCATATCGATCATGGCAAGTCGACGCTGGCCGACCGCCTGCTGGAATACACCGGAACCGTGACCAAACGGGAACTGACGGAGCAGGTGCTTGACCAGATGGAACTGGAGCGCGAGAAGGGCATCACCATCAAAGCGCAGGCCGTGCGCATGCACTATACGGCGCTCGACGGGCAGGATTACGAGCTGAACCTGATCGATACTCCCGGCCACGTGGACTTCACCTATGAAGTTTCGCGCAGCCTGGCCGCCTGTGAAGGTGCCGTGCTGGTCATCGACGCCACACAGGGCATCGAGGCGCAGACACTGGCGAACCTGTATCTGGCCATCGAGGCAGATCTCAATATCATTCCTGTCATCAACAAAATCGATCTGCCAAGCGCGGAACCGGAACGGGTGATGCAGGAAGTTGAGGACGTGATCGGCCTGCCTGCCGAAGACTGCATTCTGGCCTCGGCCAAAGAAGGCATCGGCACGCAAGACATCCTGGAAGCCATTATCAGGCAGGTGCCGCCGCCAAAGGGCAATGCGCGTCTGCCGCTGCGGGCGCTGGTGTTTGACTCGCACTACGACCCCTATAAGGGCGTCATCGCCTATGTGCGTATCGTGGATGGCGAGCTACATGCAGGCGAGAAAATCGCTATGATGGCGACGGGCAGCACGACCGAGGTGCTGGAAGTGGGCTACTTTCACCCGCGCCTGACTGCGAGCGAGACGCTGACCACTGGCGAGGTCGGCTATATCGCCACCGGCTTCAAGAACGTCAAAGATTGCCGCGTGGGTGATACCGTCACCCTGGCGAGCGCGCTGGGGCAGGTTGAGCCGCTGCCCGGCTACAAACCGGCCAAGCCAATGGTCTTCGCAGGCATCTACCCCGTCGAGGGCAATGATTATCCGCTGCTGCGCGACGCGCTGGATCGCCTGAAACTGAATGATGCCTCGCTCCTGTACGAGCCGGAGACCTCGAACGCATTGGGCTTTGGCTTTCGCTGTGGCTTCCTGGGCCTGCTGCACATGGAGATCATTCAGGAGCGCATCGAGCGCGAATATGGCCTCGACATTCTGGCGACCGCGCCGAGCGTGGAATATTACGTCACGAAAACCGGCGGCGAGGTGGTCAAAGTCGATAACCCGACCGATTTTCCCAATCCGGGCGAGATTGAGAAGGTGGAGGAGCCGTGGATGGACATTTCCATCTTCACGCCCTCGCGCTATATTGGCACCATTATGGATCTCGTGACGACGCGGCGCGGCGCGTTCAAAGAGATGAAATACATTGAGGCCGAGCGCGTCTTGCTCACCTACAGCATGCCGCTGGCCGAATTGATCGTGGATTTCTACGACCAGCTCAAATCACGCACGCAGGGCTACGCCTCGCTGGATTATACCTTCGCCGGATATCATGAAGCTGATCTGGTAAAGCTGGACATTCTTGTCAACGGGCAACCCGTCGATGCGCTTTCGCTCATCCTGCACCGCGAGAAAGCGTATCCGCAGGGGCGGCAACTGGTGGAGAAACTGCGCAGCCTCATTCCGCGCCAGTTGTTTGAGGTTCCCATCCAGGCGGCCATCGGCTCGCGCGTAATCGCCCGCGAAACCGTTAAGGCGCTGCGCAAAGACGTGCTGGCAAAATGTTACGGCGGCGATGTGACACGCAAACGCAAGCTGCTGGAGAAACAGAAAGAGGGCAAGAAGCGCATGAAGATGGTAGGCAATGTAGAAATCCCCCAGGAAGCCTTCATGGCCGTCCTCACGCTGGGGGAATAGCGAAGCCGGGAAAAGAGACAGGGACGAACAGTGCCGCCATTTGCGCGTAAATGGCGGCACTGCTCGTCTCTGTCTCAGGCAACGACAAAGGCCAGGCAATCACGGTTACCTGACCCCTGTGTGTCATTTTCTGCACAACTCCCGTGTCACGTCAACCGAGAACTATTGCATAGACAGGGCAAATTAGTAGCAGATATGCCCTCGCAACATTCCCTCTGCTACCCCTACCAAACCGAGACCTTGACGTAAGCCGTCTTAAGACCTTTTAGCGCCTCTCTTCAGGCGATCTCATTGAGATTCAGGTATAGGCCAAAGTAATGGTTGGGTACCAGAGGCTCGGTATGCCCGCCTTCACGGGCACTCCTAGTCGATCTGAAACACCATCCCAAGCAGGCGTATTGGTTTCTTCATTGGTTTCATTCGGAACTCCTTTCGATTGACCAATGCAAGGCCAGCGCCCTGTGCCAGGGTATGTCCCTGGAAGGTGTGTTCCTTTTCGGGAACACTTTGAGTATAGCACAGAGTTTTCCAAAAGTCAATTGTAATTCCACTACAAAAAAGTAAGTACGAGAAATTCGATCTACTGACCTTCTTCCGCCAGCGCCTCTTCTAACGCCTGGTCAAGGGTGGCAAGCACTTCGTGGGGATTGACAGACTCCATCATCGCCTCGATCTCGGGGTCGCGTGCGTTACGGGTCGCGGGCAGATCCCGGCGTAATTCCTCGACCATCGCAATCAATTTGGTAATTTTCTGTTCGGCCAGCAGATTGATCTGTAAGTCCAGGTGCCTGCGTTGCTCCGTCAATTTCTTCTGCCGATTCTGTGTAATGAGAACCACGTTCGTCATTAACAGCGCACTGAGCGCAATGATGCCCTGGAGCCAGTAAAAAGGCGGAGGGTCAAAGCTATGCAGGCCAGCATCGGCCAGCGCCAGATTGATGCCGATCCAGAGCGCAACAAAAAGTAAGATGACATAGAGAAATAGCGGACGCCCTAGAAAAGCAGTCACCCGTTCGATGATTTTCTGGTGGGGACTGAGGCCCCGTTGCGCATGAGCATACAGGTCGGCGATGGTCTCTATATTCTGACCGATCAGATCAACCGACTCGCGCTCCTCTTCCTTATGTTGCTTCACCCGTTTCATACTGTTACGCATATGTTGCCCGGTTTCTTTCATAAGTCGTTTGCACGATTCCCTTTGCTGCCAGCACAGGCATATAATACAACAGAATAGCACGTAGATTGCCCCACGTGCCATTCTGGTAAAGCTATCGAGCCTGCAAGTGGTAAAGGATTTGCCGCTCGAAAGCTATTCTTCCGGCGGCATCACCGGATTTGTCACACCACTTTCATCCGGCATCACCGGATTTCTGGCTCCCGGCCCTGGCGGCATCACCGGATTGCCTGTACCGCCAGACGGGGGCATTACCGGATTGGCGACGCCGCCCGAATCCGGCATCACCGGATTTCTGACGCCAGATTCGGGCGGCATAGGATAAACCGTGCCTTCCGGCGGCATCTCCGGGTTGGTGGGATTGGGAGGCGGCGTGCCAACGGTCTCATCCGGTACAGGCTGGCCACCGAGTCCGGGCGGCAGCGTATCGATTTCGTAGACCTCGACCACTACGTCATCACCCTCGATTGGCTCGCCTGGAAGATAGCCTTCCTGGGGCTGGCCCATCATGGTCTGCTCGCTCATAGAACGCTGCTCCACACCGGTTCCGGGCTGATCCATTGTATAGGGATTATCGACGGTGGTGGCGCTGGCCGACGATGGTGGGTAGGCATGGGCTTCTCGCTGCTGTGCCGGGGCTTTCCCCTCTGCTACCGCCGCGCTGCCGGGATGGAAAATGTAGTTGGAGGCATCAGGGTTGAGCGCACCCGGCGGGGCCTCGTCGACCATGCGAGCAAAATTCTCCAGGTCGTGCTGCAAATCGTGTTCAAAGCGGCTGCCCGCACCGAGTTTTTCGCCGATATCCCCCAGGATACCCAGAGGCGGGTTGTAATCAATGTAGACATCAACGCGCGTCTGCCCGGCTCCCTCTGGCTGGAAGGTCACTTTACCCTCATTTTGCAGGCCACTCACCGACTTCCAGCCAATCTGGCGGTCGGGAATCCAGTTTTCGTTGACGGCATCCCACTCGTGCTGGCCAACCACATCGGCCACCCAGTGCGTTTTATTATGCTGGGGATCAAGGTAGTCCACTTCTCGTACAAAGTGCATGAACTTCGGAAAATCCTGGAAATGCGTAAACATCTCATACACTTCATGGACCGGGGCATGCACGGTGACATAGGCATGGTGCTGCACCATACCCTGCGGTGGTTGCTGTTCTGGTTGTTGGGTCATCGCTCTTTCCTTCCGTTCTATTCTTCGATATGCATACCGGGCAATTCTGTCTGCTCGCCCGGCTCGTTAATGATGTCCTGATCCAGTACAGGACGAGCGGTGGGAAAATCCTGGCTATCGCGCCGGTAATCGCTGCCCATCGTTTCGTCCTGCTGCGTCGTCGCCTTTCCCTCGGCAGCGGCGCTATCACTGTTGTACAGGTAGGCGGAGAAAGTAGGGTCGGTTTCCTGCTGCGGTGTTGCCTCTGCCATAGCAGCAAAGTTCTCCAGATCGTTTTGCAGATCATGCTCGAACTTGCTGCCCACCCCCAGATTTTCCGCCAGTTCGCCAATAAAGCCCAGCGGCGGATTATAGGAGATGTAGACATCGACCCGCGTCTCACTCTCACCCAGGGACTGGAATGTCACCTTCCCCTCGTTCTCGAACCCGTTGTAAGAACGCCATCCAACCTGGCGATCCTCAATCCAGTCCTGGTTGATGGCATCCCATTCGTGATGACCGGCAACATCGGCGACCCAGTGGCTGCGCATGTTGTCAATGTAGGTCACCTGGTCGATAAAGTGCATGTACTTCGGAAAATCGTTAAAATGGGTAAACAACGCATAAACCTGGTGCAGGGGCTTTTTCACCGTCACAGCAGCATGATGCTGCACCCACCCCTGATGCTGATTTGTCTGTCCGCTTCCTGGTTCTACCATTTCTGCCATACTATCCTTCCTTTCTTCACTGTTCGCGCGTCTTTCCATCACATCTGTGCGTCTCCCTGCTACCCACATTCATTCCCTCTTGTAGAATCGTAGCATAACGCTTTTTCAGAAATCAATAAATAAAGCGCAACAGTATGAAAAGCTTATCATTTTCTAATCTATTTTGAAGGGATTATTTATCATCTGTACGGAAGATGACGCTCTGGTCAGCATGATCTTCCTGCAAGGGAAAACAGCGGGGCAAAGATCAGGTATCTACAGGACAGGAAATCGGGCAATTACCTGATTTCCTACCGGTTGCATAATCCTTTATAGTATAGAATAGAATGATAATAGTATTGCCCTGTGTTCCGCGAAAGCAGGCTCTCCCATCCTGGCAGCGCATATTGTCGGGCCAGGGAAAGCGCCTGCGGTAGAGCATGGACTGAACAATGGCATGATGATAGAGAGGAAACGATACAATGAGTAAAAAGGGATTGAGGACGCTGGTACTCCTTCTAACGGTATTTGCGATTGGCAGCGTAGTGCTGGCGGCCTGCACGCGGCCCGGCACGCCGGTGGCCTCGTCAGGGACGAGTACGCCGAGCAGCAGTGGCAATGGAAGCGGAGGCGCCCCTGCCGTGCATATGGGGCCAACCAATTTTGTGCAAAGCAGCATTACGATCTCAAAAGGCGCGACATTGCAACTGATTGATGACGGCCAGTACACACATATTCTGGCTAACGGCTCCTGGGTGAACGGGGTGGCGAAACCGGCAAAGGAGCCAGGCGCGCCTACCGTCAACAACCTGCAAATCAACGGCAATAACGCTCAGATTGGGCCGTTTAATACAGCAGGAACCTTTCATATTTACTGCTCTATCCACCCCGGCATGAATCTCACGATAACAGTAAAGTAAGGGTGGAGAAGAGGATAGCCGGGCAGGCGGAACGCGGCGCGGCCATCCTCTCTGGCTCACCTGTTTTAGCGGCGCGGTTCAGCGGCCTGGCGCTCGCCCTGCAGTTCCATCCTTACGAACCTCGCCGTAGCGGCCCAGCAAGCGGGTACTTCATGGTAGGGGCAAATAGGAATATTGGGAGCGTTCTTTGCGCAAATTGGGATATCATGTAATATAGCTGTAGGAAGAGAAAACTCAACAGAGTTTTGAAATAGATCGTCTTTTCGGAACCGTTCTGAAAACCTTTGACCATGAAGAGGAAACGACCTATGGCACCTGCAACGACAACTCACGAAGAGAAACTGAGCCGTGCATTGGAACTCATTGGCGGCCGCATTGACCCGGAGATCGAGCAGTCCTACTCTTCCCTTGAGGAGCGTATCCTGGCCCAGGCGCTGGAAAATGTGGAACTGGCCGAGCGCCGCCTGCGCGAAATTCAACGCCTGGTCGATGAACTGAGCGAAGCGGTTCCGGCATGACGTGTTCTTCAAGAAAACGTTCATAAAAAGAGAACAACAATGCAACTTTTTCCATCCTTATGCCGTGCAAGGAAGTAATCGCCTGAAAAACGACGAGAGGGAGCAGTTTTTCATGGGAAGCGCGGAAAGGAGGATTTTGATGCAAACAGGAAACAGCCCGCTGGTAGTGAGCGTTTTCAAGGATAACGCGCAGGCGCAAAAGGCCATTACCGATCTTGAGCATGCCGGTTTCAGCGCGAACCAGATTCGCTATTCCGTCAAACGAGGCGGCGGCGGCATTGCCGATGACCTGCGACGCATGGGCCTGCCGGAACGCGAGGCCAATTTCTACAACAACGAATTCGAGCAGGGCCACACGGTCGTTACCGTCGATACCGGCGACCGCCAGCAAGAAGCCTATACCATTCTGATGCGCGACGGCGGTTATAACGCCAACATGGGCGATGTGCGCGGCCAGGTTGGCGGCCCCTACGCCACCACGACGACCACCGTCGCAGACTACAGCACAACCGCCAGCACGAACCCGGCGACGACCTATGATAGTAACGAGACCACTCCGGGTCTCCCCGATCTGCCCGAGCAAACATGATACTGGTACAACCAGAGGACGCGATAGACAGAGCAGCCTGTCCGTCGCGTCCTCTTTTTACGCGCTTTGCATGATCTGCTCCTCTTGCAATAGCAGATTTTCCTCGTAAATGCGACGAATGACATCTTCGATCTGTGGCTCCTGAAAGGTCACGTCGCGCAGGCAGTGGCGCGCGCCCAGGTAGGAGACCAGTTCGTGGGCGGGGATAGCCTCGCGCCCGAAGCTAAGCCAGATGCGAGGAGATTCGGCGCGCACCTGCGAGACGCCCGGCGGCAGGTCAGGAAGCATGGGCTGTCCCGCGCCGTTGTGCGGCAGCGCGGCCAGTTCGGCGGGATCGAAGACAGCGATAAGGGTGCGCTCGCCGCCAAAACGCTCGCGAATCGCTTCGACGGTGCCATCGTAGAGCTTGCGCCCGTGATCGATAATCACCATGCGGGGGCAGAGCATCTCCACGTCATCCATATCGTGGGTGGTCA
>CADDYT010000210.1 GCA_902810755.1 Chloroflexota bacterium
CTGCCGCTCAACCCCGGCACATTGCTGCCGCTCAACCCCGGCACATTGCTGCCGCTCAACCCCGGCACATTGCTGCCGCTCAACCCCGGCACGTTGCTGCCGCTCGCACGGGCTTCCGTTAACGCTTCTGAGGCATAGCCCTGCCCGCGCGCCCACTGCTTTTCTTACCGCCTGAAGAATACTGCTGTATACATCTGTATACATCTGGATGGACATGAAATGCAATGACTCTGAAAAAGAGCAGCATCAAAGGAGTATTGAGCATGAGAAAAGTCATTGGCGCTTTGTTTATTACCCTTGATGGAGTCGTGGAGTCGCCCGATCAATGGCAAGAACACTTCGATGAGGATATGGGGCAGGCCATGATGGAACAACTTGCGGCATACAGGCATACATCCTCCGCTAGCGCGTGTCTGCTATAATACGATATGTATGAGATAGCATCACGAGACAACACTATGGAAAGACTGTATATCTGGCATGGCAACAACGGTTAAAGACACGGGGCAGGCCGATAAAGCGACGGTTGCCCCTGTTAAACATAAACATCCCGCGAATAATAATGGCAATCGACCGCGCAAACAGTCGCGGTTCGCGCAGCGACTGAACTATATCTGGCATCACCCGATCAATGCGATGTGGGGGTGGCTGAGTTCGGTGCGCAATGCGATTTATTTGATTGTTGCCATTGTAGTTGTCTGTTTTATCGGCATTTATTTTCCGCAGGCGCCGCGTGAGGTGATCGGGGACGCGGGGGCATACGCGGCGTGGGTACAGCAGAATGCGCTGCCGAACTACGGTTCGCTGACGCCGATTTTTGACTGGCTGCAATTCTTCACCGTCTTCTCAAGCTGGTACTTCAAGCTGCTGCTGACCTTGCTTTCGCTCAGCATCGTTGTCTGCACGCTCAATCGCGCGCCTGCCATCTGGCACAATTTCGCGCACCCGCTGATCCGGCGCAGCGATAAGTTCTATCAGAACGCGCTCGAACGGGCTGAATATACTGTGGCCGATGCTGATGCGGTGAGGTGGACAACTGCCGCGCTACGCCGCCGCCATTATCATGTGCGTTCGGTGGTCGTCGAGCAGGAGACGGGGGCTGTGACCTATCTGTATGGCAGCAAGAATGTGTGGGCCACGCTCTCGACCTTTGTCTTTCATGCCGCGCTGGTCTGCTTGCTGATGGCAGGCGTGCTTTCGCAGTGGCGCGGCTTCGATCCCAACAGCCCGGCCCGGCGTCTATTGCCCGCGCCAATTGTCAGTCTGAGCGATGCCCTCGCCGGCTTCAGCTTCGACCAGGCGCTGGCCGACGGGCAGAGCGCGGTCGTCTACCCGCGCGGCACGCCGCATAATATCAGCTTTCGCGTCAACTCCTTCAAGGCGACGTTTGACCCGCAGACCGGCATGCCGACCGATTATGTCACCGATCTGAGCGTCTATCGCGACGGCGAACTGGTCGCGCACAGCAGTTCCCTGCGCGTCAACACGCCGCTCAGCTACGACGGCATCGTCTTCCACCAGTCCTCACTCATCTCCTCGGCCAGCGTCACCATCACCGACCAGCATGGCTATGTTCTTTTCAACCAGCCGGTCGTGCTGGATCAGAGTGAGACGCTACCGGATGGGGAGCAGGTTGATCTGGCGACGAATATTGAGGTGGGGGATACGAATATGGTCATGAGTATCCTCTTCCCGCACAGCCCGGGCGTAGAGCTGGCGCAGGTGCATAATCCCCTGATGCTTATCACCATCGGCCCGCCTGGAGCCACCAGCGCCAGCCAGGATAAGGCTGTGTTGCCGCTGCATCCCGGTCAATCGGGCCAGAGCAAAGATAAACAGTGGACGATCACGCTCAACAGCGCCAGCGAAGCTACGGTGCTGCTGGTGACGAAGGATGCCGGGGCGGCGTTCATCTGGCCGATTGCCGTTATCCTCATTCTCAGCCTGTGCGTCACCTTCTACTTCCCGCAGCGCCGCATCTGGCTGCGCATCGCAGGCAACAGGGTGCAGATGGCCGCCCTGCGCGAACACTTCGTCAACATCCGCACCGACCTGCTCAGCATCTCCCGTGAGGCCAGCACGAAAACTGTTCTCAAGGATTGATATACCCGGCGGCTTTCAGGATGAACCGGCGTAGGCGGCTGAATAGCCGTGAGCAGCAAGAGCGAAGGCGGGTCACTCTCTTTCGGAGTGACCCGCCTTCGCCTGACCAATGTTCAAACGATTTTCGGGCAGTTCCTCAGTAGGAAGTCACGCAGCTACTGCTCGCATTGCTCCAGATCGGTTGCACTGCGTAGTAGTGCGAACCAAGCGTGATATCGGTGGAGTTGCTGGCCCAGGCGCACAGGTCGCCGTTTTCCTGGCCGGAGGAACCGGTGCTGGTGATCCAGCCAAAGTTTGTCGAAGTTCTTTCAGGATGAGGATCCGTCATCGCTTCGGCATATTCGTGACCGCCCACGATGGAGAAGCCATCGAAGTAGCCATTGCCATAGCTATTGTTGGTTGCGTTGACAAAGTTCATCCCGCAAGACGCCCCGGCATCAGGAATATAGGGCATATAGGCATAGGCCATTTGCGTACCTGAAGTTGGCTCATCATGCCAGGCACACCAGACCGTGCCAAAGCCACTCATCGAGTGACCGTGAGGCGTGAAGACGAAATAGGTCGCGTTGGCATTGTAGCCGCCGAAGTGGTTCATGAGCCGTGTGGCTGCATTCTGAATGTCCGACTGCGTGGGTCTCCTTGGTACCGAGGTCGTATCTACCCACGTGCCTGCCAGCTGGCCTGTGGGGTTGGTAATATGCGTGCCGCCACTCCCACAACTCGTCGAGCCAATGGCGATACCCTGACAATACTGTGTGTCAATGTTATCCCAGGAACTTCCCCCAACATTGCTGAAGAAGCCTTCGATGTAGGCCTGGGCCTGGGCGCTGGTATAGCCGCCTGTTGAGAAACCGGTATTCCACTGGCTCCCCCACCAGCTGATGTACACCTTCGGCACCGTCTCGACCGCGCCTCCCTGGTAAACCAGGTTGGTAGCCGCAGGTTTGAGCTTCGCGCCATGATAGATGCCCATGAGATGGGGAGCAGAGGACCTGGAAAGGCTGGCAGCACTCGCAGAGGGTGATCTGCCGATGAAAGTCAAAGCCAGGGCAAACACGGCAATGCCGATGGCCAGACGGAAAATAAACGAGGGAATCACCGGACGGTACATGAAGCGTCTCCTCTTCTCTTTAACTAAAGAGATCTCGTCGAGTATTTGCACGACACTCACTGTATCGTCTGTACAAGACTTCCAGATGCCGGTTGTCATAGTACAGATGTGACTGGGCAGGATGAGCAGCATACAGGGGACAAACATACAGAGACCTGTCCCTTACACACAGAAGCGCAGGGAACGCATCAAGCAGAGGACAGACGGGCGAGAAGAAAAAACCTCAAGGATCTCTCACGAGGCACCCCCATTTACAAACACAGGCGTAAACCTGTGGCTGAACAGAACTGGCTACGATCCCCTTTGATAGAAGTATACATGATAATCTCTAGAAAAGTCTAGAGCAGCAAAGGCTTTTTTTGCGATAGGTTACTATTTTCGCAAGTTCACAGGGAATGCGGAAAGCTGAGGCACAGCGTCGCGATCGAATCATGTGCGAGGAATCGTCTTTGTCCTCAATTCATCGCTTCGTTGGCGAGCAAGAGCGCGTCTGCTTCAGCAAATTGATTGCTCATCTGTTTTTCTCTTCTTCCGGGAAAACTTCTCATCTTCTTAATTACATTATGTCACATATCCCCTTCTCAAGGGAAATGTCGTGAAACAAAAGACGGTATAAATCTCTCCAGGAGATGTTCCCTATTTTCATGAGCGGCACCGGTGGCAGTTCGACCTCTCCCGCTACCTCATCTGGTCGCTCGAACGCCTCGATCCTGCCTGTGATGTTTCCCGCATTCCACTGCTCTGAGAGCGCGCCACAAGGCTCAGGGGAAGGTTCTGCCTATTCCTCCGTATCAAGCCAGATCGTGACTGGCCCTTCATTGCGAAGATCAATCTGCATGGAAGCCCCGAACACGCCACTGGCAACCGTCAGGCCATACTCGGCAAGGGCAGCCTTGAAGCGTTCAACAAGCGGTTCGGCAATGGCAGGGGGCGCGGCATCTGTAAAGCTGGGTCGCCGCCCCTTGCGCACATCAGCATAGAGCGTGAATTGCGAGACAACCAGAACCTCCCCGCCAACGTCCAGCAGCGAGCGATTCATCTTGCCCGCTTCATCCTCAAAGATGCGCAGGTACGCAATCTTCTCGCTCAACGTTTTCACCTGTGCCTCACTATCGTCCTGCCCGACGCCCAGCAATATCAGCAACCCTCGGCCTATCTGCCCGACAACCTGCCCGTCTACAGTCACGCTGGCCTGGCTCACTCGCTGTAATAACGCTCGCATACTTGCTATCTCCTGTCGATTTCTCCGATTGATATCATGCTTTTGTTGCAGTGTATCACCGGGGCAGCCGTGGAGACAACGGAAAGACAGGAGAAATAGAGGAAACTTCTGGCACGGCAGAAAATCTGGAAAAATTCGGGAACTTTTTTGACAAAACCGGCGTCTATACGTTATGCTGCGAAAAGAAGGGATAACGTTCCTTGTTTCCCCCAAACGAGGTATTCCCCCTTTATCCCTTCTTTCCTCTTTTTTTGGTTCACCCTCTCTCTTCCGGGGGTGTGACAGGCGGAGCAGTCTGGATGGCGACGGCGATGGCGATGGAGAAGTCTTTGAGGTCGGCCATGCTTACATCGAAGGCGCTGAGGCCGAGCAGTTCGGCGCGGCGTTTCGCGTTGCCGTGCAGGCGCACAGAGGGGCGACCGCTGCGCAGTTGCACAACCTCCATTTCGCGCCACGCCACGCCGTGAATGCCGGTTCCCAGCGCCTTGCTGATGGCCTCTTTAGCGGCGAAACGACCGGCGAGCCGCTCCGGCTTGCCCCGGCACTGACGCGCCTCGATCTCAGTGAAGACGCGCTTTAAGAAGCGTTCGCCGTGATGCTCGAAGACCTTGCGCACGCGGCTCACCTCGATGATATCGATGCCGACGGCAATGTTGACGCCCTGCGGTGGCGAGAGGGGGGCAGGCAGACCTGCCACGCCCGCCGGGCCAAAGAGCCATTCGGGCAGCGCGACTCCCGGCTGGCGCACCAGTGGCGTAAAGAGCAGTGGCAGATCTTCTTCCATTTATTTCGCCAATCCTTCCCCGCTGCCCTCAAGCAGCGTCGTGCTATCGCCCGGCGGCAGGATAGAAGGGGCGGGACCGGTGGCGCGCCCCATGCCGCGATAGACAAAGCCGAGCCGGATCATCTCTGACGGCTCGTAGATGTTGCGCCCGTCGATCAGCACCGGGCGGCGCATGGCGGCGCGAATCTGCAACATGTTGAGCGACTTGAATTCATTCCATTCGGTGACGACGGTCAGCGCGTCAGCTCCCTCGGCCACCTCGTAGGCGCTTTCACAGAACGTCACCGCGTCCATGCGCACGCCCTCGCGTTCCAGAGCCTCGCGCCCCGTCTCGGTAGCCACCGGGTCATAAACGCGCACTTCCGCGCCCTGACCGGTAATCCAGCGAATAATATCAACGGAAGGGGCCTCGCGCATATCATCGGTATTGGGTTTGAAGGCCAGCCCCAGCACGCCAATCGTGCAGCCGCGCAGCGAGCCAAGAATCGAGGTCAGCTTATCAACGACGCGGCGGCGTTGATCCTGGTTAATCTCCATGACAGCGTGCAGCATTTGCGGGTGCAGCCCCGCTTCGTCGGCCATGTAGGTCAGGGCGCGCACGTCCTTCGGGAAGCATGAACCTCCGAAGCCCAGCCCGGCATCCAGGAAGGCGCGTCCGATGCGTTTGTCGAAGCCCATACCGGCAGCCACTTCTTTAACATCGGCCCCCAGGCGCTCGCAAATCTGGGCGATCTCGTTGATGAAGGAGATTTTGGTGGCCAGGAAGGCGTTGGAGGCGTATTTAATCATCTCCGCCGTGTAGAGGTCGGTAATCACCATCGGGGCGCGCAGGGGCAGGTAGAGATTCGCGACCCTGTGTGCCGCTTCCATATCAGAGGAGCCAAGCACCACGCGGTCGGGATTCTGGAAATCCTGCACGGCGGAACCCTCACGCAGGAACTCCGGGTTGGAGACGACGGCGAAGGGAACTTCAGGCCGCGCCATGTTCGCGCGGATGATGCGCGAAACCACGTCGCCGCTACCGACGGGAACCGTGCTTTTGTTGATGATGATGGCGTAGTGGTCAAGTTCTCTGGCAATGCCCCGCGCCGCGCTCTCCACGAAACGCATGTCCGCGCTGCCCTGGCTCGTGCCGGTGGGCGTGTTGACGGCGATGAAAATAAACTCGGCGTTGTCCAGCCCCTCGCTGTAGCTGGTCGTGAAGTGCAGGCGCCCGGCGTGGACATTGCGCTCCACCAGTTCTTCCAAACCGGGTTCGTATATAGGAAGCACTCCCTGTTTCAGGCGTTCAATCTTCTCCGGCACAATATCGACGCAGGTAACGCTGTTGCCCATATCGGCGAGGCACGTTCCTGTCACCAGGCCCACATAGCCTGTACCGATAACGCAGATCACTGACACAATCTTACTCCTCTACGTTTACAAAGGGATTCTCAAATTTCTCTTCTATAATGGTGGTCGGCCCGCCATGTCCGGGAAAGACCACCAGATCGTCGTCGAGCGTATACAGCTTGTTGCGAATCGAGGCAACGATCTGCTCATAGCTGCCGCCCTCGAAGTCGGTGCGCCCGATGCCGCGATAGAAGAGGGTATCGCCGCTGAAGACACAGTAGGGACGGCTCAGCAGGCAGATACCGCCGCGCGTGTGGCCGGGCGTCTCAATGACTTCCAGTGAAAGCGTGCCGAACGTCAGACGGTCTCCCTCTTTCAAGAGGATATCCGGCTTTGTCGCGACCAGCGGCGCCTTTTTACCGTATTGCCGCGCCACGCGCTCATCCGTATACATGTGTACATCATCGGCATGAATTGCCAGTGGCACAGGATAGACCGCGTGAACGGCATCGATGGCCCCGATATGATCGATATGGCCGTGCGTATTCACAATATAGCGGGGGATCAGTTGCAGTTCAGTAATGGTCTTGAGAATGCTCTCCGCCTCGTCACCAGGGTCGATAATCACCGCTTCTCGCGTCTGTGGGCAGGCGTAGAGATAGCAATTCTCCTGAAATGGCCCCACCGTGATACAGGCGACAATGGGCATGCTTTCCTGGTTCTGATTCTCTTCCTGATTTTCACCTGTTGCGGGCATAGACAAATTCCTCCTCGCTCACCCGACTTGCCGGTAACATTGACCTTCATTATAACATAGCCTGTATAAAGAAACGCCATCCGGGCTAAGCGGAACAGAAAAAAATCCCATTTACAAGGATGACACACTGTGTTACACTGCCTTGAGAAGAAAGTTGGCACGTAGATACGAATACGGTGAAGCGGGCGCTGCACATAGGCGCCACGCCGGATTGACACACTGGCACCTGGAAGGTTGCACCTGACCTCAAGGCGCATCCTGGATCACGTAGTCCTTGCGGTTGTTTCACAAGGAGGATGCTTTATGGCTGGCTGGGAAGAAGAACTGGCCGTTCTGCTTCGCAATTTAGGGGTAACGCAAGAGGAACCCGGCACCCATCGCCGTGCAAGGCGCTGCCGCAGTGGTGGCCCAGGCATTCATCGCTCCAATCCCTCCCGCGATGCTTTCCTGGAAGAAGACCCATTAGCCGAGACGGCCTTTCTTGAGGATAGCGAGGAGGCGGAAGAGGAGGATGAAGAAGCCTGGCTGGAGGATCTCAATGAGATGCGTCGCGAAGTTGATACCATTGTCTCCCAGGTCATTCACTTGATGCAGCGCGGCGACCTGGAGAAATCCCTCAAGGAAGATGTGCTGATCGTCTTACGCGCCCTGCGGCGCTCGCAGGCGGCAGCTAGCGGCGACGAAATCGATGATGAAGAGGCGTATCTAGAATCGGCTGCCTCTATGCTGCACTTTTGTCGCCTCGTCCTGCGCCTCAGCGAGGTTGCCAGCCAGGACCGATAGTCGTCTTTTCTGAAAAGCCCTTCTATTTCTCTTGACATACGGCACTTGAACCTGACATACTATGAGTTGGTGTGTTTTTCACCCCATATTTTGTATGAAGCAGAGAGGAGGGTCGTATGGCTACAAAGACAAAGACTCAGGAGATGATGCAGAAAGGGAGCCAGTGGTTGCGCGTAGGGGTTCTCACAATAACGACGCTTGGCCCCATTGTTGGTACATTACTTGAGCGCGTCCGCAGCCGCGCCAACAAGGGCAGTCAACCGGCGGCGCAGGTGCAGACCGCCGTCAAAGGGAAGGTGCAGGAGGCGCAGCAGCGGCTCGAAGAACTGACGCTGACGAGCCGACAGCAGGCAGCGGCACAGGCGCAGCAGTTGCGCAAACAGGCGCAGCAGTTGCAGCAGCAGGCCGAGCAATTGCGCAAGGCCCTGCGCGAAGAGGCCCGCCAGCGCGCGAAACTGGCAAAACAGATGCGCAAAGCTGGCCGTGCCTGGGGCCAGGATGTCCTCAAACGCGGCGAGCAGATTACCGGAGACATCAAAGACCGCGCCGATTCGCTGACCCAGGAAATCACGAAGCGCACCGGCAAGGTCGCTCAGGACCTCAGCGAGCGCGGCAGC
>CADDYT010000211.1 GCA_902810755.1 Chloroflexota bacterium
GGTGGCCTGTGGCGGGGTGGCCTGCATCCGGCGGTGGCCTGGGAGGTGGAGATGGGGGCGTTAGCGACCCAGGACGCTTTTGATGGCGTTTTCCAGTACGTTCTGGGGGCAGGGTTTGGTGAGGTAGGCTGATGCGCCGAGTTCGCGGGCGCGCTCGCGGTGCTTTTCGGATGAGCGAGAGGTGAGTATGAGGATTTTGATGCCGACAAGTTCAGGGTAGGCGGGCAGGATGTTGAGCAGGTCATAGCCGTTGAGGTTGGGCATTTCGATATCCAGGATCAGTACGGCGGGGTGCAGGGCGAGCAATTTTTCCAGCGCCTCCATGCCGTCGTGCGCCTCCTCGACCTGGTAGCCAAGCTGGGTGAGGCTGTAGGAGAGCGACTGACGGATGAAGACGGAGTCGTCGGCGACGAGAATGGTGGTCTGACCCGGCTCCGTATGGCTCGCTCGCTGCTGCTCGTCGGCTGGCATCAGAGTACGTGCCTCGCGGCTGCGATGATGGCGATAGAGATGCACCAGTTCGGGAAGGTTGAGCAGGAGCAGGACATTGCCGTCGCCATCGATGGCCGCGCCGGTAATACCCGGACGCTGCAGGTGTTCCGGCAGGGGCCTGACGACGAGTTCGGCTGAGCCGCAGACCTCCTCCACCTCGACCAGCAGACGCGGCTGGTTGGGCTGAACGGACAACTCCAGCAGCGGCATGCCTCTTTCTCCCTCCTGTCGGGCAGGGGCAGGGAAACGCAGCAGGTCGTTGAGCAGGTAACGGCGGTCTCCGGCAATCTCTTCCCCGCGCCCGTCGTCGATCTGCTGCACCTGAGAGAATGGCACGACCACCTGCTGCCCGGCGGCGCGCACCAGCAGGCCCTGCACCGTTCCCTGTGAGCGCGGCAGGCGCAGAAAGAAGCTGATCCCTCCGGCGGCGTTGCGCTGCACCTGTATTCTGCCGTTGAGGCGGCGCATCACTTCGTGCATGCCATCCAGGGTACCGCCGGGAACAGGCATGGAGAAGCCCAGCTCTAAGGCGATTTCGTGGCCCAGGGCCTGGACGTGGAGCCAGACGCGGTAGGCAGGCTGTTCTTTGCTCTCCTCACCTCTCTTGCTCTCTTTGCCCGTCCCATCCTGCTCATTCTCTTCAAGAGAAGCTATGCTACCGGTCACGCAGTCACGCACGAGTTGCAGCAAGGGATTTTTCAATTCTTCCAGAATATCCTGGTCGATTTCCACCGTCTCGCCCTGCACCTCGAACTGGATTTCGTGGCCCGCTGCCTGTGCGCTCATGATGATGGCCCGTTGCAGGCGCGCGCACAGGGCGTTGAGGGGGGTCAGGCGCAGGAGCAGAGTGTCGCTGCGCACGTTGCTGGCCTGGGAGCGGTGAAGCTGCAAGAGGTCCTGCAAGCGAGAGAAGGCGAGGCGTAGCTGTGAGGAAGCGGTGGCTACGTCGGTGATGGCTTCGCTGAATTGCTGTATCAACACTTCGTTCTCTGTGTAGTGTTCGATCTCTAACTCGTCCCAGAGCCTGGGATCGCCGACGGCTTTGCCGGGCAATCCCTTCTGCCTGCTTCTGCGCTGGTACAGGTGACCGGTACGTTCCGTCGCCTCACGCAGAATACGGGCAACCAGCGATGACGATGGTTGCTCCTCGCTCAAGAGTTGCCGTTCCAACCGGATATGCTCGTTTTTTGAGGTGAGGGTGACGGTTGTGAAGATGGTTTCCAGGCGGCGCAGACGGGCCTGGGCGGTCTGCAATTCCTTCAAGGCCAGTTCTACCTGCGCCTGCGCCTGTTCCAGGGGGGCGTGTAGCTCGGCCATGCGCTCGGTGTGGCGCAGCAGTTGCTGGAGACGCTTTGTGTCTACGCGCACAAACGGGGCGCCAGGCGAGCGTTCTTCACGGGCGCTGGCGGTTCGTAGTGTCGTTAAGGTGGCTCGCTTGCCCGGCAGGACGGTGAAGATGGTGGCTGAGGCAGAGGAAGCCGGTGCGTTGGCGCCGCTTGCCTCTACGTCGATGCCGAGCGCGCGATACTCTGCCTGTAGCTCCTCAAGGGGGGCCGTGTGTTCTACCCGATCGGCAATCAGGCCATCCAGCGTGGCTTCGAGGGCCAGCACAGCCTGTACCAGGGCTTTCAATCCGATCAACTGGCTCACCGTCCCGGCGATGATCAAGCGGGCAATGGCCTCGATCTGGTAGGCGATGGTGGACATGGCAAAGCAGCCAACGGCGCCTGCCGTTCCCTTGATTTTGTGCGCTATGTGCTGTAATGTGGTTAACCGCGCCGTGTCCAGCGCGTCCTCCCGCTCGATCTGTCGCAGCGTGCGCCTCAAGAGGGCGATATCCTCGTCGGCCTCAAAGGCAAAGATGGAGAGCATGTCTTCAAGAAAATTCTCATCTGTAAGGGAAGTATCTCGCTCTGGTTCAGCTTGCTCAGAGCGGGGAGAAAGCTCAACATGCGCCGACAAAGGAGAAAGAGCGGTGTCAGCTTCGACCTCTAGCGCGGAAGTCCCATCGCTGCCGGGATTGGCAGAGATATCTTCCAGGGCATCGAACATACGCAGCACTTCCTGATCTTCAGGAGAGAGCTGGCTCTCATCAAAAGGGGGAAATATGTCTTCATCCATCTAATGCAGCTATTCCTGTTTGCTCCACGATATCGGCCAGCAGCGCGGGTACATCCAGCACCGGCGCGTCGTTGTAGCTTCCGCGAATGACGGCTGCCCGCGTTGCCGCCAGCCAGCCGGAAGCGAGGGCGATATCCCCGCCCTCTTGCAGATTGCTGACCTGCACCTGCTCAGGCGCGATGGCGACCGCTGCGCCCAGAGCCGGGACGATGAGGGCGAGCGAAGGGGAGAAGTGGCTTTCCCGGCCCGTATCGCTCAGAATCACCAGCATGCCCTGGGCCAGTTGTGCGCTATAGCTCACCGGCTCGGCGCTGTTGGCCAGATAGGAGGCGAGGTCGATGGCGGCGAGCGTTTCGCCACGCCAGGCAACCAGGCCAGCCATCCAGGGAGGCATTGCCGGTAAGAGGGCAAGACGATGCGGCGGCGGCACCGCCTGGCTCAAGGTCTCTAAGGGGAGCCAGCAACGATGGCCGCTGCTATCCAGTGTACACTCGATATATTCTTCGTGGCAGCCGCTTTTCCCTGTTCTGGTCGCCTGCTCGCAGGCAAGTTGCCAGAACTCGCGGTCACTGAGCTGCGCGAGGTGACGGGCCGGTGGATAATCGAACGATGGAGAAATAGCTACCGGTTCCTGTTGCATTCCCTTAAGCCTGGATACCCAGGTGCGAGTGTACCACCGACATCACTTCCTGCGTGCGAAACGGCTTGGTGATGTAATCCTTCGCGCCCGCCAGGCGGCCCTTGAGCCGATCCAGCACGCCGTCGCGTCCTGTTAGCATGATGATGACGGTGTTGTTATACTGCTGTTTCGTTCTCAAACGGCGGGCGATTTCATAGCCGTTCATCTTGGGCAGGCCGATGTCAAGAATGACCAGATCAGGGATACGCCCACCCGGTTGCGTCAGCGCCTTCAGCGCCTCTATGCCGTCACTATAACTGACGGATTCAAAGCCCTCGCGCTTGAGACTGGTCTCCATGATCTTGCGAACCGTGAGCGAATCGTCGATGATCATTACCAGTTTTCCCATAGAGCATCCTCTCTCTCATTACCACACTTCCAGCTTCTCCCCAATATCCCACACGCTCGTTATAAATAGGGTCATGCCCTGTTTCTCGCGAAAGATGTTCCTGCCGGGCAATAACGCAGGCAAAGGATACGCGCACAACTTCCCACGTTCCCCCGGTGGAGATAAGTACCTGCTATCAATGGTACCATAGGACCTGACAAAGTGCAAGCCGTCCGGCGTGAAGATTACCTTAAAATTTTTTCTCTGTCAGGGGTGAGAGAGGTAGCGCAGGAACCGTTCGAGCGCGCGATAGCGGAACTGGCGCGCGAAATCGACGATAGTGGAGTGGGGATTGTGGGGAATCTTTTGCAGTTCGTTCTGGGTGAGCGCGCGTAGCAGGAGCATATCTTCCTTCCAGGCCAGGTTGAGCATCATTTCCGGTAGCTCATCATCGATGCTATGCGCATCGATGCGCTTGAGCCAGAGATGGAAGAGGCGCTGCAGCCAGCTCTGCCGCGCCGGGGCGGTGAGCAAGGGAGAGAGAGCAATGGTCTGCTCATCGAAGATGGTATTGCTGCCAGCCTCGATAAGCAGCGTCTCCAGCACCGGCATGGCAGCATCGATGGCCTCGTCGAACATGGTTGTCAGAGGGGCGCAACGTTCTTTCAAGCGTTCATCCAGCACAAAGGCATAGAGGTCGAGGGCGGCAGAGTAATCCTGCCGCAGGGCGCGCACTTCCGCTTCCCTCAACAGCTCCATCAGGTCAGAGGTAATAACCGCGATGCTTTCGCCCTGTTCCAGCCGGGCCGCGTAACGCTCAACGCGCTGTCGGGATGCCTCTCGATCAAAAGGGGGAAGCGCGGGCTGCTCTGAGGGCGCTACGAGCAGGACGCTCTCATCGCCGCCGAAATCCCACTCGTCCGTTTCCTCTTCGTCCTCGTCCAGTTCTTCGTACTCGCTAGAGCTATGCTCCTGCCTGTTACCATTGCTAGCACTGGAAGTGGCGAGACTGGCCAGCAACAGGTTCATCTCTGCAAGCAGCGCCGGGTGACGAAGGGCCAGCGCCTTCACCAGTTCGACCAGAGTATCTTTCCCACTCTCGCGCAAACGCTGCTCGAATTCTGTATCCATGAGGGTTTCCCTTGCTCCTCTATCTCAATGGACGCCTGTGTTGCCGCTCAATCGGCGCCTGCCGGAGACTGCTTTGCCGCGACAGGAAGTGTAAAGAAAAAGATACTTCCCTGGCCCGGCGTACTCTCCGCACTGATGCGCCCACCGTGCGCCTCGACCACATGGCGGGCAATGGCCAGCCCCAGCCCGCTGCCGCCGCCGCCCGGCCCGATATAATCGGCCTTTGCCCGCGCCCGATCGGCCTTATAAAAACGCTCGAAGATGCGAGGCAGTTCCTCCGGGCGAATACCTACGCCGGTGTCGCGCACGAAAAATTGCTGCGTGCGCCCCTCTTCCTGCGCCCGCGTCCCGATGACGACCTCGCCGCCCGATGGGGTAAATTTGATGGCGTTGTGAACCAGGTTGACCAGGACGCGAGCGATCTGTTTGCTGTCCGCGGCCACCCTGCTCTCTCCCTGGGCAATCTCTGTTCTAAGTGTTACACGATGTCGTTGCGCTAGAGGTAACATGCGCGCCATGACTTCACGCACGAGTTGTTCGGCGCCCACCGGCTCAATCGTCATCGGCATCTGGCCGGACTCAATGCGCGCCAGTTCCAGCAGTTCGGAGACAAGGCCGCTGAGGTGCTGTACCTCGTTCTCAATTTTTTCTACAAACTCCTGCGCCCGCTCCGGGTCGGTGTCGATTACTTCTTCCAGCGTCTCAGCCAGCAGTCGCACGGAGGCCAGCGGTGTGCGCAGTTCGTGCGAGATATTGGCGATAAAGTCTCGTCGCACCCGTTCCAGGTGGCGCAATTCCGTCAAATCTTCAATCGAGATGGCGAAGTAGGCAAAGGGATGCCCGGCCTTTCCCGCTTGCTCCGACCTGCTCCCCTTCTCTCCCCTGAACGGGCGGTGCGCCAGCGGCACGACGGAAACGCTCCACACGGCCCCGGCACGCTCGTACTCCCTCTGCCATCGCTCGCCCGCGTTGATGCCGACACGCACGAGTTGCAAAAATGCTTCGTCCGGCACCAGCCGTTCCAGTGACTGCCCCACCAGCGCCTGCATCCCCGCACGCGCGGAAGAACTCGACTGTTCAGCAGAGGCCTGCGCCGACCGTTCAAGAAGGCGGATGGCAAACTCGTTGGCGAAGCGCACCACCAGCGAGCGGTTTACGATCAGCACGGGCCACGAGGCGGCTTGCAAGAGTTCGAGAAAGAAATGCCGGTAATCAATAGCAGGCTCATGCTCATCTACCATTAGTCTTGCCTTTCGCTTTCACCGCTTTTCTCGTTCACCAGCAGGTGTATACTAGCACAGAAGCAAGAATGCTGCAAGCCGCAGAGCAACTCTGTGCTGCTGCCTTTCAGGAAGAAGCTTCAGCGGAGAAGTGTAGATAGTTCAGGCACAACTTCCATGTCCTTCTTCTTGCATCCCTTCTCTATTTGCCTATTTACTTTCTCTTGAGCTATGCGCTATACTAAGCAACACGCGGTATAAAGGGAGAGTCTCTACCCGCGTCGTTTTTCATTTCAGCAGGAAAGGAGAGGCGAAGTTCCCTCCCACAGGCGGCAGGGAAGAAAACGCCTATAGATGGAGAGATGCACTATCAGATGCAGCAGTTTACCAGTACGCTTGTGCTTTTCCGCGCTCGCCTCTTGCTCGCGGAGGGAAAAAAGGAGCAGGCCCTGAGCGAACTGGAGGCCATGCAGCCCGAAAATGAGCAGCAGCAGCAAGAGAAGGACTATTTCCTGAGCTGGTGTTACATCCTCGACAGACGCTGGGAAGATGCCGAGCGCCTGCTCGCGCCCTTTGCAGGCGATGAAGCCTGTACAGGCAGCCAGCAGGAACGCAGCGAGCGCGAGCGCCGTTTGCATTTGCTGCTGCGTCTGGGTGCGCTCGCGCTCAGCCTCGACCATTATGAAGACGCGGAACGTCACCTGCGCTCCTGCCTGCGTGCGCTCCGCTACAGGCCGTTCCAGAGTCCCGCATATCATCAGTTGCGTATGCAGGCCAACTATGCGCTCGGGGTCAGCTACCACAGACGTGGCCTCTACACCGCCGCCATTGAGCAGTACGACGAGGCGCTGCGCCTGTCTTCTGAAACCGGCGAGGATGAGCAGCAGGCCGGTATCTACGCCAGTCTGTGCGATTCCTATCGGTTGGCCGGGCAGTTAGAGCAGGCATGGCAGGCAGGGGAAAAGGCGCTGGCGCTCTACCGGCACGACGACGACCGTGACGCGCAAGAGCGCATCTATCGCCTGCTGGGCCAGATCGCCTTCCTGCAAGACAACACGCAGCAGGCTGAGCAATGTTTCACGCGCGCCCTCTCCATCGCCACGAGTATGAATAATCCGCCGGTAGCTATGCTCGATTGTGAGGCTCTGATCGGTCTCTATACGACGCAGCGCAATTTCAGCGAAGCCAGAATATACGCCCAACAGGCTCAGGAGATAAGCGGCAACGCGGATGCGCTGCTCCGCGGGCAGGCCGCTCTGCTGAGCGCAAAAGTGGTGCGAGCAGAAGCCCGGCAGGTCGAAGGCGAGCGCAAACAAGCTCTGCTTGAAGAAGCCCTCACTCATCTTGAGGTAGCCCATACTCACTTCTCCTCAGCCGATGCCCATGAGCAGATCATCGAGACCCTTACCCTCCGGGCCGAAATATGCGAATCGCTGGGCCAGACCCAGGAATCCCTCCGCCTCTGGCGCGCCGTCTACGAGGAGCAATCGAAGGCGAGAGGGCTGGAGTAAGCGAGCGCGCTGTGGCAAAGCATACCTGCTGACGATTGAGATTGAGCCAGGGTGCAACTGGCCTGCGCCCTGGCCCCTCACCCCATACCAACATGTTTCTCCGAGCATAACTGACTGCGCTGGTTTCCTATAAGAGGCAGATGAACCGTCCCAGAAATACATCTTCCGCTGCTCAGATCGCTTGTTTATGCAATCTCCTCTGAAAACATCGTTTTCATGATAGGTGGTGTAGTCTCTACATGAAGGTCTCTTGAGGAAACAGTAGCTGTATAATATGAAGCAGGCATAGATAAAGAGATTCGGGGATACAAGCTATTCATAGGAGGGTTCGCTTGAGCAAGCCAACGGAAAACAGAGGAGACGGGACGAATACGAGCGCATTCACTGAAAAGGAAATCGCATACCTTCAGAGTCCCATACCTGGTCGGCTGGCAACAATCAACGAGCAGGGAGAATTACACGTGGTGCCGGTGCGTTTCAACTATAACGCAGAACTGGGAACTATCGATATCGGCGGCAGTCGCGGCGGCTTCGGCGCCAGCCGTAAGTTTCGCGATGTCGCGCAGACGGGCAAAGCGGCGTTTGTGGTAGATGATGTCCTGCCGCCTCACCGCCTTCGTGGCATCGAGATTCGCGGGCGAGCCGAGGCATTCTCCGAGGGAGGCGAACAGATACGCCCCGGTGGTGACCCCGCCTTCATCCGCCTCTGGCCCGCCCACATCGTTTCCTGGGGCATTGAGCAGGAGGAGTATCATCCCCTCAGCCGCGACGTGCAATAGCGGCCAAACAATACCCCTTTTTTGAGTATGACCCGATTAAAAGATGATGAGGAGCCAGAGGCGGCGCGCCCGCCACGTCCAGATGCGATACGCATAGTAGCCAGCGAGGCACATCAACACGACGCAGATTAAAGCAACCACTAAGTATGAGGCTCCTCGAGCAGGATTCGAACCTGCAACCCACCGGTTAACAG
>CADDYT010000212.1 GCA_902810755.1 Chloroflexota bacterium
GGGTGGCCTGCCTGGCCTTCGCACGGGCTTAAGTGAACGCCTCTGGGGGTGGCCCTCCTCTAGACGGGCGGCTCGTGCCCCCTGGGGAGCCATCGTCTATAGTAGGGCCACCCCTGGCGGCTGGCCTGCTCGCTTTCGTTTTGCTGTGTCTTTCTGCTTCACTCATCCATTTCTCAATCTCTTACGTACATCAGCAAGAAAAACCGTTACATGGGTGAGAACAGGGGTGCAGCGTTATGAAACGATTTTCTTGCTGGTTTGCTGTATTACTGCTTTTGCCGCTACTGGCGGCCTGCTCGCAGGCGCAGCCGGGCGGGACGACGATGGTGACAAGGTATGACGATCAGGCCAGTCCGGTACAGGGGATTGCGTGGTCGCCGGACGGCAAGCGTATTGCTGCCGCGCTGCTGGATGGGCCGGTAGCAATTGTGGATGCCAGCAATGGCAAGGAACTGGCGCGCTACATGGGTCACAGACAGCAGATGGGAACGGTGGCGTGGTCGCCGGATGGCAAATATATCGCCTCTGGTGGCATGGATAAACAGGTGCAGGTATGGGATGCGGGGAGCGAGAGGCGTCTCTATACCCATCACGAGCAGAATGGCAGCATTGCCGCTCTCGCCTGGTCGCCCGATAGCAGTCGTGTGGCCTCGGCCAGTTATGATGGCACGGTGCAGGTCTTCGATGCCCTCACTGGCGCGCACACGCTCGTCTATCGCGGGCATAGCGGCTCCGTGACGGCGCTGGCGTGGTCGCCGGATGGGGCGCGCATCGCTTCCGGCGGCTATGACGACACGGTGCAGGTCTGGAGCGCGCAGACGGGCCGGACGCTGCTCGTCTATCGCGGCCACACGACGCACATTGCCTCGCTGGCGTGGTCACCGGACGGGACGCGCATTGCTTCTGGCTCCAACTACCCCGATACGCGCACCATGCAGGTCTGGACGGTTGGTGACACTGGCAATCCGGGAAACGCGCCAAAGTTGCTCTTCAGCTATCAGGGCGTCTCCATCAGTATCGCCAGCATCGCGTGGTCGCCGGACGGCAAGCGCCTGCTTTACGCCGACGGGGCCAACCTCGACATGGCCGAAGCCAGCAACGGCAATCTCATCTTCAAGTATACCTACAGCCAGCCTGATGATGGCCAGCAACTACCCCTCGACATGGTTCTCTGGTCGCCCACCGGCAAAAGCATCGCCTTCTCCGCTGTCGGTCTCATCATCTGGCAGGTGACGTAGCACACGGAATCTCTAGTTGCCGATTGATCGCGCGCGCGATCAATCGGCAACTACGGGCGGCAAGTCCGCCGCGTATGCGCGTACGGTCTGGCCGTAGGCGGTTTCCTCGAAGAGGGTGAGCAACTCGTCGAAATGGGTGTCGACCTGCGTGGTGAGGGTGGCGATGCGGTCGAGCAGGGCGAAGTCGTCGTTGGTCAGATCGGCCTCCGGCTTTGTGAGCAGTTCGCCCCGGTCGTCGTTGCCGAGCAGTTCGAGTTTGTTGAGCGCGGCGAAGTCGTGGAGCAGGGCGTAGCGGATGGGCGGCATGCCAATATCGGTGTCGCTATCGCCGAAGCTGTCGGGGTTGAGTTCGCCGGAGCGGCAGCGCAGCCAGGCGTCTCCGGCCAGCCGATAGGGGTCGTCGGGGCCGATATCGAGCGTGTCAAAGGTGATATTTCTGAGCTGCCTCTGCATGTCATCGATCCAGGGGTCGGCCAGAATCCAGCGTTGTTGTCCCTCGTGCCAGTATTCGGCGATACGATGGTCGTAGAAGCGCGGGCTGGAGAAGTAGCCGCCAAAGCCGACGCGCAGCCGGGCCGGAATGCCCTGATGGCGCAGCATGGAGACGAGCAAGACGGCAAAGTTGCGACAGATAGCCCCGATGCGCAGCGCAGGCGGACGCGCAACGGTCAGCGGGGCCGCCTGCCGCTGTTGAATGCGTTGTAGCAGCGCCTCGACCCGGTGCAGGCCGAAGCGCGTGTTATCGATCTCATCCGGTTCGACATGATACTGTTGCAGGAGAAAAACGTAAGGCGCGATCAGCGTTCCCTGCACCACCCGCGCCAGGCCTGCGATATCGTGAGGCAGGTCATCGTACAATACGGCGCATGTTCCAGGGTCGGTGAACATACTTTGCCGACGATAGTAGTCCAGCACTCGCGTTTCAACCATCATAGACTCCTTTCGGCCTTCTGTATACGCTCCAATCCGTCTCAAATTGACCTGAGCGAGCTATCTCAAGTGTACATCTTTCTACCTGACATCCTGTGTCAGGTATTCATGATATGGCAATGATATGTTTGCCTCGGCCTGCTTCATTGAGCATAAAGCAATGAATCTGCTGTATAAAATGTGAAGTAAACACTTTCACTTTCCAGATAAGTATGTTATAGTTCCTTTGTGGAACGACTTTCCTCGCGTACTTAAATCCCGGTGCAGGAGGTAAGGAAAGATGGCGCTTGAGGGCTTGCAGCTTGACCATTACCGGCTGGTGCAGTTGATTGGCAGTGGAGGCATGGGCGAGGTGTATCTGGCCGAGGATACACACATTCCGCGACAGGTTGCCGTGAAGGTTGTGCGCAGCGAACTCTCGCCTTACCCCAACACGGAGGCGGTGCAGGAATCGGAGCGGCTGTTCAAACGGGAGGCGAAGGCCATTGCCATGCTGGATCATCCCAACATTCTGCCGCTCTACGATTATGGCGAGGCGAAGGCGCAGGGGCTGGTTTTCACCTACCTGGTGATGCCGTACCGCCCGGAGGGGTCGCTGCCCAACTGGCTGCGCCAGCGCGGCGGCACGTTGCTTGCCTGGGTGGATGTCGTGCATATCATCGGGCAGGCGGCGGGCGCGCTGCAACACGCGCACGACCATCAGATTATCCACCAGGATGTGAAGCCATCTAACTTTCTGATTCGCAACCGGCAGGATAACGAGGGACGGCCCGATCTGCTGCTGGCCGATTTCGGCATCGCGAAATTTGCCAGCGCCACTTCCAGCGTGAGCCATACTTCGCGCGGCACCCCGACCTATATGGCCCCCGAACAATGGGCTGGCAATCCGCAGGCGGCCAGCGACCAGTACGGGCTGGCGATTATGACCTATGAGCTGCTGACAGGGCGCGCGCCCTTCAAGGGCGGCAGCGAGCAGATGATGTACCAGCATTTCCATGTCGCCCCCACGCCGCCCTCTCAACTCAACGCGGCGCTACCGCCGGATGTGGATGAGGTGTTGTTGCGCGCGCTGGCGAAAAATCCCGACGATCGTTTCGCCGCCATCCTCGGCTTCGCGCGAGCGGTGCAGGTGGCGCTGCTTGAGCCGACGGCCAGCGCGGCGTCGCTTGCCGGGGCGAGCGGCAGTATCACGCCTACCATACCTGCCGCCACGCCGGTCTCTCTGCCCACCCCGGTCCTGGACTCGACGGAGATTCCGCCCCCTCCGCCGCCGCCATCGTTTACCCCGGCCCCATCAATGCAGGAGTCCGGCTACCTTCCCACTGTGCAGGCGACTCCATCCCGCCCGGCTGTGGCGCCGGGAGCGTACACGCCGCCGGTCGCCCCTCAGGTTCCAGCGCGCGGGCGCAGCTTCTCCTTCGCCATTATTGGCCTGCTGGTGGTGCTGGTATTGCTCGTGGGTCTCGTCGGCGGCTACGTCATCACGAATGGTTCCCGCGCCAATCCGACGCCGACGCCGGGGGCCATAACCGCGAACGGTTCGACCGCCGCGCCGGGGCAGGCGACGGCCACGACTGCCGGCGGCCCCACGACTCCAACAACGCAGACGGGCAACGGGCAAAACGTCAATCCCTACACCAACAGTAGCGGCACGCTCGTACTGAACGACCCACTGACGGATAACAGCCAGGGCTACAACTGGCAGACGGGAACCAATAGCAACAACGCTTCCTGCGCCTTTACCGGCAGCGGCTACGAGGTCACGCAGCCCCGACAGGGCTTCTTTCACTCCTGCACCGCCAACAACACGAATTTCAGCAATTTCGTCTTTGAGGTGCAGGCGACGGTGGTCTCCGGCGATTACATGGGCCTCATCTTCTGCAAGGAGGCGACGAACTCCTACTACATCTTTATTGTCCACATGAACGGTAGCTACAGCCTGCAGCGCAATGTCGATACCTCACTGGATGATGCGGTAACGCTGGCGAGCGGACAGACCAGCGTAAGCAATACCGATACGCTGGCCGTTGCGGATCAGAACGGCACTATTGCCCTCTACCTGAATCACCAGTTGCTCAGTACCGTCACCGATAGCGCCTACACGTTCGGCCAGATCGCCGTCCTGGCGGGCAATGATACGAACGCGGCTGACGTAATTTTCAGCAACGCGAAGGTCTGGCAGTTATAGCTTCCAGGTGTCGTGACATGTCAGGGAATGCTGATGCCGCCGGGGATGGTGTACATGGCCTCGTTGAGGTAGCCGATGCCGGGCTGCGTCGCGCTGGCAAAGACGGGAACGACCTTGCCCTGCACGAATGACATGGCGGTGTAATCGCCGACTTTGTTGTTGCCGGAAGCGATCCAGGCGGCGGGGAACGGCCCGGCCAGTGTCTTGCGCGCGCTCCACGTGCTGCCGCCATCAGTTGAGAAGGAGAAGCCGACCGAGAGCGTGCAGTTGTTGTGGCAGTTCGCGGCATAGTAATAGTACAGCAGGGCGAGATGGGCCGGCGCGCCGGTCGTGCTGCCATCGATAGCCAGCCAGGAGACGTAGTAATCGATGCCGCTACCAATGGTCGCAAGCGGGATACGCCGGATGGGCGACCAGTTGGCGCCGTCGGTCGAGGTGGATATGACGAGATCGTTGCTCTGGCAGCCCGGCTCGAAGCGGCAATCGACCCAGACCAGATAGGCTTTGCCGGAGCCGTCGGTGGCGGGCGTGAGCAGGATGTTGTCGCGGAAATAGGCGCTGGCAGGAAACGAGGTCACGGGGGTAATCACGACAGGGCTGCTCCAGCTATTGCCGCCATCATGTGAGCTAAAGACGGTCAGGTCGCGTTCGTTGCTGCTGCTGATGGGGACGATGACCGTGCCGTCGGGCTGCACAAGGGGATAGCCGCTGGTGCCTGCCGCCTGGTTGATCGTCGTTTTTGCCGCGCCCCACGTGTGGCCGCCATCCTTCGAGGTACTCATCTGGATCAGGTCGCTGCGGCTGTAATCGTCCCATTCCATGTAGCAGGTGCCATAGAAGGCGCTGGTGGACGTGTTATCGCACACGAGCCAGTCCTTATCCAGTCCCCCCTGATTGCCCACGTTCGCCACCGTCACCGGTCGTTCCCAGCTCAGGCCGCCGTTGACGGAGAGACTGACCAGCACGGCAGGGGCGGCGATGCCGCTGGCGGTATAGACGAAGACCACCGTGCCGATCATCCAGGTATCGTGCGCGGCATCGTAGGCCACAACGGGATCGGTGATGCGATCAAACGGGCCGCCGACCACCCTGGTCGTATCGGGCAGGACGCCATGCTGCCAGTCTACTCCGCCGTCGGGCGAGGTGGCCCAGCCGATATTCGTGCTGCCCACATCGCGGAAGCGGCCCTCCTGAAAAGCGGCCACGATGGTCGCGCCATAGGAGAAGGTTGATGGCTCAACCTCCGTCCTGTGCTGGCTGCCACCGCCGCTATAGATGTCGCTGCTGATCTGCACCGGCGCGCTCACAACGGGCGTCGGCGTGGGCGTACTCGTCGGCTGCGTCTGCACCACCACTGTTGAAGCCGGGGTGCGTCCTGGCGCAGCCGTAGCATCGGGATGAGCAGGCGCTGGCAGCAGGCCGTGTAGCGTAAAGAAGAGAATCAGCCCCACTGCCAGCACGCCCGCGATCAGCGCGCCGATGCGCCAGTTTCGAGTCATTGTGATTCTCTTCACATCTTCACCTTCTCATTTTTCGGGTCATACAATGGCTCCTTTGTCACCGTTGCCCCGTACTTCACACCGAAGAGTTGCACGGCCAGCCGCGTGCCGGGGGTGGCATAGGCGATGGGAAGATAGCCGTAGGCAATGCTCTGGCGGATGGTGTAGCCGTAACCGCCGCTGGTGACGCGACCGAGGATGGCCCCATCCGGGGAAAGCAGAGGTTCGCCGCCGAGGGCGACGGCGCGCGGGTCGTCGAGGAGCAGGCAGCAGAGTTTGCGCGTCAGGCCCTGCGCTTTGATGCGTTCAAGGGCCGCTCTGCCGAGAAAATCGCCCTTGTTGAGCTTGACGGCGAAGCCGAGGCCCGCTTCGTAGGGATTGTACTCGCTGTGGATGTCGGCGCTCCAGTAGCGGTAGCCCTTTTCCAGGCGCAGCGACTCGATGGCGCGATAGCCGCCTGCCAGCATGCCAAGGGGCTGCCCGGCCTCCCACAGGGTATCCCAGAGCTTGAGGCCATATTCCATCGGCGCGTAAAGTTCCCAGCCCAGTTCGCCCACGTAGGTGACGCGCAGGGCCAGCACGGGGATGTCGCCGATGGTGACCTGTTGAGCCGTCAGGTAGGGGAAGGCGGCGTTGGAGAAATCGTTCTCGCTCACCTGCTGCATCAGCTCGCGCGCCAGCGGCCCCCAGATTCCTATACAGCAGCGGCTTGAGGTGACATCATTGACGTAAACGGAGCCGTCTGCGGGCATCTGGCTGCGTATCCAGGAGAGGTCGTGCGTGCCAAAGGCGGTGCCGGTGATGATCTGGAAGCGGTCGGGGGCCAGGCGCGTGACCGTCAGATCGCATTCGATGCCGCCGCGCCGGTTCAGCATCTGCGTGTAGGTGACGGCGCCGACGGGCTGCTCCATCTGGTTGTCGGTGATGGATTGCAGGAAAGAGGCCGCGCCGGGGCCAAGCACCTCCAGCTTGCTGAACGAGGTCTCGTCGAAGATGGCGAGCCGCTCGCGCGTGGCCTGGTGTTCGGCGCCGATGGCGGGCGACCAGTAGCGGCTGGCCCAGCCATATGGCTCTGGCCAGTCCTGCCCCGCCGCCAGCGCCTCGTTGCGGGCGAACCAGTTTGGCCGCTCCCAGCCCGCCTTCTCGCCGAAGACGGCCCCCAGTTCCTCAAGCCGGTTATAGACAGGGCTGAGGCGCAGTTTGCGCGCGCTGCTGCGCTCCTGCATGGGATAGCTGATATCGTAATAGGTGCTGTAGACCTCGTTGACGCGGGTGGAGATGTAGCGGCGGCTGGCGGTATAGGCTCCGAAGCGGCGGATATCCATGTGCCAGAGATCCAGCCCTGGCTCGCCCTCGACAATCCATTCGGCGATCATCTTGCCGACGCCGCCGGAGCCGGAGACGCCGTGCGCGCAGAAGCCGCAGGCGGCCCAGAAGCCGCGCACGTCCGGCGACTCGCCCAGAATGAACTCCCCGTCCGGCGTGAACGATTCCAGCCCGTTGACGCGCTTCACCAGTTCCGCCTCGCGCAAGCCCGGCACGCGCTCGACGGCGCCCGCCAGCAGGCTCTCGAAGCGCGGCGCGTCGAAAGGGTGAACGGTGGGATTCTCGCCATCGGGAATGGCATCGACCGCGAAGGCGGCGGGGTCGCGTTCGTAGCCGCCGAGGACGAGGCAGTCGCCATCCTGGCGGAAATAGACCAGCTTGTCGGGGTCGCGCACATTGGGAAGCGTTGCCCCGCTCAGTTCGGGCAACGGGCCGGTCATGACATACTGGTGCTGCATCGGCACAAGCGGCAGCGAGACGCCCGCCATGCGCCCGATGCGCGGCGACCAGATGCCCGCCGCGACCACCACTATCTCTGTGCGGATACGCCCCTGCGGCGTTACCACTGCCTGCACGCGCCCGTTGGCGACCTCGAGGCCGGTCACGGGCGTGTGGGCGTAGAAGGTCGCGCCGCCTTCGCGGGCCATGTTTGCCAGCGCACCGGCGAGAATGGGGGCGCGAGCTGAGCCGTCGCCGGGCAGGTAGAGCGCGCCCTCCACGCCCTGAATGTCCAGCAGGGGAAACATGCGCTTTGCCTCAGACGCGCTGACCAGTTCCGCCTCCAGCCCTACGCCGCGCGCGAAACCGGCCTGCCGCTTCAATTCCTCCATGCGTTCACGCGACGAGGCCAGGCGCAGGCTACCCACCTCAAAATAGCCCGGCCTGCCGTCCAGCGCCAGCCGCTTATAGAGGTCAACGCTATACATCAGCATCTTTGTCAGGCTGACGGACGAACGCAACTGCCCCACCAGTCCGGGCGCGTGCGATGTCGTGCCGCCGATCAACGGCCCCTGTTCAAGCACCACAATATCGCGCCAGCCCAGCTCCGTCAGATGATACGCAATGCTGGAACCGGCAATCCCGCTACCAATAATTACCACTCTGGCCTGCTCGTGCATGGATATTTCTCCTCAAATCCCGAAATTTAGATACTCATGTATTATAGACTACGCTATCTGGCGTTGGATGGCAACCCCTATATGTCGGACCATGCAGAAACATGTCATG
>CADDYT010000213.1 GCA_902810755.1 Chloroflexota bacterium
CAGCCAGCGTGAGGGCCGCATCGGCAGGATCGTCAATGCGCTCAGGTAGAAAGGACGGAGTATCGGCACCAGGAGCGAGGCAGGAGGCGAACTGCTTGAGGAGTTCAGCGTCGTCGAGCAGCCACGCCCGCACTTCGAGCTGTTGCAGCATCTTTTTGACCAGCGAGAGGCGAATGCGCAACTGGTCGAGCACCTGCTCGCGCGTGACCTCGACCCGCTTTGCTCGGAAGACCAGCTTCCAGAGAAACGAGAGCGCACCGCCAGGCGTTGATCCAAGGGACTGGCGGGCAGCTTCTTCCCGCGTCGAGGCCGAAACCACCACAAAGTGCCGTGTGATGGTGCAGTGGCGCAGGTGGCGCTCCTGGTAGGCGATACTCTCCCGCTGCAGCAGGGCCAGCCGAGGTGTCTGTGCGAGCCTGGAAAGCGCCTGCTTCTGGACGAGTAGAGACTCATAACTGGCAGTCTGGACCTGTTCCGTGTGTGAGATGAACTGGAGCTGGAATTCCAGGCCGGTGAGGAAAGACTCGAACCGCCCGAATGCACCCACCTGGTCGGCTTCCGGCAGGTAGCGGATGTTGCGCCCCTCGCATTCCAGCACCGCCCAGTATCGACCGTGAGCGCCACCTTTGCTCCCCTGCTCGCTGTAGCCCGCGATTCCCCCGTCAAGGGAGTCCAGCGGGATCCACGTTGTCTGTACGGGAGGCACGCGGCCTTTTCGCTTGCTCTCGGCTGCCAGTTGGTCGAGCGATTGCCAGGTGGTATGCTTGGGGACGAAGAGTTGCCGTCCATAGAGGTAGAGCCAGAAGAGCAGCGTTTGCTCCTGCGCTTTGCCATGCACGAGAATGAGCACCGGAATGGCCAGCAGTGCTGAAACGACGAGACGAGCCAGCGGCGGAAGTCCTGCTGTGAGGGACAGAATACCGACCCCAGCTCCGATGTCGCAGAGAAACTGGGTGAGGGACATGCCGAAGATTTTCTCTTCAAATTGAAAGAGATAGCTAGGTACTTCTTTGACCAGTGGGTGTTCTTCGTTCTCGTGCATGGTGTTCTCTGAAGCGGCGAGCTTCCTAATAGTCTTTGCAATAGCGCGGAACTAGAGGGGCTTTTCAGAAAGCATCGCCGCTTCCCTCCTTTCGGGTAGGTGGGTGAGGAGCGCTTCTCATACGCTATCAGCGCGTGCGAGGGGACGACTCCGATGCCTACAGCATGCCGCCAATACTCTGGGCGAACTGGACGAAGGCTCCAGTGGCGGCGATGATGACCGCGCAGATGAAGACCTTCCTGAGCTTGGCCCAGCGTTCCGTTCGATGCATGGGCGATTGATCGTTGTCCACCATGATCCAGATGGCGTAGATGGCTACCATGAGTCCGGCAGTCGTGATGCCGATGGTAGCGGCATGCTGCTGCAGAACCGCCACAACCTGGTTGAGTTTATCGAGTGTTCCCATATGTTCCGAGATCCTTTCTTTCTGGTGTTTCCCCGCGTCCGACCGAGCGGCGCGGGATGCTTACACGAATAGTGCTGCCGCAGTGATGGCAGAGCGCACGAACGAGCCAACTCCCGGGGCTGAGGCCCCTGCGGAAGTGGCGAAGCGCGAGAGAAGCGCCGGGATTTCCGCCGTGAGATTGAGCATGGCAATGGCGAGCAGAAAACCCGTGGTGCCAGTCTGCTTGGAGGCGAGGAGAAACTGGAAGCCGAGGCTCATGGTCGTGAACTGCACGAACTGGGTGAAGGCGGTGACGACATAGGTGCGACCCCAGTAGGCGAACCAGGCCGAAGTGAGCGGGTGAAACGACAGGAGAAAGGCGGGGCCGGAGAGCACGAAGAGGACATTGAAGAAGACCACGCGCTTGACCGCCTGCAAGGCGACGCGGGCGAGGCTGGCCGAAAAGACGACTGCCAGCACTGCCGTGAGATTCAATGCCTGCCCTGCGTTGAAAAGCTGGCCGCCGTTGACCTGCCGGATGAAATCCTGCACCTGGACATGGAAGAGCCCGCACAGTTCATTATTTAAGATGATCAGGTCCTGCCCCATGATGAAACTGAGATGGATCAGGATCACCGTGAGGACAGCCCTGGAGAGGAACTGGCCAATCGGTATATACAGGGTGCCGGTGCTCTGCCCGTACATGACCTGAATGGCTCCCACGATCACAATAAGTCCCAGAAACCCATCGGCGGCTCCCACCATGAGCTGCCAGCTCGCATCCACGATGGGATTGGCCGTGCTGAATTCCAGCGGCGTGTTCCCCGTGAGGTTGATCAGCGGCTGAAGAGGGCCACTGAGCCCTCCCAGGATATTGTTCAACAGATTGACAATAAATTGACTAATAGGATCCATCTCATGCTCACTTTCGCTGTTCTCAGACCGCATGCGCCTCCACACGCGCATCACACGAGAGCAGAGTAGCAGGGGCACTCGGCCAGCGGGCAGACTAACAGGTGGTATGAGGTGGGGGAAAGACGGATCGCCTCTGGAAGCAAGATGGAAAAAGGCGGTAGTGAAACCTGGCAGGCGGTATGATTTGACTGTCGGAGGACTTAGTAGGGAGCTGAACTCTGAATGTAGCATTCTAAGGGAGTAGCAAGCGTGAGGCTTGATCCCGCGAGACAGATTGTTCGTATTCTGTATGAAATGCTGTCAGCGCTGCCTCTAAACTCGCTCATTCATCCTGGATACTATGAGGAACCGGGATCATCCTGCCAATGGCGCGGATAATCTCTGAAAGAGCAGAGCCAGTTGTGGAAGGAAAATGAAGCCCTTTCGCGGATGATCTTTTACTGTGCTTATGTAGATGAGGTTGAGATGAGTTTAAGTTGTTCTCTCTCTATGCCTTGTATTTCAAGCCCTCTCGCTACGGCAAAAGAACGTTTTCCCTGAAGTCTGCATCTCAGTATGAGAGTCCCTTCCTCATTCTTTTAGAAGAAAGACTGATTCATGTGCTGAGACTTTCTAACGCACAGATCTGATGAATCTCATAAGATAGATGAGGCCTGAGTATTTATGATCAAGCCGCCTTAAGAAAGGCTTTGAGTCCGCAGCACAGAATGGCAGCAACGGTGAGCCAGTGGGTCGTCATGCACGCGCCAAACAGGAACAGAGTTAGAGACGGGACAAGAGTTTGTTATACTCCTCATGGCTCCCAATCCAGAACCAGGTGATGGTATCACCTTCCAGGATACCCAGAACCCGGTAGTGGTCGCCAACGCGGGCAGAATAGAGGGAAGGATCGCGTTTGCCCACCTGCTTGAAGTGCAGACTGGGGTGGCGTGGGTTCTGCTGGAACAGGCGGTACGCCTCCCGGGCCTGACGCTGTACCGCAACGGGGAGCGCTGCCAGGAGCGCCTTAAATCGCTTCGTCCGCCGAGACCGCAGCCTCACTCCTCCCAACCCCCGTCTTCGACGTCGCCGCGGGCGATCTCAGCGCGTGCTTCCGCCGCGAGACGCTCCAGGGTCGCCTGTCCCTGCGGGCTGTCAATGAGGGTATCCCACTCGCGCTCCTCCGCTACTTCGTTCAGCCACGCCGTGATACGCTGGGCTAGATCGCGCTGGACCGCTTCGGGTTGGTGTTGTGCCTGCTCAAAGGCATGGCGGAGTTCATCAACCATGAATGCATCCTCCTCAAATTTGCCTCATTTTCCCTAACAGTATACCATAGTTGCGCCAGTTTGCCGAATGGCATCCGAATGCAGGGAGCAGCGATTTCAGAAAATGAGCTGGGTGAGGCACAATGGTTCTTGTGCCTTTCTTACCGACAGCAAGAGGTGCAACAGGGAAAGTGCCTTTGCCGTAGCACCTCCTCATTGCTTGCAGCCTCTATCAGGGTTTGGACCCTAGTGTCAGTATGGGCCACTTGACATGCAACCACCTGGTTACGTATAATAAAAGCGTAACCAGGTGGTTGCATGTCAAGTGATTGGAGTTCAAGAGGAGAAGATATCTTCTTGGCATGCCATCATCGGACTGCATCTTGAAAGGCATTGTATCATGAGAAGGAATATATGAAATGAGTGCCTCTCAAAGTGACCGGATCAACTACCAAGCAGATGCACAAGTAGTTCGGCGATCTATTCTTTTGAACGCCCCTATATCAAGGGTATGGAAGGCTCTGGCTACATCCGAAGGATTGGCTTCCTGGCTCATGCTCAATGACTTCCAGCCCATTGTGGGGACTCGCTTCACTTTCAGGGCAGAGCCTCAAGGTGACTGGAACGGCCTTGTTGAATGTGAAGTGACACAAGTCGATGAGCCACACCGACTCGCCTTTACCTGGTCTGAGGCTCCCAACCTTGCGCCTACCCTGGTGACTTTTGAATTGCATGAACGCGATGGCAAAACAGAGGTGTGTTTAGTGCATTCAGGCAGAGAGCAGCTTGCAGATACCTACATCAGTGTGCTTGACCAGGGATGGGGCTGCAATATGTTGCAACGATTAGCAGCGCTGATTGAACAGGAATAGCATCACTGCTTCCAACAGAAAGTAGGGCACCATGTACGCGTTCCAGACTCACCGAATGGCTCAGTTTCATCGGGAGCAATTGCAGCGCGAGGCAGCAGAGATGCGCGTCAGTGACAGCACGAACTTGCACCTTCAGGAAAAGCAGGGCAGTAATCATATGCGCAAAGCGCTTCGTCGTGGGTGTCTTATCGCCTTTACTCTTGGGGTGGTCACGGGTAGTTTGCTCAACACTCAGTTTGGTTTGTTCCCGATTATTCTGCTCGGCAGTATCATGGCACTGGTGATGTCACCTTCCCTTCTGATTCAGTCGGCAGCCACACTCAAGGCACATCTCTCCACCTTCCAACAGGACCGAACAGGTCACTGGTGGAGGGGCTTGCGTTTGCTGAAATGAGATGGAGAAGCTATGAAATCGTCTTCCTCCCAATCAGCACAAAAAGCGCACGATGCTTCTCTCACAGCGGTCTATAGTGCCATCGCCGATCCAACACGGCGTGAGATGCTGGAACTGTTGGGAACGCGCGAACTTTCTATCACTGCCATAGCCAAGCACTTCCCTGTCAGCCGAGTGGCGATATCAAAGCATCTAGCGGTGCTCGAGCAGGCTGGCTTGGTCGAGGAGCGGAGAGTTGGGCGCGAACATCGCTATCAACTCAACCCGGTACCATTGCATCAGGCCTACGCATGGCTCGCACACTATGAACACTTCTGGCAGGAAAAGTTGATGTCCCTCAAGGCTCATGTCGAAGATCACCCGGAAGATCATCCATAGGAGAGCAAATCATGCCCGAACCTGCCCAGCCTCCGGCTCCTTCCGTTCTGCCTCCCTCCCTTCCTACAAAACCGCGAGGGCATATCTGGACCGTCTTGCGCCATTGCAACTACGCACTGCTCTTTTGGGGTCAGTTGATTTCTTCAACCGGAACGCAAATGCAAATCATCGCAGTAGCTTGGCAGGTCTTCTTGTTGACTCATTCGGCCATAGCTCTGGGACTGATTGGACTCTTTCAAGCCATTCCCCGTATCATCTTTTCCTTGGCGGGTGGCATGTTTGCTGATGTCTTTGATCGACGCAAGCTGTTACTCATCATTCAGATCGTGCTGGCTGCGCTTTCGGTGGTGCTGGCACTGTGTACGCTCTTCCACATCATCAATATGTTCATCATTTACGCGGTGGTACTGGCTGCTGCCAGCGTTTCCGCATTCGATTTTCCCACACGTCAAGCGATTCTTCCAAACCTGGTACCGCGCGAGAACCTTGCGGATGCCATGCCGCTCTACATGGCAATGATTCAGTTGACTGGCATCGTTGGACCGACGGTAGGCGGTTTCGCGATCGCCTGGTTGGGTCTTGCCACGACCTACTGGATCGACGTGATCTCTTACGGGGTGGTCATCGGTTCGCTGCTGTTCATGACGGTTCCGCGCATTCCTCTTGAAAAGCGCACGCAAGCAGGCTTTCGCGCCCTGGTCAACGGGATAGGCTTCCTGCGTACCCAGCCGGTGATTCTTGCCGTCATCTCGCTCGACTTTTTTGCCACCTTTTTCGGCTCGCCCCTGTCGCTGCTGCCAATTTTCGCCAGTGCTATTCTGCACGTCAATGCGCAGGGACTCGGTATCCTACTGGCAGCAGATTCTTTTGGAGCAGTCGCGCTCACTCCTTTCTCGGGGCGCATTGGCCGTATCAAACGAAAGGCGCTGGGCATCATCCTGGCCATCCTCGTCTGGGGCCTGTGTATTATCGCCTTCGGGCTATTTCCCGCTTCACTCTGGTTTGCCACGCTTTTCCTCGCTGGAGCTGGAGCGGCGAATATGGTGAGTATGATTCTCCGCTTCTTGGTAATACAGATCGTCACACCCGATGAATTTCGTGGACGCATCAGTTCGGTGAATGCCATGTTTGCCTTTGGAGGCCCTCTGCTCGGTCAACTCGAATCAGGTCTAGTTGCCAGCCTTACCTCGCCTCAGATTTCGGTGATCAGCGGAGGAGTCGCCTGTATCCTTGCGACCCTTATCATCGTTGCTCTCATACCAAGCTTGGTATATGTACAAGTAAAAGCTGAGGCAGGAGGGGTCTATGAAGAAGACTAAAAAACGACAGGGTAACTTGGCTCCCTTTCCAGCTTTTTTCTTGCTCTCAGGTTGTCTGATGTCGTTCGGTTCAAAGTCAATGTAATACCAGCACAAATCACAAACAGATGATTCCGCATCTGCTTCCTCCTCAAATGGATCAATCAGAGTTCGCAGGTTTGATGGATGGCTCGGTCTCACATTGCATCCATCATCACGGTGTTTGCCACCATAAAATCATTCATGACCCCCCCTTGTCGATTACGTATATCCTATCACCTCGGCCCCTACTTTTGGATGCACTCGTGAGCAAACAGCCTCAGTCGAGCTTGGATTTGCTGCTTGCTTTCGACATCAATGATCAGCAGGTGTTGCCGTTTAACCACTGCTCTTCATCCAGAATTTCACTTGCGGTCTGGAACCGACAGTACCATTGTTTTCCAGGTAAGAAACACTGAGAATGACTATGCTGAAAATATTTCAGGCAAGTGTGTATCTAGCGCCATCAGAGCTGCCCCGAGCGGCACTCCGGAAATCTGGCACTCTTGTATTTTCATCTCTTTTGTTGCTTGTTCCCCGCCTGATTCCCAGATGCGATTCGCACCCCTTCCAAGTTTAACCTGTGGAGCACCAGTACTGTTTCCCCCTTGCCCTGTTACAGTGGAAGTGTCCTCATGAGGATACGAAGCGTTGTTTGTTGTCGATAGAGGCATCTGCACGAGTGAGCACCTGGAGGAGTGCTCCCGGCGCATGGTGAGAAACGTTCATCTGGAACTTGTCCCTGTATGATGTTCTGGCTGATGGTGGTCACTGCCCAGCTACGCAGTTATTCGTCGACATGCGTACAGTGCGCACCGAAAATGCAGCGATCCACGATCAGCCTGAGCAACAAGTTGTGTACGTCGTCCCTTGTAGTTGACATGTTTACGACCCGCACAGGAAACCCCCTTGAGGATGGTCTCCTGTGCGGGTCATCCATCGCACGGAGCTGTCCTCGTTCCTGGGCGTTTCTAGACCGAAAGGAGCAACCATGAACGCAAACATCCACAATCCGTTTCTCACGCTCGACGTGAACACTGCCTGCAACGAAGCCCGAGTCCTCTACCTGGACACTCTGGCGCGCATGCAGCAAAACGGCGGACAGCCCGTCGACTGGCTCGAACATCTGAGGCAGAAGAGCCAGAGGAACCTGGACAATTATTGGGATGCGGCGATCTCCCTGGCCTGCGCCGACCACATCCAGGGGGCAAGTGCCCAGCTCGCCTTCATTGTCAAAGAATGGGGGTTGTACCGGGCGCTGGCAGACCTGATCGATGCCGATGCCAGCTGTATCTATCTGGATCCCGCCGACCCGGATACATACGCTGACATCCAGCGAGCCATTGAGCACCAGGTCCTCTACCTGGCGACCGAACTGCTCAACGAATGGCTCAGGGGGCAGCAGCAGCGCAAAGCCGACCAGCTCCGCCAGCAGCAGAACTGGCAGAACGTCGCTTTCCAGCAGGTGCAGCAGCATCTGCAGCAGCAGACGGCCTGGCACGATAGTGCCTTCCAGATGCTGCAGGAGCAGCGCACTGCGTGGCAAAACGGTCATCAGGTCGCCCAACAGTGGTCGAACGTTGCGCTCAACGGCGTCGAACAGGCGCAGCGGGGAGCGCAGCAAATGTACACCTTTGCGGCGACCGTGCAATCCAACGTGGCTGGCATGCTGGCCGGTACGGAAGAGCGGCAGTACATGCTCGTGGAGGAGGCGGTAGATCGTGCGGACTGGAGACGCAGGAGATCGCGCATCACGGTTCTTCTG